>DBPV01000113.1:0-21282 GCA_002304995.1 Syntrophaceae bacterium UBA1411
AAGGCAAGAAAACAAACGACTCCCAAAGGAGGTAACAGATCATGAAAAAGACATTAGGAACGATCGGTGCGGCGGCGGCAGTGGTTCTTTTAACGGCAACCTTTGGATTTGCCGAATATGCGGCGGCGGGAGCGGCCAATTTCCCGTATTTCCAGCTGGGCTGCCTGATTGTGGGCGGGCTGATCCTGGTCAGCCTGAAGAGGAAGTATAACAGAATGTACACGGCGGAAGTTGTCGGCGCCTTCGCGCTTTACACGGTTCTGATGGCGCTTTTTACCAACCCGGTGATTGAAGTTGTGAAAACCATCGTGACCTGATTTTTCAAACGGCAAGACGCGCAGAAGTTGCAGCCGCTGCGGCGGTCATGATCTGTAGCAGACAAGCCCCCTCAAGGCTCCTTAAGCTTGAGGGGGTTTTTATGGATTTCGTCACGGAAGCTCCGCCACCGCCCGGATCCAGCCTGCGCTGGCTTTGCTGATTTTCACCGGAAAACAGTAGAACCGGAAACCGGTCGCCGGCAGCAGATGCAGGTTGGTCAGTTTCTCAATCTGGAAGTATCCTTTTTCGATGCCGGCAAAATGACCTTCCCAGATGAGCGACGCGTTGCCGGTTTCGGCAAATTCCCTGGCCTGAAAAGGCAGGGGCCGGTCCCAGCTCCAGGCGTCGGTGCCGACGACGTGTACGCCCTGGTCGAGAATCCACAGCGTGGCCAGGCGGCCGAATCCGCAGCCGCGCGTCAGATATTCCGGACTGCCCCAGAAAGGCGCGGCGCCGCTCTGGGCCAGAAAAATATCCCCTTTCCGCAGCGTATGGCCGATGCGGTCCAGGCGGGCGCGGATATCGTCAACGGAAATGTTGTGGCCGTCGGGACAGTCGGAAAAGTCGAGCTTTACGCCGTTGCCGACGCCCCACGCGAGCGGAAACTGATCGATGGTCAGAGAAGGCGTGCCCCGGTCCTGCAACGGAGAATAATGCCAGGGCGCGTCCATGTGCGTGCCGGCATGCGTGGACACTTCCAGAAATTCAACCGCCCAGCCCAGGCCGCCCGGAAGATCGGAGGCGTCAAGCCCCGGGAAAAAGGGTTTCATGCTTTCCGCTCCCAGCGCGTGATCGACATAAGTCACCTTGGGAATCATTGTCGGCGGATCGCTGGGCAGGCCGCTTTCAATCGCCACCGACAGGTCAATGAACGTGCTCATCTTTTTTCCTCCTTTTGCAAGCGCATGCCCGCTGCAAAGATTTCGGCGCCTTGCATACCAGCAATCCCCCTCCCGCGCAACCGGCGCTTTTTTTCAGGCGCGGCCGGCCTTCCGGATTTTTGCTTGCAGGAAACGGCAAAAGACGCCATAAAAAGAACATTCAAAAACCACAGGACCGTGACCACGGACTGAAAGGAGAAGTAAATGATTGCGCGCATCGATCACGTCTCTCTGGCTGTAAAGGATCAGGCAAAAGCGGAACGCTTCTTCCGCGACATTTTGGGCGCCGTTCCCGGCGCCGCCGCCGCCGATCCCGCCACACAATTTTTCTGGCAGCTCTTTTCGCTGGGCGATCTGTCGCGCCTGGAAGTCATTTCCCCCACCGGCCCCGACAGCTTTCTCAATGGATTTCTGGAATCGCGGGAAGCGGGCGTGCACCACATCACGCTGCAGACGACGGACATCCGGAAAGTCATGGATCATCTGAAAGCAAACGACATTCCCTTTTTCGGCTACAACGAGTATCCGGGAGGCGTCTGGACGGAAATTTTCATTCATCCCCGCCATGCGTTTGGCGTGCTGATTCAGATCGCCCAGTTTGAGGCGGACGACTGGCTGTCCCAACAAGTCAAATTTCCGGCGGGAACCCGTTGGGACATCCGGAAAACGGACGGCGGCGCCGAGCTCACCTTCGCGCACCCCGGCGGCGGAAAGGTCGTGCTCCCGTTCCAGCGCGAAGAGCTCGCCCGTCTGGCCGAAGCGCTGGAAAAAGCCCTCGCCTAGCTCACGTCTTCAATGCGGATCCGGGCGTCGAGCGCCACGACACCCGAACCGTCGGCCGGCACCCGGACCGGATTGATGTCCAGCTCGCGGATCTGCGGGAAGGCGGACATCAGGTGCGTCACGCGCTCGATCATCGCCACGTAGCCCGCAATATCGCCCGCTTTGCCGCCCCGCACGCCCTGTAAAATCCGGCAGGACTTCAGAAGGCGGAGCTTCTCTTCGATCTCGCCCGCGCCGGCCGGGCAAAGAACGCTTGCCGTATCGGCGAACACCTCGACGTAGATGCCGCCGTAGCCGAAGAAAACCACGGGGCCGAACGAGGGATCGTATTTGCCGCCGATAAACATGTCGCTGCCGTCTTTCGCCTGCCTAGCGACGCGCACACCGTCGAAACGCGCGCCGGCGTTGTAGCGATAAAGATTATCCCGAAGCGCGGCAAAGGCGTCGCGGACGGCTGCGGCGTTGTGAACGCCCGTCCGGACTCCGCCGGCTTCCGATTTGTGGATCGCATCCGGAGAGACGATTTTGAGCACCACCGGATAACCGATCTTTTCCGCCGCCGCCACGGCGGCCTGGGCATCGCGGGCGACATCGGACAATGCGCCGCTGATGCCGAACAAGCCCAGGAGGTCCAGCGTTTCTTCTCCGCGGACGCCCGAATTTTCGCCGATCCAGCGCTTCGCGGCCGTAAGGTCGACGCCGGCCGGCAGCGGATAAACGGCCGGCGGCGCAGCTTTCCTGGCATAGAAGTCGCACTGCCTTTTAAACGCGCGGATCATCTCGCTGGCGTTGTTGAAGATGGGAAAGTCCAGATTCTGCTTGATGCGGGAAATCGTCGCGGACAAGCCGAAGAGGCAGACGCCGAGCGGCTTTCCCGAAGACAGAATCGTTCCCGCGACCTCCTTGGAGAGGTCCGTGTGAAACATTCTGTAAAAGACGTCCTCGCCGCGCGGCATTTCCGGCCACTGCGTGACAAAGACCGCCCCGTCCACACCGGGATTGTGCATGACGGAGTAGAAAATGCTGGAGTAGACCTGCGTGTCGTAAATGTCGCCCATGTCCAGGGGATTGGAGAAATTGATGACACCGGCGTTGGAGGAATTCTTCAGCTCATCGTAAAAGGCCGGCCCCGGATCGGCAAACACAAAACCCTTCTCCTCGCACAGATCCGCCATCATGACGGTGAAGCCGCCCGCGGGAGACATGATCATCATCCTCTTTCCCCGCATCGGCGGCAGTTCGAAGGCCTTGGCCATGGCGATGAAATCGTTGAAGTGCCGGATGCGGATGATGCCGGCCCGTTCAAAGGCGGCGTCGATGATGTCTTCGTCGTTGGCCAGGGCCGCCGTGTGGCTCATGGCCGCCTTCCGGCCGGCGGCGGTCGTGTTCGATTTCAAAACGATCACGGGCTTGTCGATCTTCGCCGCGGCGGCGATCAGCCGTTCGCCGCGGGGAATGCTTTCCAGGTACATGCCGATGACCTTTGTTTCCGGATCGCGGCCGAAGTACTCCAGGAAATCCACTTCGTCGAGATCGAGCTTGTTGCCGATGCTGGCGAATTTGGCCATGCCGACGTTGTCGTCGGTCATCAGATTCCAGAGCATCAGCCCGACGCCGCCGCTTTGCGAAATGATCGACAAGCCTCCTTTGGGCGGGCTGAAGGAAGGAACGAAGGGCAGGCACAGACCGTTGGCCGTGTTGGCCACCGTCACGCCGTTGGGGCCGACGAACCGGATGCCGTATTTCCTGGCCGTCGCAACGACCTGATCGGAAAGTTTTTTTCCTTCCTCGCCCAGTTCGTTGAAACCGCCGGTGGGAATGGCCATGCGCTTCACGCCGGCCGCGCCGCAGGCCTCGACGGCGTCGGGCACAAGCCGCGCGGGAATCATGACGAAGACCAGATCCGGCACGATCGGCAGATCACGCACGTCCCGGTACATTTTGATGCCGTCCACATGGGCGTCGGCGGCGCGCGGATTGACGCCGAAGATGCGCCCCTTGTAGCCCCAGCGGATCAGGTTTTCCAGGACCAGGCGGGGAATGTTGCTTGATTTGGATGACAGGCCGATAATGGCGATAGATTCGGGATAAAACAGCTTTTCCATGACAACCTCCAGAATATGCCGGGATGGAAATGGAGAACATTTCATTCTGGCTGTGGAAAAGTATAGGAAAACCGCGGCCGGGTGTCAATCAAAATACCGGCGGCGCCGGATGGTTCGATCCCGCCGCCTCAGAGATTCAGCACCCAGCGGGGCGCTTCGCCCTTCAGAACGCGGATCAGGTTGGTAAGCGCCATGTCGATAATGCGGCCGCCGGCTTCGCGGGTGGATCCGGCCAGATGCGGCGTCAGGATGACGTTGGCAAGCCCCCGCAGCGGATGGCCGGGAGGAGGAGGCTCTTCGGCAAAGACGTCGCAGGCGGCCATGGCGAGCTTTCCGGCGCGAAGCGCCGCCGCCAGCGCGGCTTCATCCACCAGGGCGCCGCGTCCGACGTTGATGAGAATCGCCGAAGGCTTCAGGAGCGCCAGTTTCTCCGCGTCGATGATCCTTTCGGTTTCCTTTGTAAGCGGCAGATGGAGGCTTACCAAATCGGCGGTTTTCAAAAGGGCGTCGAGCGGCGCAAAGGAGGCCTGATATTTTTTTTCTTCCTCCGAACCGAGCCTGACGAGATCGTAATACAAAAGGTTCGCGCCGAACGGAGCGAGCCTTTCGGCCACGGCGCGGGCGGTGCGCCCCATGCCCACCAGTCCGTAGGTTTTTCCCGCCAGCTCAAAAACGCCCGTCCGCTGCGCATGCATGAAGAGCCATTCGCCCTGGTGCGTTTTGGCGTCGTAAAACGTAAGCCGCTTCAGGCAGGCCAGAGCCAGCATGATCGTGTGCTCGGCGACGGAAAGGTCGTTGGCGCCGGGCGTGTTGGCCACGGGAATGCCGAACTCGGCGCACGCCGCGATGTCGATGTGATTGTAGCCCACGCTGGGCTGCTGGATGAGCTTCAGCTGCCCGGCCTCCCGGACAACCCGCCGGGTAATGGGCGTGGCGCCCGTGTAGTCGCCCAGAACGATGTCTGCATCGGCCATCCGGCGCGCAAGTTCGTCTTCGGGCAGCCTGTGCCCCTCGACGACGACAAAGGCCAGGCCGGGCGCCCGGCTCTCCAGAATGCTTTTAAGGGTGGCGTCCGTCATCGGCGCCGTGTTGAGGATCTTCATCCTTCCTCCTGCTTGAGTTTATTGCGGACAAACGTGATGTGCGTCCTCAGCAGATAGAACTGATCGCCGTAAGACGCGGGCACCTTCATTTTGTTGACTTCGCTTTCGATGGCGTCGAGGCGGCGATCCAGAGCGTCCGCCCCGCGGAACTCCTTCGGCTTGAGCGCATCCTGCTCGACCGCAAGCAAGAGGCGGTACCAGCGGTTCATGCGCAGACTCATCCGCCAGCGCAGGAGGGCGGGAATACTTTTCACGCCGGGAATCAGAATGAGAAGGAGCGGCACGAAGACCACCAGAATCCGGTTGAGAAGACTGGCCAGCCAAAACGGCAGATAGCGGTAAAAGAAGCTTTTGCCGGATTTGTAAAAGCGCCGGGCGTCGTCGCTGATTTTGTATTCGTTTTCCAGCGGCGCGGGAAAGTCCCCGCGGTTTTGAAAAAGCGCTGGACGGCTATGAATTTCCGCCGCCGCCGAAAGCAGCAGATCCGACAGAGCCGGATGCAAATTGTCCCGGGCGACAAGTTCGACGGCGGGGCAGACAAGCGTGACATCCCGGGACGGAATGTTCTTTCCGAAATCCATCGCGCCTTTAGGCATGGTGAGCTTGTTGAGATAGGGAAGCCGGCGGACGTAGGCGTCGGCCTGCGCGAAATTCACCAGGCCGATGGCCGGCTCCCTAAGCAGTGTGCGCATGGTCTGCGAGGAGGCCGAATCGGCCATGAGGAAAACGGCATCGACCTTCCCGGCCAGCAGTTCCGCGGCCGCCTCTTCGCCTTCGGCGTCCGAAAAAATCGTCGCCCCGCCCGGGGCGATGCCGTTGGCAGCCAAAAGCGCCAGGGCCAGGCTGCGCGTGCCGCTGCCTTCCCGCCCGATAGCGATGCGCGTCTGGGCCAGCTGCGACAGCATTTCGATGGCGTGCGGCAGACGGTGAAAGATCAAAAGGGGCTGATAGGACACGCTGCCCAGAGAAACCAGTCCGTCGGTCTTCCGTCCTCCGGCCAGCCCCGCCTGGACAAAACCGATATCCACATTAAAGGAAGGATCGGCCAGGCGCCGGAGATTCTCCGTGGATCCGGCCGACGGCAAAATGACCAGCGTCATTCCGTCGCGGGCCAGAATCCGGGCGTACTTTTCGGCGACGCTGTAATACGCGCTGCCTTTTTCGCCGCTTGTGATGGTCAGCGTCTTGGGCGGCGCGGAATGAAAAAACCAAAAGGCGGCAAAGATGATCATTCCGGCGACCACCGCCATGGCCACGACGGATGCCGCGCGGCCCATGCCGAAATAATCCATGAACACGGAGAGAATCCTGCCAAAGACCGTTTTGCCCTGAACGTTCATGACCGTCCTGCTCCCGCGGTAAAAAAAATCGGACCGGACCGGCGCGTCCGGACGCTTCGTTCTAGCGGCTCAACAGCTGCGACATCTGCTGGGAGAGCTCGTGTTTTTCAAACAATTTTTCAATCGCGTCCCCCAGCGCCACGCTGGCCTGCTCTCCCAGGCGCTCTTCCGAAAACAGAGCATGTTCGAGAGACGTTGTCGCCTCCACGGTGGACCGGTACAGAATTTTTTTCTGGGCCGTATCCGCCAGATACAGGGTCAGACGGATCTTGGTTGTATACGTGTTGGTCGGAAAGGCCCGGCGGCAATCCACCTCCAGCCCCTCGATCGCGCCGCCGATCAGGAGGCGGCTGTTGGGCGGCTGCAGAATCGTCTGTTCGTGCAAATCCCAGCGGTCAAGAATACCCGACACATTGAAGCCGGCGCGGCGCAGATAAGCCCTCACGCCCTGGGCCACGGCTTCCGTGGGTTTGGTCGTTTTCGGCAGCACCAGGACCTTGACGCCGTTTTTTTCAATGACGCGCCCGATCACCAGCGGATCGCTGATTTTGCGCACGTCCGAAAATTCGGCCACGCTGATGATGGCCTGCAGCGCCTTCTGGTCCGGCTTCAGGTAAGAGGGAATCGCCGCGCGCTGCGCATCGTAGTCCATGTTGACGGAATAAATGCCGGGGGCGGCGCAGCCGGCGAGGCCGAAGACGGCCGCCGCAAGAAAAATCAACAGTCCCTTCACTCCATTTCTTTTCATTCCAACCTCCTTGCGATCAAACCAAAATGCCCGACAGCGCGTGTACGAACAGCCCGCTGCGCAGCTTGGGTTCAAACCAGGTGGATTTGGGCGGCATGATCTTGCCGGCGTCGGCCACCTTCATGATCTGCTCCATCGTCGTGGGATAGAGGGAAAAGGCCACGGCATAGCCGTCGCGGTCCACCAGCTTTTCCAGCTCCGCCATGCCGCGGATGCCGCCGATGAATTTGATCCGGTCGTCGGTGCGCGGGTCGGCAATCCCCAGGACGGGCGCCAGCAGACACTCCTGCAAAATGGCCGCGTCCAGGCTCGCCACCGGATCCTGCGCGTCAAAGGCGCCTTCTTTCACGGTCAGGCCATACCAGACGCCGCCCAGGTACATGCCGAAATCGTGCAGGCGCCGCGGCGACTTTTCGGCAAAGGATTTGACCACCGTGAATGCGGCGCTCACCTTCTCCAGAAACTGCGCGGGCGTCAAACCGTTCAGGTCCTTCACCGCCCGGTTGTAGTCCATGACTTTCAATTGATCGTGCGGGAAAAACACCGCCAGCACCCGGTCGGATTCCTGCGCCCGGTCCGGCAGGCGGCGCCGGCGGGCGATGGTGGCGCCGGCGGCGGCCCGATGATGCCCGTCGGCGATGTAGAGCGACTCCACCTGGGCGAATTCGGTCCGGATGTCTTCGATGGCCGCTCGGTCGGCCACGACCCAGGCGGTGTGGACCACGCCGTCGTCGGCGGTAAAATCGTATTCGGGCCGGCCGGCAACGATGGTCTCCACAAGCGCGCTCAAGCGGGGACGCGCCGGATAGCTGATGAAAACGGGGCCGGTCTGCGCGTTCACGCCGTCCACGTGGCGGATGCGGTCGTCTTCCTTGTCCTGGCGGGTTAATTCATGCTTCTTGATTTTTCCCGCGTCGTATTCGGCGGCGCTCATCACACCGACAATTCCCGTCTGCGCCTGCGCTCCCATCTTCTGGCGGTACACGTAGTAGCAGGGCGCCGGATCCTGCTGCAAAATGCCGTCCGCGCAGAGCCTGACAAAGTTTTTCTTCGCCGTTTCGTAAATCAGCGGATCATCGGGCCGCGTGCCGTCCGGCACGTCGATTTCCGATTTTTCCACGTGCAGAAAGCTCAGCGGCTTTCCCGCCGTTGCTTTTTGTCCTTCTTCCCGGGTCATCACATCATAAGGCAGGGCCGCCACGTCGGCTGCATAAGCCGCCTGCGGTCGAACCGCCTGAAAGGGTAATACCGAAGCCATAGGTTTGTCTCCTTGCTGAAAATCTGTTGCGCAAGGTGTAACACAATGGCATAATCCGGGCAATATCAAATTCAGAACGCCGAAAGGAAAACGCAAAAGAAAATGGCTGACACGCTGGTTTTTATTCACGGCCTGGAGAGCACCTCCCAGGGCAACAAGGGCAGGTACTTCCGGGAACACTTTCCGCAGATGATCATTCTGGACTATCCGGGCGACTTTGCGGCCCGGATGCGGAAATTAAACGACGTTTTACACGGGCGGAAGGCTCTTGTCCTGGTGGGATCCAGCTACGGAGGCCTGATGGCGGCTTGCTTTGCGCGGGAAAACACAGAGCGGGTGAAAAAGCTGATCCTCCTGGCCCCTGCCTTGACACTGGAAGAGTTCGCCTCCGCGGCCGCAAGCCCGCTGACGATTCCCGTGGTCATCTATCACGGCACGAAAGACGATATCGTCGATCCGCAGGCGGTCAAAGCCATCGCCGAAAAATCCTTCAGCTGCCTGGAGCACCACCTCGTGGAGGACGACCACCCCTTAAGCAACGTTTTTCCGACGCTGCCCTGGCTGGAACTGCTCGCCCGGCGCGCGGATTTTTGCAAAGATCCGCGTGGGTCGGCGGTCCAAAAGACCGATCATCCCGAAAGACATTGACAAAACAGGGCGTCTATATTAAAAATTTAACCACGCGTATCAGCGTGAACGCAGACCGTTTGGCGGACCGTTTTTCCCCGCAGCGTCCGTCTTTCCCGAATTGAGGTAACCATGGCTGACGAAAGCAAGACCTTTCCCTTTTCCGAATCTTCAGTGTTTCCGTGGCTGGCATCCGCCGCGGATCTGTGGCTCGGTCTGGCAAAAAACGCGCCCGGCGATTCGGACGCCGCGCTGAAAACGCAGACCGCCATCCAGAACCGCTTCACGCAGCAGCTGGAAACCAATCTGAACCTGCTGAAATCCTTATCACGGATCATGAGTGAACCGGAGTCCGCGGCCGCGGCCGCCAACTCCGCAAACGCGCTGCCCGAGATTCTCCTGAAGATGGCCCGTTCCGGCTTTGACGCGGCGATGCAGATTCAAAACCATCTGATGGAAAAGGCGGGCCGGATCGGCAAGCACACGGAAGCGTACAACTTCGACAATCTGGACCAGGACGTCTTCAGGGCGCTCACCGATGTTTATGAAAAAGAGCTGCGGCAGTACCTGAAAATTCCGCCTCTGGGGCTCGCGCGTTTTTATCAGGAACGCTTCAACGAAATGCTGGACAAGCACAATCTGTTTGAAACGACGCTCGCCGAATTTCTCTCCATCCTCTACCTGCCGATGGAAAAGTCGTTCAAGGTGCTGGCGGAAAGGCTCCAGCAGATGGCGGAGGAAGGCCGTCTGCCGAGCGAGGCCCGGGAAAGCTACGCCCTGTGGCTCAAGATTCTGGAAGGCCATTACATGAACCTGTTCAAATCCCGGGAATACACGGACGCGCTGCACCGGACGCTCAACAAGCTGGAGGATTTTCTGGTCGCCCGCAATGACGCGATCCGCGATTTGCTGCAGCTTTTTCCGGTGGCGACGCACCGGGATCTGGACGACCTGTACAAGGAATTCCATCTGCTCAAAAAACGCGTGCGGGAACTGGAAAAGCGGCTCGACATTTCCCCCAACACGGTTTCGGCCGCCAAATAGCTTTTTTCCCGGCGCGCCGGAGGAAAACCGGCAACAGCCGGAAGGATGATGCCTGCAATGACGAACACGAAAATTCCCCTGGATCTGATTCTGGAACGCATGGCCGAGGATACGGAAAAGGCGCAAAAGCGCGCCTCCCGGGCCTCCGACGTTCTCCTGGGGGAACTTGACTATGAACTCGGCGCCACGCCCTACGATATCGTCTACGAGGAGGACCGCGTCCGGCTCAAGCACTACGCCCGCAATGAAAGCGCCGAAAACAAGCTCAAAGCCCCGCTGCTGGTGGTTTACGCGCTCATCAACCGCGAGACCATGCTGGATTTGCAGCCGGGCCGCAGCGTCGTGAATACCTTTCTGCAGGAAGGCATCGATCTGTACATGGTGGACTGGGGCTATCCCACGCGCAAGGACCGCTTCCTCACCATCGACGATCACGTGAACGGCTATCTGGACAACATCGTCGATTTTATCCGCCGCCGGCACGACATTGCGAAAATCAACCTGATGGGCATCTGCATGGGCGGAACCTTTTGCGTCATGTATGCCGCGCTGCATCCGGAGAAAATCAAAAATCTGATCACCACCGTGACGCCGACGAATTTCGACACGGACAAGGGCCTTTTGCATGTCTGGATGAAAGACATCGACGCGGACCGCATGATCCGCACCTTCGGAAACATTCCCGGCGATCTGATGAATTTCGGCTTTCTGCTGCTCAACCCGGCCCGCCTGATGATCGACAAGTACGTCGGTTTCCTGGAAAACATGGACAGCCGGGATTTCGTGGAAAACTTCGTGCGTATGGAGCGCTGGATTTTCGACAGCCCCGACGTGCCCGGAGAAACGTTCCGCCAGTTCGTCGAAGACTGTTACCAGAAGAACCTCCTGATCCGGAACCAGCTGATGCTCGGCGGAAAAAGAGTGGATTTAAAAAAACTGACGATGCCGCTTCTGAATTTCTTCGGCGAATATGACCACCTGGTGCCGCCGCCGGCCTGCGACCGGCTCGTGGAAGCCGTCGGCAGTTCCGACGCCGAAAACGTCTGCCTGGAAACCGGCCATATCGGCATTTACGTGAGCTCCAAATTCCAGCGTCAGTTTGCGCCGCGCATCGCCCGGTGGCTCAAGGAGCGCGATGAAGAGGAACCGGCCCTTGCCGCCGCTGCGGCGCAGCCGTCATCCGGTCAAAAACCGCAGACGAAGCCCGGCCGCGTCCGGTCGCAAAAGGCGGCCGGAAAGAAAAAAACCGCCGCGCCGGCGGCCGCCGGGACCAGACCGGCGCGCCCGCCCCGAAAGCGGCGGAAGACCACGGCTTCAAAAAGCAGGTCGCTTTTGATGCAGAAGATTGCCGAAGCCATTTAAAAAGGGAGAAAACCATATGTCAACCGAAGCAGGATATTTCCGGGCTTTAAGCAAACTGAGCAAGGAAGCCGGCGCCGCCGCCGATGAGAAGGAAATGCTCCAGTTGTACGTTTCCGCGGCGGTGAAGACCCTCAAAGCCAAGGCGGCCGTCATTTTCCTCATGGACCAGGATTCGGAGCGCTACATTCAGAATACTGCGGCGGCGCAGGTGGGGCTTTCCGAACGCTACATCCACGCCGGTCCGGCGCATGCCGTCAAGATCAGTCCGCAATTGCTCAAAGACGGCCACATGTATTTCCGGGACGCCACAACCGACAGGCGCCTGGCCAACCGGGACGCCAAAAAGGCGGAGGGCATCGGCTCGATTCTTTCCGTGCCGGTGATGGACAAAGGCAAAATGCTCGGCATCCTGAGCCTCTATACGAAGGACATCCGTGCGTTTTCCCGGGAAGAAATCGATTTCCTGTCCATTCTTGCCGAGCAGGGGGGATCCGCCATCGCCAACGCCCACCTGATCCAAAGGCTGCGCAACCAATCCCGGATTTTTCTGAAACTGGCCGCCAGCATCTCCGAGAGCCTCGACGTCAAAACCATTTTACAGGCGCTCACGCAGGATCTCGTGCAGTCCCTGGATCTCAAGGCGGCGTCGGTCCGTCTGCTCGATGAAAACAAGCGCACGCTCAAAACCGTCGCCAGCTTCGGTCTCAGCGAATCCTACCTCAACAAGGGGCAAATTCTGGCGGACAAAAACATCGCCCAGGCGCTGAAGGGGAAAACCATCGCCATTACCGACGTGCTTACGGACGAGGGCATTCAGTACAAAGAGGAAAAGAAGAAAGAAGGCATCGTCTCCATGCTCTACGTGCCGGTTACGTCCAAGGAGGAGGTCATCGGCGTCTTGATCATCTACAGCGGCCGGAAAAGAAAATTCACGGAGGATGAAATCCTGCTGGTCACCGCGCTGGCTTACCAGGGCGGCCTGGCCATCACCAACGCCTGCCTGTACATGACCGTGCAGGACGATATCAAGGATTTAAAGGAAAACATCTGGAGCCACAAATGCTGGTTCTAACCGCAGGCTCCGCCACGAGAAAGGAAAAGACATGATTACGGGAAAAACCATTTCCGAACTGCAGGTCGGCCAGACGGCCGAATTTTCCAAAACCGTTTCGGAAACAGACATCTATTTATACGCGGGCATCACCGGCGATTTCAATCCGGCGCACGTCAACGAAGCTTACGCCCAAAACACGTTCTTTAAAACGCGCATCGCGCACGGCATGCTTACCGCGGGTTTCATTTCGGCGATCATCGCCAATCAGCTGCCCGGTCCGGGGACCATCTATCTTCAGCAGACGCTCAGTTTCCTGGCGCCGGTGCGCATCGGCGACACCATCACGGGGCGCGTCGAAGTTCTCGAATGCATCGCGGAAAAAAACCGCGTCCGCCTGAAAACCACCTGCCAAAACCAGGACGGCGTCGTCGTGCTCCAGGGCGAAGGCCTGGTCAGCCCCCCTAAAGCGCCGAAAGTCTGAGGCGCGCGCCTCACGCCGGCATAAAAAAAGGCCGCTTCTTTAAAAAAGAAGCGGCCCGACCCCGGCCTGCGGTTTACTTCTGTGAAAAAAACGTTTCTACTTTTTTGAAATTTTCGTCGGCCGCCGCCTTGAATTCCTCGCGGCCTTTCTTGTAGGTTTTAATCCAGTCGTTGACCAGCTTCTTGCCTTCTTCCGGGAAAAAGGCGGTCTGCTCCATCACGGATGCTACCATCTTCTCGGTCTGGTCCTGAATGGCGGCCATGGCCTCAAAGGAATTGTCAAAGGCCGTCTTGTTGAAATCCACCATCTGTTTGGCGATCTGTTTGGGTTCCATATTGTCCTCCTCTTTTTTTATTTAAGTGTTGTTTTCTTTTGCCGCGTTCCAAGGGGCGCTTTTCTCTTTCTCGCGGGCGCCGGCTTTTTTTCCTGAAAGTTCTCGCCGGACGTCGCGGCTTTCGCCTGTCGGCCGTCTTCAGCCGGCGACGGCTCCATCCGTTCGGCGGCGGCAAGACAATAGTGCTCGAAAATCTTGAAACGCCCCTCCATCGTCTGCCGGAATTCCCCAATGCCCTTCTTGTACATTCCGATCCAGCTTTCTAAAGCCTCCCTGCCCTCTTCCGGAAAAAAAGCCGTCTGCTTTTGAACCATCTCCAGCATCTTATCGGCCTGTTCCTGAAGCGCGTTGAAATTGCCGTCGAACGCCTTTTTCTGAAAGTCCAGCATGTCTTTGATCATCGTTGAATAAATCATGATCTCCCCCTGTGCAGTCCTCTTATTCTTTCCTCGTGGGTCTAATTATAAGCAGAAATCCTCTCTTGTCAATCAATTTTTTTGCAGTGCAACATTGTCAAATTGGGGCACGCTAAAGATTATTATTTATAATATATAGTTAATTCAAATACTTAAACGAATATTGTCTGTAAGACTAAAGAAACCCATTTATTTTATGTTGCAATAATTTCCGTTCTTGCGTAAGAAGGAGGACAGGAAAGGCGCTTATGGCTGAAAATCCGCTGCTATTGAAAAAATACACCAACCGCAGGCTTTACGACACGGAAAAAAGTGCTTATGTCACGCTCGATTACGTCACGGAAACCATCCGCCGGGGCCGGCCG
Organism: Syntrophaceae bacterium UBA1411; assembly: GCA_002304995.1. Taxonomy (GTDB): domain Bacteria; phylum Desulfobacterota; class Syntrophia; order Syntrophales; family Smithellaceae; genus UBA8904. The sequence continues at coordinate 14,220 of DBPV01000113.1, forward strand.
ATCGAGGTGCGCGACGCCAAAACCGGCGAGGATGTCACTTCCGCGATTCTGACCCAGATCGTTCTGGAGGAAGCCCGCAAAAAGAAATACCTTTTGCCCCCTCCCCTGCTTTATCTGATCATTCAGTACGGGGAAAACGTGCTTACGGATTTTTTCGAAAAGTATCTCGAACAGACCATCCGCAACTATCTGCTTTTGCGCAACATGGCGGACGATCAGTTTAAAAAATGGCTCGCGTACGGCGAAACCGCCTCTAAAATGAATACCCAGCCCCTGGACGGCCTGACGCCTTTTAAATCTCTGTTCGATCTGTTTTCCGCCTCTTCCCCGGACAAAAAGGAGGAAGAAAAGAAATAACGGCGCAGCCCGGCGCGCGGAAAAAGGGCGGCGGGCCGAACACCCAGACAAACAATCTGTCGTTTTTCCTTTTATTTTATCGTTTTTGTTTGCCCTTTTTGCGGAACTTTGCCTTGACATTCGGCGCGGCATCTCTTAACATGCCGCAAATTTGAAGGGTTTTGCATTTTCAGACCATGTACTCGAAAAAAATCGTCATTCGCTACACGCCGGAAGTCGTTCAGCAACCGGTCATTTATCTCCTGGCGCAAAAACACAACCTGGTATTCAACATTCTCAAGGCCAGAATCTTTCCCCGCCGGGAAGGCGTGATCGTTCTGGAACTGTCCGGACAAAAGGAAGACTTCGACCGCGGCATCCGGTTTCTCAAGGAAATGGGACTCCGGGTTGAAGCGCTGTCCAAGAGCGTCTATCAAAACGTCGACAAGTGCGTTCACTGCGGCGCCTGCACCGGCTTTTGCCCGACCGGTGCCCTGTCTTTCGAAAAGCAGACGCAAAAAGTTCTGTTCGACCCCGAAAAATGCAACGGCTGCGAGCTTTGCGTTTCCGCCTGTCCCGTCCGCGCCATGGAAATCAATCTGATGTAATCCGGAGTTTGCAGAAAAGTCGCTCCCGATCGGCGCCGGCCGAATTTTTTTTTGGATAAAATTCGGCAATTGCGCTAAGAGGACAAAACCGTTTTTTCGAAAGCACCGTATTGTTCGCCCGGCTGAACATTTTCGATCCGGTTTACATCTTCACACAGTGATCAAGGAGGCGTCACAAAAGCTCATGGGCTTTATTCAAAACGGATTCGACAATGAAAAATACATCACGCAGCAGACGGAATCGATTCTCCGGCGCGTGGCAAGATTCAACAACAAGCTTTACCTGGAATTCGGCGGCAAACTGCTCTACGATTACCATGCCGCCCGCGTGCTCCCCGGCTACGATCCCAACGTCAAGATGCGGCTGATCAAGGAGCTGAAGGACCGGGCCAACATCCTGCTGTGCATTTACGCGGGCGATATCGAGCGCAAGAAGATCCGCGCCGACTTCGGCATCACGTACGACACGGACGCGATGAAACTCATCGACGACCTGCGCGGCTGGAATATTGCGGTGATGGGCGTCGTCATCACCCGCTTCGACAATCAGCCGGCGGCCGTCCTTTTCAAAAACAAGCTCGAACGCAGGGGCATCCGGGTCTTCACGCACCGCTTCACCAAGGGCTATCCGACCAACGTGGACCTCATCGTCAGCGACGAAGGCTACGGCGTCAACGACTACATTCCCACGGACAAGCCGCTGGTGATCGTCACGGGACCGGGGCCGGGAAGCGGCAAACTGGCCACCTGCCTGTCCCAGCTTTACCATGACTACAAGCGGGGCATCAAATCGGGCTACGCCAAGTTCGAAACGTTCCCCATCTGGAATCTGCCGCTCAAGCATCCGGTCAACGTCGCTTACGAGGCGGCCACCGCGGACATTCGCGACTTCAACCAGATCGATCCGTTCCACCTCGAGGCTTACGGCGAGGCCTGCGTCAACTACAACCGCGATGTCGAAGTGTTTCCGGTCCTGAAGCGCATCCTGGAAAAAATCACGGGCGAAGCGTCGTTTTACAAATCCCCCACCGACATGGGCGTCAACCAGGCCGGTTTCGCCATCATCGACGACGACGTCACCCGGGAAGCGGCGCGCCAGGAAATGATCCGCCGCTACTTCCGCTACCGCTGCGAGTACGCCATGGGATTTGCCGACCGGGAGACGGTGCAGCGCGTGGAACTGTTTTTGAGCGATTTCAGCCTCAAGCCGGAGGACCGGCGCACGGTGAGTCCGGCGCGCCAGGCGGCCGAGGAAGCAAGGCAGCGCAACCGCGGCAACGAGGGAATTTTCTGCGGCGCAGCCATCGAACTGAAAGACGGTTCGATCATCACCGGCAGCAACTCGCCGCTGATGCACGCCGCCTCCAGCGTGGTGATCCATGCAATCAAACACCTGGCGGGCATTCCCGATAAAATCAAGCTGCTGCCGCCCACCATCACCGGTTCCATCGGCAAGCTGAAGACGGAAATCCTCGACGAAAAAAACGTGAGCCTCGACCTGGAGGAAGCGCTCATCGCGCTTTCCATCAGCGCCACAACCAATCCGGCCGCGGAACTGGCCCTGGAGAAATTAAAGGAGTTGCACAACTGCGAAGTTCACATGACCCATATTCCCACGCCCGGCGACGAGGCGGGCCTGAGAAGGATGGGCGTCAATCTGACCACGGATCCGAACTTCTCGACCAATGATCTTTTCATTACTTAGGAAAGAATCATTTTCCGACGTCTTTCCTGGCCGTATCCAGCATGTCGTTCAGATCGGCCGGCACTTCCTTCGCCTTGCCGGCCAGTTCCCGCGTGTCGCGCCACAGACCGCTTAACTTTTCTCCGATCTGCTTGCCGCCGGTTTGCAGGGTCTCGACGGAGTTGGCGATCTTTTCCGGCGTGGTGGTCGGATCCTTGAAGAGATAAATGCCTCCGGCCAGGAGGATGAAGAAAAGCAGCACGACGGCCAGCTTGATGAATTTCTTCAGAATAAAATACAGAATCATGACGACGACGAAAACCGCCAGCAGGGTTGCGGCCGCGGGATGCCCGGCAAAAAAAGAGGCGACGGATTCCATATCACTGACCTCCTGATTTTTTTTGGCCTGTTTATCGTATTTTTCAGATAAAATCCATGTTTAGTTTGCCTTGACAAAGGGCCGCGGGCCTCTTAGATATGCTGAAACGATGAAGGAAAAAAACAGCCGTCCATGAAAAAAAATGACATCTCCACCGTCGGCCTGGCCACCCTGGGCTGCAAGGTCAACCAATGCGATTCGGCGGCGCTGGCCGGCGATCTGGCGGCAGCCGGCTTTACCCTGGTGCCGTTTTCCGGCCCCGCCGACGCCTATATCATCAACACCTGCACCGTGACCGCCTTTGCGGATTTCCAGGCGCGTCAGCTCATCCGCCGGGCGCACCGCGCCAATCCCTGCGCCCGCATTCTCGTGACCGGCTGCTACGCCCAGACGCAGGCCGAGGCGCTGGCCGCTATTGACCATGTCTCTTATGTCGTGGGCAACGATTCGAAGCATCAAATTCCCGAACTGCTTGGCGCACCCGTCCGGACACAAGGGCAAAAACAGGTCGGCGATATTTTCAGCGTGCGGCAATTCAGAGCGGCGCCGGCGGCGGGACCGGCAAACCGGACCCGCGCGTTTTTTAAGATCCAGGACGGCTGCGACGCGTTTTGCAGCTACTGCATCGTTCCTCTTGCGCGGGGCAAGAGCCGCAGTCTGCCCCTGGCCGCCTTTCTTGCCGGCGCGCGGGAGCTCGCGGCCCGGGACTACCGGGAAATTGTCCTCACCGGCATCCACCTGGGATTTTACGGCCAGGATCTCGAACCGCCCGCCGACTTGGCCGGGGCGCTCGCCGCCGTTCTTGCACAACATCCGCAGACGCGCTTCCGGCTCAGCTCCATCGAACCCAACGAAGTTACGGATGCGCTTCTGGAGCTGTTTGTCCGCCATGACAATTTGTGTCCCCACCTGCACCTCCCCCTGCAGAGCGGCGACGACGGCATTTTGCGGCAGATGAAGCGCCGCTACGATGCGGCCTTTTACCGCGCCCTGGTTGCAAAGGTGGTTCAGACGGTGCCCGATATGGCCGTCGGCGTGGATGTGATGGTCGGCTTTCCCGGCGAGAACGAGGAAGCGTTTGCCCATACCCTCGCCCTGCTCAAAGAACTGCCGCTGGCCTATCTGCACGTCTTCCCCTATTCGGAAAGACCGGGAACCGCCGCGCTGGCAATCGCGCCTAAGGTTTTGCCGCCTGTCAAAAAAGAAAGGGCGGCCGTTTTGCGCCTGCTGGGCACGCAAAAAAGAGAAGCCTTCGCCCGCCGCTTTCTGGGCCGGACGCTGCCCGTTCTGGTGGAACAGACGCGTGATAAAAAAACCGGCCTGGCCCGGGGCTTTTCACACAATTATCTGCCGGTTGTGCTGGACAAACCGCCCGGCTCTTTAGTAAACAGCATTCGTGGCGTCACCGTCGAAAGTTACCGGGACAACAAACTGACAGGCAGGGTGATTGATGGATAACGACAGAATCCAGGCATTGGGCGATCTGGAGAAAAGACTCCAGTACGTTTTCCGCCGGCCGGAACTGCTTTCGACCGCGCTTACGCACCGGTCCTACGTCAACGAAAATCCGCAGGAAGAGATCCAGGACAACGAACGGCTGGAGTTCCTGGGCGACGCGGTCCTGGGCCTGTGCGTGAGCGATCTGTTGATGAAAAAACACACGGACTTCGACGAAGGCACGCTGTCCAAAATCCGTTCGCTTTTGGTGAATGAGAAGCCGCTTGCGGAGCTGGCGGCCGGGCTGGGGCTCGGCCGGTGCCTGCTTCTGGGCCGGGGGGAGGATGCTTCCGGCGGCCGGAGCAAGGAATCGCTCCTGGCCAACGCATTTGAAGCGGTCATCGCCGCGATTTATCTTGACGCGGGTTTCAGCCGGACAAAAGCCGTCCTGAAAAAAGTGATGGCGCCCCTGCTGGGCGATGAAGCCCTGGCGGCGCATTCTTTCGACTACAAGACGGCCCTGCAGGAACTGTGTCAGAAGCGGTACAAAGCCGCTCCCGTTTACACGCTTTTGTCCGAAAGCGGCCCCGACCATGACAAAACCTTTGAAGTGGAAGTGTCCGCCGGCGCTAATATGAAGCAATCCGGCCGGGGCAAAAGCAAAAAAGATGCGCAAAAACAGGCGGCGCAAAAAGCCTGGGAGATTCTGCACCGTGAAAAAAAATCCTGAAGACCGCCTTCCGGAGCGCCCCCTCATCATCCCCTTCTTCATCATGAACGGCGGATGTCCCGAGAAGTGCGTCTTTTGCAACGAGAAAATCGCGGCGGGCGATTTTGCGCCGGACCTCCGGCGGGAATTTTTCGCTGCCACGGTCGACGCCTATCTGCGCTGGAACAAGGACAAGCGCAGGCGCGTGGAGATCGCCTTTTACGGAGGCAACTTCACCGGACTGGCGCGGGCGGATCAGGAAAGGCTGCTCGGCTGGGCGGGCGCCTGTCTGGAAAACGGCCGGGCGGCCGCCGTACGGATTTCCACCCGGCCGGATTATCTCGACGAAGAGCGCCTGGAATTTCTCCGGGTCCGGGGCGTACAAACGGTCGAACTCGGCGTGCAATCCTTCAATGACGAAGTTCTGCGCCGGGCGCGGCGGGGCCATGACGCGAGCGCCTCCATCCGCGCCATCCGGCTCCTGCAGACTTACGGCTTCTCCACCGGCGTGCACCTGATGGCCGGCCTGCCCGGCGACACCCGGGAAAGCTTCGGCGAAAGCCTGTTGCTTACGGCGAAACTCCGTCCGGACACGGCGCGCATCCATCCCGTCCTGGTGTTTCGGGACACGCCGCTGGCGGACGATTACCGCCGGGGCCGCTATCTGCCGCTTGATCTGGCTGAGGCCGTCTCGTGGTGCCGCGAAGCCTGGGAGAGGCTCACCCCGGCCGGCGTACGGATCATCCGCTGCGGCCTGCAGGCGACGCCGGAGATGCAGAAGGAAGGCGCCGTGCTGGCGGGCCCGCTGCACCCGTCCTTCGGGAGCCTGGTCCGCGCGGCGGTTTTTCTGTCGCAGAGTCTGGCGCTTCTTTCGCGGGCGCCGCGGCGCGCCCATACGCTGAGTTTCCGCGTCGCCGGCTGCGACCAGTCACATTTCCGCGGCCCGGCCAACGCCAACGTCGAAACGATAAAAAAGCTTTACCCCGGCGCCCGAATCGTTATAGATTCGCGAAACGATCATACACCGGGGCATCTTTCGCTTTGCTGCGACACCGGCGATTCCTTTTCGCTGGATATTCCGGGCATGCAATAAGCAACAGGAGAATGTTTGTGTTCAAGTCAGGCTTCATCGCCATTGTCGGCCGCCCGAATGTGGGCAAATCCACGTTTTTCAACGCGGTAATCGGCGATAAAATTTCCATTGTCGCCGCAAAACCGCAAACGACGCGCAACCGCATCACGGGCATCAGAAACGCGTCCGACGCCCAGCTGATCTTCCTGGACACGCCGGGCGTGCACCGGGCGAAAACGCCGCTGAACCGGGCGATGGTCCAGGCTGCCCGCGACACCGTCGGCGACGCGGATCTGATCCTCGCGATGATCCAGGCCGGCGACGCCATCGGTCCGCAGGACCGCTACCTGATCGAAACGCTCGCCGGCGTCCGGACGCCGGTCTTTCTGGCCGTGAACAAAATCGACCGGGTGGAAAAGACGTCGCTTTTGCCGCTCTTGGACGAGGCCAGCAGACTTTTCGACTTCGCCGGCATCTTCCCCATCTCCGCGCTCAAAGGCGACGGCCTTGGCGAGCTTCTGGACTGCCTCAAAGACGCGCTGCCCGAAGGGCCGCAGCTCTTTCCCGACGACATCGCCACCGACGCCACGGAGCGGTTCATCGCCGGAGAGTTCATCCGCGAGCAGATTCTCCGTTTCACCGAGCAGGAAATCCCCTACGCCTCGGCGGTGACCGTTGACGCGTTTCGGGAAGACGAAGCGAAGAACCTCATCCGCATCAGCGCCACCATCACCGTGGAAAAGGAATCGCAAAAGGCAATCATGATCGGGAAAAAGGGCGCCATGCTGAAAAAAATCGGGACGCAGGCCAGAGAGGCCATGGAAAATCTCTTCGGGGC
>DBPV01000113.1:21308-37579 GCA_002304995.1 Syntrophaceae bacterium UBA1411
AAACCCGTCATCGCCATCGTGGGCCGGCCCAACGTGGGCAAATCAACGCTCTTCAACCGCATCGCGGGAAGACAGAAGGCCATCGTCATCGACGAACCGGGCGCCACGCGCGACCGCAATTACATGGACTGCCTCTGGCACGACCGGGCTTTCACGCTGATCGACACGGGCGGATTTGAACCGGCGACCGAGGAGCGCATCCTGGTGCAGATGCGCGAGCAGACGAATCTGGCCATTGAAGAGGCCGACGTCATCATCTTTCTGATGGACGGCCGCGACGGCCTCACGCCCACGGACGTGGAGATCGCCCGGCAGCTGCGCGGCCGCGGCAAGAAGGTCTTTTACGCCGCCAACAAGGTGGACGGCGCGCGCCATGAAGAACTGCTTCCCGAATACTATCGCCTGGGCATCGACGCGCTGTATCCCCTCTCCGCCCAGCACGGCCTGGGCGTCGATGAACTGCTGGCGACCGTGACGCAGGATTTTCCCGCCGCAACCGAACCGGCGCCGGACGAGCACGAGCCGATCGCGGTGGCGATTGTCGGCAAGCCCAATGTCGGCAAATCCTCGCTCATCAACCTGATTTCCGGAAAAGAGCGCAGCATCGCCAATCCCACGCCCGGCACGACGCGCGACGCGGTGGACACGACGATCAAGGCCCACGGCCGCTCTTATCTGCTCATCGACACGGCCGGCATCCGCCGGAAAAACAAAATCAGCCTGACGCTGGAAAAATACAGCGTCGTGCAGGCGCTCAAATCGATCAACCGCTGCGACATCGCGCTGGTGATGATCGACGCGGAAGAAGGCGTCACCGAGCAGGACGCCAAAATCGCAGGCCTGGCCTATGAGCACGGCAAAGCCTGCATTCTGGTCGTCAACAAGTGGGACAAGATAGAAAAGGACAATGCCACCGTCGGCCGATATGTCGCGGACATCAAAGACAAGCTCAAATTTCTGGACTTCGCCCCCATTCTGTTCATTTCCGCCGTCACCGGCCAGCGCGCGCCGAAAATCTTCGGCCTCATCGACGAGGTGTATGAACAGTACACGAAGCGGGTGGGCACCTCCCCCCTCAACGACCTGGTGGAGCGCGCGCTGAGAAAAAATCCGATGCCGCGCTACCAAAACAGGGCGATGGGCATCGGTTATGCGACGCAGATCGGCGTCAAGCCGCCGACCTTCGTCTTTTTCGTTTCTCAGGCCAAGGGCGTTCACTTTTCCTACGAGCGCTACCTCAAAAATGTCATCCGCGAGGAGTTCGGCTTCGACAAGGTTCCGCTCAGGCTGATCTTCCGGAAAAAGCGGTAAGCCTGGACACTGCTGCCGAAGGCCCCCTGTGGGGCAGGCGCGTCTTTTTGGATATCGTTTTCTGCCGTCAGGGAAGGAGAAGCATCATGAAACGAACGATCGGTAAACTTTGGATGGGACTGGCTGCCTTCTGCGCTCTGTCCGTGATTTTAACCGCCGGAGCCGGCGCGGCCGAATATCAGTGCGCCGCCGGCGCGGACATGTGCCGGGTGGTGATATCCGGCATGTCGGCGACGGTCAGCTGCATGAAGACGGAACAGCAATGGCTGTGCAGCAGGCCCCCGACGGGCAGTTTCCAGTGCACCAGCGGGTCGCAAACCAAATCCGGCGCCGGCAATCTCTTCACCCTTCCCGGCGGCCTGTGCTCGGTCGTCTGCGGCGCCTGCGCCGGCGGCTGGCAGCCCACCACCGGCAGCACGACCTTTTAGCGGTTCAGGATCGAATACGGCCAACGCCTTCTGACGCGGCGGATTTTTCAGGCGGCGCTTTTCCGCCGAGGACCTTTCGTTTCCGCCAGGGCCCCTTCTTGTAATACAGCCAGTTGAGCCCCACGGCCAGCGCGCTGCTCGAAACCATCGCCATCCAGATGCCCTCCTGCCCCAGGCCCGCCGGACCGGCAAGCGCGTATGCCAGAGGAATGCGGATAACGAACATGGCAATAAAAGACAACACCAGCAGGGCCATCGTATCGCCCGCGCTGCGCAGAACGCCCTGAATGGCAAAAATCGCGGCGAAGCACGGAAAAATGAAAGCCATCCAGCGGTAGTAGCCCTTCACGACCTCGAGAACGGCGGCGCTGTCGGCGGATTCCCTAAGAAAGATGGAGCCGATGGGCTTGGGAAAGAGAAAAAGCGCCAGTGTGCAGACGAGCGCCACGGCCAGGCCGAAAACAACCGATGCGTGAAGCGTGGTGTAAACGCGGTCGATTCTTTGCGCTCCCAGGTTCTGTCCGGCGATGGTGGTGGCCGCCATGCCGATGGATATAAACGGGATGCTCGCCAGCATGTCGATTTGCATGCCGATGCCGAAAGCTGCGGTGACGTTTGTTCCGTAGCGGTTGACGAGCGTCAGAATGAACACGCCCGCGAGCGAAACCACCATCATCTGCAGCGACGCGGGCACGCCGATCGCAAACACTTCGCGAATGATGCCCCAGTCCGCCTTGTAATCCCAGCCCCGCAGATTGATGTACGGATTGAACCGCAACAGATAGGCATAGCCGATGGCGCCGGTCGCCACGGCGGCCAGCGACGATCCCCACGCCGCCCCCGCCACGCCGCCGGCCGGCAGGGGACCGAAGCCGCTGATGCACAGCGGAACGAAAATGATATTGAACACCGTAAGCATCGCAAAGAGTTTGAGGACCGTGACGGCATCTCCCATGCCCCGCAAAACTCCCGCCATCCAGTTGACAAAAAACTGGAAAATCAGCGCGGCCATAATGACGGTCAGGTACGACAGGGCCATCTCCCGGATCTCGGGCGGGGCGTTGACCCAGTCCAGCAATTGTTCGCGCAACAGCAGGGCGACCGCGGAAATCACCAGGCAGAAAAGCACGGAGGTGAAAAAGGAGTTGGCCAGGATTTTCTTCAGCAGGGCCGTATCCCGGCGGCCGAAGGCCTGCGCGATGAGCACGTTCGTGGCCATGCCCAGACCGATCAGAAACGCGGGCATCAGCATGATGATCGGCAGCGAGGCGGACACGGCGGCCACGGCTTTGTGGCCCAAAAGCCTTCCGACCCAGATGAGGTTGATCATTCCGTAGGCGGACATCAGCACGTTTCCGAACATGAGGGGCGTGCTGAAATGAACGATCTGTTTGCCGACACGGCCTTCTGTGAAGTCCTGCATGAGCGCCTTCTTGTGTTCTGAGAATCATTTCCGTTGGCGGCAAAATGCGCCGGCGGCGGTTTTTTTTTCAGGGATAAACGGGCGGGCGATGCGTAAAGACCGTTCCATCCGGCATCACCTCCACCGCCCGGCCGTCGACCTGAACAATTTTCGTAAGCGTGGCGGGAACCAGACGCCGGGCGGCGGTCCGGATAACGTCTTCCACGGTCTGAAAGCGGGCCAGGTCCCGCAGGGTGACGATCTGCGGCAGGACCATCCCGATTTTTCCCGCTTCATAATCGGCCAGCGCGGCTGAAGGCGAAAGCCAGGAATGGTGCGTGAGCTCCACGCCGTCGCAGACGGCCGTCTGTTCTGCCGGCACCGGCGTCACGAAAAAACGCACGTCGTAGCGCTGGGGGAGAAACTCGGGCGTGATCCAGTGCGAAAAATAATGCAGGACGTCGGCCGGAAGGAAAAGGTTTTCCGCCTCCAGCATCTGCAGAAACGTCGTCTCGCCGCGGATAATCGCCCGCCGGTAGTCGCCGAAGCGCCGGCGTTCATCGTCGGTCCGGATCGCCACGGGAGAGCCGTCCGCAAAGCGGGCAATGAGCAGGCCGACCTCCTCAAACGTCTCGCGGATGCCGCCCACCCAGGCGCCCAGCGCCTTTTCGGAAGGCGACAGATCCCGCAGAATTTCCGCGGCCCGGCGCCGGTCGAGTCCGCGTATGAACCGCTCGGCGCCCGGCTCCCAATCCTCCGGATCCAGGACGCCGCCCGGAAACACGTAATATCCGGGCACAAAACTGCTCCTGCGGTTGCGCCGCACCAGAAGAACTTCAATGGCGGCCGCGGCCGAATCCGCGCCGGATCTCAGCAAAATGACGGTCGCCGCGTCTACCGGATCGGTTGCCATGTCCCTCTCATCCTTATCTTCCGACGGCAATGAATGGTCTTCATTTTTATCGCCGTTTTTTCTTTCCGGGTGTCTTTTGCAGCGAAAAAATATCAACAGGTCGAAAACGCCGGCCGCTCCCGTTGGCCGACCGGACGTTCACTATAGGAAAAAAGCCTGGGGATGTCAAACGCTCATGCGGCAAGCGCGGCGATTCTCCGGCGGGCCTCGGCGGACAGAAAATCCCACAGGCCGAGCTGCTCAAGCGTTTCCCGGGTCGGAATGCCCCGATTTGTCCAGCCGCGCTCGCGGTAATAGACGGAAATCAGTTTCGCCAGCTCTTCCTTCCGGTGCTGCATCAGGAGCGTCCGCTTCGCGGCGGTGTCCATCGCCGCAACGGCCGCGAGCGGTTTTTCAAGTGCGGCGGCCAGCTGGCGGTCGTTGTACTCTTTTTCCTCGTCGTAAAGCGCGTCATCCGTCGGACCGATGGCCCGGTCGGGAATCCAGTCGTGCCCGGCGGTCTTATCGCCGAACGCAAGGACGTTCAGAACCCGCTGCAAGTTGATGTCGCGGTCGGTCCGCGCAAAGATCTCCTGCCAGGAAAGGGACGTTCCGAGCATGCCGTTGTAAAAATCCGCATACAGTTCCTGCGAGGCGGGATTGATGTAAACGTCCTGGCCGCCGCGCTTCATGGAGTCCGGATTGAAAACGTCCACCCAGGGCAGCTTGCACAATCCCAGGTTGTCGTTGCCCAGGCGCACCCGCGGATACGTGATGAGCGCGCGCGCCTTGTCGTCGAATGTCGGAAACGCTCCCAGCAGATCCACCTTCACCAGCCAGGCCGCGGCGTGATGCGCGCCGATGTCGCTGGCCGCCGCATAGGAGGCCTGCATCGACAAGGACCGGTGCGTCCGGTACAGAGAAAACGGCAGCCCCTTGGTCTGCATGGCAAAGCGGCTGAGCTCGTCTGCCGGATCCGGCAGGCCCGTTCTTTTGGCATAGGCTTCGGCAATCCAGGACAACAGCGCCTCCATGCCCCGGCCGGCCCGGCGGGCCAGCTCCGTGCGCCCGTGCGCCAGATCGTGAATAAACTGGAGCGCCGCCTGTTCATCGCCCCAGACCAGCGCAAAGCCGTCCGCGTCTTCAGGCGTCAGATAGCCGCGCTGATAGCATTCCATGAGAAACGCCATCATCACGGCCGTGGTGATCGTGTCGATGCCGTAATTGTCGCAGTGCCAGTTGGCCTCCATGATGAATTCGGGATGCCACATGCCCAGGTTGGAACCGAAGCCGGCGGCGGTTTCGTATTCGGGGCCGTCCACCCAGACCCGGCGGCCGCAATGCCCGCCCGACGTCAGCATCACCCAGCCGCCCTTGGTGCAGCGCAGGTTGCAGCCCGGAAAACAGCCGTCCATGCCGCGGTGATCGAACAGCCGCTCGGCGTACGTCTTGCCGCAGATCTGCCCCGCCTGCGGATGAGAGCCGTGCTGGTAGTTGTGTACGGGCAGGGACTGGTACTCCTCCTTGTTCATGAACGAAATCAATCCGGCCGATCCCTTGAGGTGCATCTGCAGCGCCTGCGGATCGACGTCCTTGACGACCTTGTGCAGCGCCGCGCCGGCCTGTTTCACCCGCTCCCAGTCGGCTGCGCCGTAGGGATTGTCGCCCCGGGGAAATGCCGCCAGAACGACGATCGCCGTGATCTTCTTGGCGCGCATCACGGAGCCCAGGCCCGTGCGGCCCGCCTGCTTGGTGCGGAAAAGTCCCTTGACGCCGTCCACCGGTTTGACGGCGTCGTAGTAATGGCTGTTGATGCAGCCGAAGGCGGTGCGGTCCGCGCCAATGCCGGTCGTCAGGAAAGCGATGTCTTTCTTTTCGCGCCCCTCGCTTAAAAACTGCTCCACAACGGCCTGCTCGAGGGGGAAAACCTCGTCGGCCACAGGCAGCGGCCGGAGCGTCACTTCCCGCCGGAAACCGTCGATGACGATCATCGTGCCTTCGGCGGCCAAGCCGGTCACGGCGAGCGCGTCAAATCCCGCGTATTTCAGATAAGCGCCGAAATACCCGCCGAAGTTGGAAACGCCGGGAATCTCTGTGAGCGGCGACAGCGCAATCGCCATGCATTTGCTCGTTCCCGGAAACTGCGGAATGCCGCCCAGCGGTCCGGGCGAAAAAATCAGCGGATTTTCCGGAGCGTCGGCCCGGGTCTCAGCCGTAATCCGTTCATGCAGCAGATAGAGCCCCAGCCCCCTGCCCCCGATGAAGAAATCCCGCACCCGCGGCTCCAGCGGTAAAACCGCTACACTGCCCGCGGTCAGATCAACACTTAAAATCCGGTTCGTATAGCCATGCCGAAGCGCCGAAGAGGTATAGTTCATGAAGTCGTCCTTAAAAATTGTTCCCGCACGTTAGAGCAATCGTTCTAAAAAATCAATCACAAAACGGCACGCGCCCGGACGCGTTTTCCGCTCTTCGTTTTTCGCCGGATTTGCGCGGGCATTTTCCAGCCCGACGACGATCGTCTGGTGGACCGGCGCGTTCGGCGCACCAAAGGCGTTGCAGGCCAAGGCAGCCGCCGGCCTTTCCGCGTTTGCCTCCTGCCTGTCGATTTTGCCGGGCTGTTTTTTGTGGGTGCTCTTTCTCGCGGTGTCCCTGCACTGGGGAGGAGGATCGTCACCGAAGGCATGATCCGCTGGATTTTTCTGGTCGCGGGGCTTTTTCTGATCGGCTTCGGCCTGATTTTCCTGGTCCGGACGCCGGCGGCGGTCGTTAAAACGTGAAACGCGTGAACGGCGAATAGAGCTCCGAGCGTGAAGACGCCCATTCGGACGGATCGATAAAGCCGTTTCTGTTTTTATCCACGGTGGAAAACCGCTTCCTGGCCGCTTGGGCGAATTCTTTTTTGAGAATCCTCCCGTCGCGGTCGGCGTCCGCCTCCTGAAACAGCCGGTCGGCGTCCGCTTTCTTCATGTCGGGAAGTTCATCCCGGGTCAGAACGCCGTCTTTGTTTTTGTCCAGCCGGTCGAATTCGTGCGCGACGGCGTCGAGATATTCCTGCTCCATCACCCGGCCGTCGCTGTTTTGATCCAGTTTCGGCAGCGCCTTTTCCGCCGCCTGCGCCGGCAGGGCGGCCAGAAGAAAAAGCGCCAGAAGCGGCCACAGCTTTTTTGTGATCGTCATCAGAAGTCCCTCGGCAGTTCTTCGAGTTCGGCCAGAGAAAAGACCGGTCCGTCGGAGCAGACGTACTTGTAGCCGACGTTGCAGCGGCCGCATTTGCCGATGCCGCACTTCATGCGCATTTCCAGCGACGTCAGAATGTTTTCCTTGGAGAAGCCCAGTTCGAAAAACACCGGCAGCGTGAACTTGATCATGACGGGCGGACCGCAGATCACGGCGACGGCGTTTTCAGGCGACGGCGCAACGTCCTTGCAGACCGCCGGAACGAAGCCTTCCCGTCCGGCCCAGGTTTCATTGCCCTTGTCGACGGTGATGACGGTGTTGATGTCGCTGCGCTTTTCCCAGGCGGCCAGCTCGTCCTTATAGCAGAGCAGGCCGGGGGTCCGCGCCCCGTAAATGACGGTGATGTCGCCAAAGCGGGAGCGGTTGTCCTTGTGCAGCATGTATTTCACCAGCGACCGCAGCGTGGTAAAGGCGAATCCGCCGCCGACCACAACGATGTTTTTCTTCTCCAGAAATTCGATCGGCCAGGGATGCCCCAGCGGCCCGCGCAAACCGATCCGTCCGCCTTCGTCCATGTCGTGCAGCGCGGAGGTGACGAGCCCCGGCACAATCGCTCCGGCCCGCTGCACCGTGAATTCCACATAGCCGGCGTCGGTCGGCGACGAGGCGATGCCGATCGGGGATTCGCCCTTGCCGTAAATCGACAATTCGGCGAACTGGCCGGGCAGGTAAACGAATTTCTGCCCGTCGTCCTTGTTGACGAAGGTGAAGCGGAAGGTCTTGATGTCGTGCGTATCCACCTCGTCGATGATTTTGGCTATTTCCACCGGCATGGGGATGTAGGGGTTGTTTTCTGACATATGATTAAATCCTCTTTTGAATCTTCAAATATGACCTTGAACTTTGAACCGCGAACCTTTCTTTACAGCCGCTTGTACCATTTCGCCTGCACCGCCTGTTCGACAATGGAAAAGATATCGATGTTGACCGGGCAGTAGCGCGTGCAGCGGCCGCAGCCGACGCAGGAGATCGGTCCGTACTTGCGGATGTGGAACGAGTATTTGTGGCAGATCTTCTGGCGCAGGCGCTGATACACCTGGGTCCGCGGATTGTGGCCGCTGGCCTCCAGCGTGAAGTCCGTGAACATGCAGGCGTCCCAGACGCGCCGGCGCACGCCCTCGCCAAATTGCGTTTCGTCGCAGATGTCGAAGCAGTAGCAGGTCGGGCAGACGAAGGTGCAGATGCCGCAGCTCAGGCAGGCGTTGGACACCTTGGTCCAGAAGTCCGTATTGTGGAAGATCGCCTCGAACTCTCTGGCGATCGCTTCCGCGTCGACGCACGTGTAACGGGTTTTGTAGTCGTGCCCCTGGGCGATGTAGTCGTCAAAATATTTCCGCTCGTCCGGCACGGCGTCCGTAAGCCCCGTCAGGCCGCCCAGCAGATTTTCCCCCCGCGGGCTCACGGCCTTCAGAAACAAAACGTCGTCCCGGCGCAGCATGAAAATATCGCTGCCGTCGGGATCGGCGGCGCCGATGCCCAGCGTGTGATAAAACTCCGCCGGATCCGCCTTTTCGCTGGTATCGAAGGCAAAGCCGAAGATGATGGTCGCATCCCGCCGCCTGCGCCAGTAAGGATCAGGCACGCCCGTCCGGGTAAAATGGATATCCATGATCTCAAAGCTTTTCACGTCGCAGGGACGAACGCCGAACAGAAAAGTCGGTCTGACCTCGGGCTCAACCGGTTTCGCCTCCAGAATCGGCTGATACACGGAATACCGGACAAAATCCTCTTTTTGCGGAAAGAAGGCCGTCTTCGGGCTCAGAAGGGTATTGTGAAAAATCAAATCCACCTGACCGGCGTCGGTGATGGTGCGGAAATTAAAGCCGCCGGCTTCTTTCACCGGAGCGACCAGCGTTCCCTTCTCCATGAGACAAGCCGCCAGTTCAGGCAATTTATCGATGGTTGTTTTCTTCAACACAAGCAAAACTCCTTACTCCAGAATTTTATCGGAATCGTCCACGCGGAAATTCACCAGGACGGGCTTGTCGCCGATGCTCATTCCCGCCGCCTGGCCGAACATCTCCTCGCAGTCCTTGGCCACTTTTTTGTGGAACAGGTACAGGGGAATGTCCACCGGGCAGGCCCGCGAACATTCGCCGCAGTCGATGCACCGGCCGGCCAGATGATGGAACCGGGTGAGATGGTACATCAGGTTGCCGGGGGATTCAGGCGACTTCTCGCCCCATTTGGGCTTGTTCTGATCGATAAAGCACGGATCGCAGTAGCACATCGGACAGGCCTTGCGGCAGGCGTAGCAACGGATGCACCGGCCGAGTTCCCGCTGCCAGAATGCCCAGCGCTCTTCCTTGTCCATGGCCTCGTACGCCGCCAGAACATCGTAGGGAGACGAAACGGGCTGCCCGTGCACTTCCTCGCCCAGGAGAATATCGTAGAGCACCGGATTGGACAGGCCGCCGGTCGTTTTGCTGTCGATGGCCTCCCCGGTTTTGAAATTCTTCATGCCGTAAACGGGAATGCCCAGCACCACCAGATCCTCGCGGCAGACCTTGTCTTCCTGGATCAGCTGGACGACGGCCCGGCTGTCCGCCGCCTTCGCGGCGATGGCGATCTTCGTCCGGCGGGGGTACCGGGTCAGGTAACGGGCCAGGTTGGCCGTGCAGTATTCGTTGAAAACGATATTGTCCACGTCCGACGGATGTTTTGCCACATAGGGCATGGGATGGTTTTCATCGTATCCCCTGCCGTAGGCCAGAACCAGGCTGACCTTTCCGCTTTCCAGAAGCTTGCGGGCTTCGGTTTTCAGGTTCTGTTCAATTTGTTCAAAGCTGATAGCCATATCTTCTCCCAACGCTATTGTGAAATCTTAAACTGGGTCTGGGGGCCCAGATCCCGGATCTGCTCGGTAAACTCCCGCACGACTTCGGCAAACCGGTTGCCCTCGGAGGCGGATATCCACTCCACGCGGAACCGTCCCGGCTCCATGCCGGCAAATTCCAGGATCTTTTTGGTGACGGCCAGACGCCGGCGGGCGTAAAGGTTGCCCGTGTTGTAGTGGCAGTCGCCGGGGTGGCAACCGCCGACCAGCACGCCGTCGGCGCCGAGCTGAAACGCGCGGAAGATAAACGAAGGATTGATCCGGCTCGAACACATCACGCGGACCA
Source organism: Syntrophaceae bacterium UBA1411 (assembly GCA_002304995.1). Classification (GTDB taxonomy): domain Bacteria; phylum Desulfobacterota; class Syntrophia; order Syntrophales; family Smithellaceae; genus UBA8904. The sequence continues at coordinate 31,704 of DBPV01000113.1, forward strand.
CCCGGATATTCTGCGGATACTGCAGCCGCGTGGTCCCCGCCAGATCCGCTCCTGTATACGTGCACCAGTTGCAGGCGATACCCAAGATTTTCGGTTCAAACGACATGAAACTTTCCTTTCTTTTATAAAAGTATGGCGTCAGAAAAAGCGCCGCATCCGGCCTTTTACTGATGCCATAACTAGAACTCCAGCAAGCCTTCCATCTCCGCCAGCACCTGGTCGTTCGTAAAGTGCCGCGCGATAATCGCCGACGGAGGACAGACGGACGCGCACAGGCCGCAGCCCTTGCACAGCGCCTCGTTGATCTCCGAAACCCCTTTGGCCTCGTTGAAGAACGGCGCGCCGTAAGGACAGACCCGCACGCAGTTCTGGCAGGCGCAGCAGGACGCGGGATTCACCATGGCGGTGGTGGCCTCAAGCTCCATCTTGTCCTTCACGACAATCGTCAGGGCTTCCGCCGCCGCGCCGTTGGCCTGCGCCACCGTGTCGGGAATGTCCTTCGGACTCTGGCAGACGCCCGCGATAAACACGCCTTCCGACATGGTGGACAGGGGCGCCAGTTTGGGATGCCGCTCCATGAAAAAGCCGTACCGGTCCGTGCTCAGATTGAAGAGCCGCGCGATGTCCTTGGCGTCCCCGCGGGGAATAATGGCCGGCGAAAGCACGACCATGTCCACGGGCAGCCGGATGAACTTCCCGGTAATCGTGTCTTCGGCCTCCACCACCAGACGGTCCGGCTCGTCGGCGCTTTGCGCCACGCGCGCGCCCTTGCCGCGGATGAACTTCACGTCCTCCTCGATGATGCGGTTGTAAAACTCCTCATAGCCTTTGCCGGCGGCCCGCATGTCGATGTAAAACTGGTAAACATCGGCGGAGGTTTTTTCCTTGAACAGATGCGCGAACTTGAGCGAATACATGCAGCACACCCGGCTGCAGTGTTCGTAATTGTTCTTGTCGCGGCTGCCGATGCAGTGCAAAATGGCGATCGCCTGCGGCTCTTTTCCGTCCCGCAGCGTCACCTTCCCGCCCGTAGGGCCGGCGGAATTGAAAAGCCGCTCCACTTCCAGCGCATTGTACACGCCGGGATATTTTCCGTAGCCGTACTGGATGAGCGCCCGGGTGTCCATCAGATCGTAGCCGGTCGCCACGATGACCGCGCCGACCTTCACCGTGGTGAAGGTGTCCTGCTGCTCGAAGTCGATGGCCTTCTGTTCGCAGACCTTTTCGCACAGGCGGCATTTGCCCTTCTTGAAAAACGTGCAGGCGTCCCGGTCGATGACCGGCTTCTGCGGCACGGCCTGCGGAAAGGGAATGTAGATGGCCTTGCGCTTGACCAGACCCTCGTCCCATTCGGAAACGGCCTTGCCGGGGCACTTTTCCGTGCAGGCGAGACACGCGTTGCACCTGGTGTGGTCGACATAACGCGCCTTCTGCCGGATCGTGATGTCGAAGTTGCCGACAAAGCCCTTGACCTCGCTCACCTCGCAGGAGGTTAGAAGCGTGATGTTTTTGTGCTGAAGCACACTGTCCATTTTAGGCGTCAGAATACAGGCGGAGCAGTCCAGCGTCGGAAACGTCTTGTCGAACTGCGCCATGTGGCCGCCGATGGTGGAATTCTTTTCGACCAGGTAGACTTTCTTGCCCGTATTGGCCAGTTCCAGGGCCGCCTGGATGCCGGCGATGCCGCCGCCCACCACCAGGACGTCGGAATTCACGTCGATCACGCGCGACGTGAGCGGCGCCAGCAGCCGCGCCCGGCGCACCGCGCCGTTGAGCAGCGCCTTGGCCTTGGCCGTGCCTTCGTCGATATCATGCGTCACCCAGGATACCTGCTCACGGATGTTGACGATCGTCAGCAGGTACTGGTTGAGGCCGGAGGCCGCGAGAACCTTGCGAAACGTCTGCTCGTGCATGAGCGGCGAACAGGCCGTCACGATCACGCGGTCCAGCCGGTGCGCCTTGATGTCGTGAGCGATCATTTCCTGCCCGGGCGTGGAACACATGAACTTGTAGTCTTTCGCCACGACGACGTCCGGCAGGGTCGCCGCAAACTCGGCGAGTTCGCTCACCCGCACCGTCTTGGCGATATTTAAACCGCAGTGGCAAACAAAAACACCAATTCTGCTCATACCTTCTCCTAGCTTTATTTCCTTGAGAAGCCGCCCCGTGGGGCCGCTTCTGTTTTTTTATGCAACATCAGCCCCGCCGCCCCGTCCTGCCGGGTATCCGGCGCCGATGGTCCGGCCGCTTTTGCCTCAAACGGCGCAGGCGTCTCCGACCGGCTCGTCAATGCTGATTTCCAGGCTTTCGAGGAGGAGCTCCGTCACGTCCCGGATCTGAATCTGCCCGTCGACATTGAGCGTCCGCGTGCTGTCTTCAAACATGGTAATGCAGTACGGGCAGGCCGTCGCCAGCACCGTCGCGCCGGTCCCCATCGCTTCTTCGATGCGCAGATCACTCAGGCGTTCACCCTTGGCTTTCTCCGTCCACAGCCCGCCGCCCCCGCCGCCGCAGCACATGCTTTCCTCGCTGTTGCGCTCCATCTCGACAAACGTCACGCCCGGCAGGGCCTTGAGAATGTCGCGCGGCGCGTCGTACACCTTGCTGTGCCGGCCCAGATAACAGGGGTCGTGGTACGTCACGGTGAGGCCGCCGAAATCCTTCTTGGGAACGAGTTTTCCTTCCTGCATCCATTGGGCCATAAGTTCGCTCAAATGCACGACCTCAAAATCCTCGCCGTAATCCTTGCTGAAGGTCGCGAGGCAGTGCGGGGAAACCGTGATGATTTTGGAAATCCCCTGCGCTTTGAAATAGTCCAGGTTTTTCGCTTTGAGCCGCTCGAAAAGCTCCGCGTCGCCTACCTTGCGCAGGCTCTCGCCGCAGCAGTTGACGTCGGGCGACGGCATCCCCCAGCGGACGCCGGCCAGATTCAGGATTTCCGCCGCCGCCTTCGCGAGCCTCGTGTTGCGCGGATCGTAACACACCGTGCAGCAGGTCCAGAACAGGTAGTCCATGCCCGGCGCGTAAACGGGATATTTTTCCCTGGCCCAGTCGTTGCGCCGGGCCGGGTCGCCGGACCAGGGATTGCCGCGCGCCGAAAGGGATCCGACAAAAGCCCGCAGGCTCTGCGGCAGCATGCCGCCGCCGCTGTAGACATTGCGGATGGCCGTGACGATGTCGATGATCTCCACGCCCCGCGGACAGCGTTCCACGCAGAACCGGCAGGTCGAGCAGCCCCACATGAAATCCTCGATGCCGTCCAGACCGAGCTGGCCGTAGCGCACGAGCTTGCGGATATTGAAATGGGTGATCGGCGTCCAGGGGCAGGTCCCGGAACACGTGCCGCACTGGTAGCATTTCTTCAGCGCTTCGCCGCCCGCTTCCATGATCGCCTGGGACATCTCCAGATAGGGGGTAACCGTTTGTGACATTAAATATCTCCCATGATTAATGCATCAATTTATGCTTCTGCTAGCATAGAAAAAAACAAACATCAATTTTTTTTCACCGTTCCGGACCGCGCACCCGCGCGGCTTCCCGGCCGCTTCACAAAAAAAGGGAACCCAAAGGCTCCCTTTTTTAAAAAAAACATTTGTGAAGAATCCGGGCTTGGTTAGTATTCCGGCGTCAGTTTATCCAGTTCCGCCAGTGAAAAGACCGGTCCGTCCTTGCAGACATACTTGCTGCCGACGTTGCAGCGGCCGCATTTGCCGATGCCGCATTTCATCCGCATTTCCAGGGATGTGATGATGTTTTCCTTCGAAAAGCCGATTTCAAAGAAGACCGGCAGGGTGAAGCGAATCATCACGGGGGGACCGCAGATCAGCGCGACGGCGTTTTCCTTGCTGGGGGCCACGTCCTTGCAGACCGCCGGAACAAAGCCTTCGCGCCCTTTCCAGGTGGCGTCGCCCTTGTCCACAGTGACGTTGAGGTTGATATCGGACCGCTTCGCCCAGGCCTCGAGCTCGTCTTTGTACAGCAGCAGGCCGGGATTCCGCGCGCCGTAGATGACCGTGATATTGCCGAACCGCTTGCGGTTGTCCTCATGCAGGGCGTAATTGATCATCGACCGCAGCGTCGTGAAGGCAAATCCGCCGCCGACGATCACAATATTCTTTCCTTCCAGAAACTGCAGCGGCCAGGAATTGCCGAGCGGTCCGCGGATACCCATCACCGTGCCTTCTTCCATTTCGTGCAGCGCCGAGGTGACGACGCCGGCCTTCTGAACGGTGAATTCGACGTATCCTTTCTGCGTCGGAGAGGAAGCGATACCGATCGGCGATTCGCCTTTGCCGAAAATGGAGAGTTCGCCGAACTGGCCCGGCATGTAGGCGTATTTCTGTTCGTCTTCCGGATTCACAAATTTGAAGCGGAACGTTTTAATATCTTTGGTATCGACCTCGGTAATGATCTTATCCACGACAACGGGATACGGTATATACGGGTTTTGCATTACGAACTCCCTGATTATAATTTTGAAATATCTGCAACAATTTTGCGAATGTCAATATTCACCGGACAGGACATCACGCACCGGCCGCAACCGACGCAGGCGATCGCGTTGAACATGTCCACATAATACTTGAACTTGTGCATCGTGCGCTGACGCCATCGTTCCTTCTGCGACGATCTCGGGTTGTGCCCCGACGTTTCCTTGGTGAAAAGCGGGAACATGCAGGAATCCCAGGACCGGATGCGAATGCCGTCCGATCCCTTCACTTCGTCGCTGATATCGAAGCAGTGGCAGGTCGGGCACACATATGTGCACGTGCCGCAGGCCAGACACTTGCCGTGAATCGTATTCCAGAACGGGTTGTCGAAATTGACGTCCAGAATCGGTTTGATTTCATGCGCAGGAATCGTCGAGGCAACCGCCTCTCTGGCCCTGGCGGCCGCTTCCGCTTTTTTCGCATCGGCCGCCGCGTCGGCTTTCGTCTCTCCGAAGTACGGGGCGAGCTTTTCCCCTTTTTCGGTCGCGAACTCCACGAGATAATCGCCGCCGATGTCGGTGAGCAGAATATCCGCGCCGTCGGCCGAAACCGGTTCCCCGTCCACCGATGTGCAGAAGCAGCTGGCATAGGGCGGTTTCACGCAGGCCAGCGAAATCACCGTCGTGTTCTTCCGTTTGTCGATGTAGTAGCCGTCCTTGTATTTTTCCTGGTCGAAAAGCTTATCCAGAAGGACGAAGCTGTGCGCGTCGCAGGGACGCACGCCGAATAAAACCGACTGGTCGGCTTTATTGACCTCCGATGAAAATTCCATGCCTTTCGGCGTGCGGGTAAATTTCATCAGGGTTTCCGTGTGCGGGAAGAAAACATTTTTCGGCGCATTCTTGGTGTTCAGGTAGGCGAGAAACGGTTCGTCGCCCGCTCCGAGGGGTGCAAAAAGAACGTTGTCTTCTTTTTTTACCGGCGCCCAAACCAGCAAATCTCCGGCCATCTTCTTGGCAATGCCCGCCAGTGCATCTTTTTTNNATCAAACGTTTTTCCATAATTGTCCCTAGTGTATTTTTTTATCCAACTTCAAAAGCGTCGGGGTTGTCCGTCTATCGGCTAAACCAGCCGCAACTGACTCAACAGCGGCTGAGGATCCGTCAAATGCGTCTTGAAGGTCTCTTTCGATCCGGGCAGCCCCAGCGCCAGCGAGATCAGTTCCGTAAAATAAAAGACCGGCATCTTCATCTGCGGACTGGGCCGCATTTCCAGGTTGGCCAGACACATCGGACACGCCGTGACCACGCAATTGGCGCCCGCTTCCCGGGCCGCTCCCATCAGCTTGTCGCACATCGCCACAACGATGGGCGTCTTGCTGACCGACAGCGAACCGCCGCAGCAGTCGGTTTTGTAGGACCAGTTCTTCACGTCCGCGCCGACGGC
>DBPV01000113.1:37630-54115 GCA_002304995.1 Syntrophaceae bacterium UBA1411
CCGTAATAAGACACCGGCTTCAGTCCCGCCAGCGGCTTCACTGTTTTCGCCGCGAGCGCATCGACGCCGATTTCAGTGTAGATCACATCAATCGGGTTGCGGATGCTGATCCCGCCCGAATACCTGGCGCCCACCGCCCCTTCGACGCGGGCCTTGAGGTCTTTGTCGGCCTTCAGGTGATGCTCCGCCGTTTTAAAGCGGTTGAAGCAGGCGGCGCAGGGGACCATAACGTCCATGGCGTCCTTTTCCGCGGCGATCAGGTTGCGCGCCGGCAGGGCGATGGACAGATCAAAATTCGTGTTGTGCGCGGCCGATGCTCCGCAACAGGACCAATCGTCAATTTCTTTGAGTTCGATGTTGAGGGCTCGACTGACGGCCTTCATGGACTGATCATACTCTTTTGCCATCCCATGCAGCGAGCAGCCCGGATAATAAGAAACTTTCAAGAGAGTAGCCTCCTTTTAAACTGTTACTTCAACGCGCCCATCCGCCGGGGATTCACGCGCCATATTCCATCATTTGCTTTTCGTCTTCTCAAAAATGTTTCGAACCGATTTCAGGTCGCGTGTGCGCGGCGGCAAGAGCGCCAGCTTCCCTTTGAAGAACATGCTCGGAGCGATGTCCACGTCCGACATGAAATCGCCGGATTTCAGCTTGTAGTGGATCGTCATCAGCATTTCATGGACGCGGCCGCCGAACTTGATGCTCGACAGAAACGCCTCGTGGAACTTGAGAACATTCGCCTCTTTGGCGGGCCGGCCCTCTTCAATGGCCATCTGGCGGAGCACATCCATCATCCGCGCGATATCCACCTGGTTCGGGCAGCGGGTAATGCAGGTTTCGCACGACAGGCACACCCAGATGGTCGAACTCGAGAGCACCTTGTCCTTCTGCCCGTTCTGGATCATCTTGATCACCTTGTTGGGGTTATATTCCATGTAGGGCGCGGCGGGGCAGCCGGCGGTGCATTTGCGGCAGTGATAGCAGGCCTGCAGCGGCACGCCGTGTATCTTTTTGTTTACTTCTTCCAGAAAAGTTTCCATGTAAACTCCATCATCTCAAACAATTACGGGTTGTAGACAAAATCGCCTTTATCGTGATGCTCGTCGAATCTTCCCAGGGGCGGCATGTCCTCCATGCCGGACCCGGCGCGGTTGCCGAAAAATTCGAAGCAGTCCTTGTCGATCTTCTTGAGGAACTTGCGCAGATCCACGCCCATCGGACAGACGGAAACGCACGATCCGCAGTCCACGCAGCGGCCGACCATGTGGTACAGGCGCATGAACTGGAACACCTGCGTATCGGTGGCGTCCTCGCCGATGCCCACCCACTGCGGCTGGCTCTGTTCGACAAAGCAAACCGGGCAGTAGCAGGAAGGGCAGGCCTGGCGGCAGGCGTTGCAGCGCATGCACTTTTCCATTTCTTTGATGAAGTAGGCCCAGCGCTCCTCGATCGGCTTGGATTCGAAGGCCTTGACGTCGTCGTATTCCGCCTCCGGATTCATGGGCGGCGCGGGCGATCCGATCAGCACGTCGGAAATGATGGGATTGTTGAAACGGCAGGTGATGCAGCAGTCCGCAAGCACATCCTTGAGCGCAACGGTTTTTTCGCCGTCGGACGTTTTCATCTTGATCTGGCCGCCCTCGACGGCGCCGTCGATGATGTCCGCGCCGCCGATTTTTCCCTTCAGACCTTTGCCGTCCACGTAACCGTCACAGGGAACGCCGATAATGCAAATGTCTTCGCGGCCATACTGTCTTTCCTGCAGGTGAATGATGAGAGAACGCGTGGTGCAGCCCCGGGCGACGACGCCGACGACTTTCTTCTTCCGGTCTTCCGGCTTGACGCGCTTCTGTGAATTCTTGTGCTGGGTGATCAAATCGTGCACATACTTGGCCAGATTCTGCGTGCAGAGGTTGTTCCAGACCAGCTTGTCGGCTTCTTCCGGCTGCGTGATGAAACAAGGCGTCGCCGTCAACGGAAGCGTGCCTTTTTCATAACCGATGATGACATCAGCCTTCTTTTCCAAAAGCAGTCTTTTTGCTTCTTCCCGCAATTTTGTTTCGATGTTTTCCACAGTGATGATTTCCCCGTTTATGTTTTAGAATCTTTTATTCAGACTAGCCAATCTTCTTGACCATCTTGTTGGCCGGTCCCAGTGCCCTTATTTTCTCCGTAGCGCCTTTGATGACCTGTGCCCACCGGTCTCCTTCGGACGCGGAAACCCACGTAAAGATCGTCCGGTCGCCTTCCACGCCGATGTAGTTCAGGAAACTTTTTAACGTCGCAAACTTGCGCCGCGCCACCAGATTTCCTGAGATATAGTGGCATTCACCCGGGTGTCACCCCGAGACCAGAACGCCGTCGGCGCCGGTCTGTAAGGCTTTCACGATATAAAAAGGATTGATTCGCCCCGTGCAGGGAACGCGGATGATACGCACGTTCGTCGGGTACTGAATTCTGCTGATCCCCGCCAAATCGGCTCCCGCGTACGTGCACCAGTTGCAGACAATGGCAACGAACTTGGGTTCCCATTCTTTGTTTGCTGTGTTTTCAGCCATATATTCTCCTTCCGGCGGCAATGCGGCCTGAAATCGGCCGTTCGCCTTAATTGTTGATATTAAAGATCTGCGCCAGCACTTCTTCGTTATTGAACCCGTTGAGGTCCACGGCATTCATCCGGCAGGATGCCGTGCAGACGCCGCAGCCCTTGCACAGAACCGCGTTCACTTCGGCGCAGCCCTCCGCGACGTTCACGCGAATCGCGCTGTAGGGACAGTTGATTTCGCAAAGTCCGCAGGCCGAGCAGCGATCCTTATTGACGTACGCCGTTTTGCCTTCCGCCTCGATGAAGTCGAGCGACAGAACCAGGCAGGCGCGCGACACGGCTGCATTGGCCTGGGTAATCGTCTCGTCGCTGTATTTGGGCGAATGCGACATCCCGCACATGAACACGCCGTCGGTCGCGAAATCGACCGGGCGCAGTTTGACGTGCGCTTCCAGGAAGAAGCCGTCCTGGTTCGTGGGGATCTTCAGCATCTGGCCGATCGCCGCATTTTCGGGGTTCGGCACAACGCCGATGCTTAAAACCACGGCATCCGCTGGCAGCGTAACGGGTTCATTGAGAATCGGATCGAAGACTTTCACTTCCACTTTATCGCCCGCCGCCACGACTTCCGGCTTGCGGTTTTCTTCATAGGAGATGAATTTGATATTCGCCTCTCTGGCTTTCTTGTAATAGTCTTCCTTGAAAGCAAAGGTGCGGATATCGCGGTAAAGAATGGTGATGTCGCGGGACGGATCGGCGGCCTTGAGCTCGAGCGCGTTCTTGATCGCCTCGCCGCAGCAGTAACGGCTGCAATACGGTCTTTCCTTGTCGCGGCTGCCCACGCACTGAATCATGACCACGTTCTTCACGGAGGCCAGCTTCGCATCCTTCTCGTAGATCATCGTCTCCAGATCGCGCTGGCTTTTGACTTTGGCATTTTGCCCGTAGAGGTACTCTTTGGGTTTATTCTCGTAAGCACCGGTGGCCACGAGCACGACGCCGTGTTCAAAGACCTTCTCGCCGTCTTTGGCCTTCACGGTGGTTTTGTAATTGCCGATAAAGCCCTCAATCTTTTCAATATGCGCGCCGGTGACGACGGTGATCAAAGGATTCTTGTAGACTTTTTCCAGAAGGCCTTTCAGGTGAGCCTGAGCATCGAGGCCCTCCAGCGTCTTGTACAGGTGATTGTAGTTGCCGCCGAGTCTTTCTTCCTTTTCGATGAGGAAGGAGGCAAATCCCTGATCGGCCAGCGACAGGGCTGCGGTCATGCCGGCCAGGCCGCCGCCGATGATCAGTGCCTGATGGTTGACGGACAGCTGACCGGGCTTCAACGGCTTGAGGTACTGGGCCTTCGCGACGGCCATACGGAGCAGGTCCTTGGCTTTCTGCGTGGCCTTTTCCGGTTCGTGCATGTGCACCCAGGAGTTCTGATCGCGGATGTTGGCCATCTCGAAGAGGTAGCGGTTCAATCCGGCCTTTTCGCAGTTTTCCTGGAAAAGCCCCTCATGGGTACGGGGCGAGCAGGACGCCACAACCACGCGGGTCAGATCTTTTTCTTTGATGACTTCCGCCATCTTCACGGCCGTATCCTGTGAACAGGTGAAGAGGTTGTCCGCCGTATAGACAACGGTGGGCAGCGTTGCGGCAAAGTCCCGGACCTCGGGAACATTGACCACGCCGCCGATGTTGATGCCGCAGTGGCAGACAAATACACCGGTGCGCACACCCTGCCCGCGCAGATCTTTTTCTTCCGGATTATCCACCGGGGTAATCATCGTGCCGCGTTTCGAGGCCAAAAGCCCTTCCGCACAGGCGGCGGCAGCCGATGCTTCCATGACGGTTTCCGGAATGTCCTTGGGACCGCCGAAGGCGCCGCAGACGAACACGCCGGGACGCGACGTCTGAACGGGATTGTCCAGCGCGGTCTTGCAGAATCCATGTTCTTCGAGTTCGATGCCCAGGCTGGCCGCCAGTTTTTGGGCGTCCTTGGGCGGCATCAGGCCGACCGACAGAACCACCATGTCAAATTCTTCCTCGGTGAAGGTGCCGTCGGGGTTGACGTATTTGATAAGCAGGTTGTTGGTCTGCTGCAATTCCTTAATCGACGACGGCATCGAGCGGATGTAGCGGATGCCGTACTCCTCTTTCGCCCGGTTCACAAACCGGTCGAAATCCTTGCCGTGGGCGCGGATGTCCATGTAGAAAATGGTGGGCTCCAGCCCCTTGGCGTGCTCCTTGCCGATGATTGCCTCTTTCGTGGCGTACATGCAGCAGACCGAAGAGCACCAGCTGTTGCCGCAGGAGACGTCGCGGGAGCCGACGCACTGAATGAAGGCGACCTTTTTGGGCTCCTTGCCGTCGGAAATTCTCTGGACATGGCCGAAGAAAGGACCGGACGCCGACAGGATGCGCTCGAACTGCAGCGCGGTGACCACGTTTTTGTAAATGCCGTAGCCGTACTCGCCGCGCTGGCTGGCGTCAAACACCTGGAAGCCGGCCGACGCGATCACGGCGCCGACTTCGATGGTTTCTTCTTCCACTTTCATGTCATGGTCGATGGCCTTGGCGATACAGGCTTCCACACACTGATAGCACTCGGAGCAGATGCCGCAGGCCAGGCAGCGGTGCGCTTCGGCAATCGCCTGCGCTTCGGAAAATCCGATGCCGACTTCCTGGAAGTTGGTGCGGCGCTCTTCCGGTTTCATGTGGGGATATTTTTCACGGGGGACTTTGGGAAGGCTCGAAACGTCCGCCTTGTCCGCCAGATCCTTGGTCCAGTCTTTTTCGCGGCCGGCTTTGATGTCCGCGCCCTGCAGATAGCGGTCGATCGATTTGGCCGCTTCCTTGCCGGCAAAAACCGCCTTGACGACCGTCTGCGGTCCGGTGGCCACGTCGCCGCCGGTGAAAACACCCGCCACGTTGGTGGCGTAGGTCACGGCGTCGTAATCGAGGTTGTTCCACTTGTTGATGGAAACGCCGCTTTCCTGGCTGATGAAGGAGAGGTCCGCTTCCTGGCCGATGGCCGGCACGATGGCGTCGCAGTCGACGATGAATTCGGATCCTTTGATTTCAATGGGACGGCGGCGGCCGCTCTTGTCCGGCTCTCCCAGTTCCATGCGCGTGCATTCGATGCCCGTTACTTTTCCGTCCTTGCCCACCACGCGTTTGGGGGCAACGAGGAATTTCATTTCAATGCCTTCTTCCAGCGCTTCCTCGATTTCCTCCGGAGACGCCGGCATTTCGGCGCGGGTCCGGCGATAGAGGATGAAAACGTTCTTGGATCCGGTGCGCACCGCCGTGCGGACCGCGTCCATCGCGACGTTGCCGCCGCCGATGACCGCCACCCGGTCGCCCAGGCTGACTTTCTTGCCCAGGTTGATCTGCATCAGGTAATCCACGCCGTGGATCACGCCCTGCATGTCTTCGCCGGGAATATTGAGTTTGCTGCTCTTCATCGTGCCGCAGCCGATGAAGATCGCGCCGTAGTCGCTTTTCAGTTTGTCGAAGGAAAGGTCTTTGCCGATTTTCGTGTTGAGGTGGATTTTAACGCCCAGATCCTGAATGACCTTGATTTCGGCGTTGAGGACGTTTTTGGGAAGACGGTACTCGGGAATGCCGACCGCCATCCAGCCGCCCGCCACAGGCAGGGCTTCAAAGACGTCCACATCGTAGCCTTCGATGGCCAGATAGTAGGCGCAGGTGAGTCCCGAGGGGCCGGCGCCGATAACCGCCACTTTCTTGCCCTTGCTTTCCTTCTTTTCCGGCAGGAAGCGCGTGTCGCCGTTTAAATCGAGATCCGCAACAAAGCGCTTCAGATGCATGATGTCGATCGGTTCGTCCACCTTGCCGCGCATACAGGCCGTTTCGCAGGGATGGTTGCAGACGCGGCCGCAGACGATGGGGAACGGGTTGTCCTGCTTGATGAGCTTGAGGGCTTCCTTGAATTTCCCTTCGGCGATCAGCGCCACGTAGCCCTGCACGCTGATGTGCGTGGGACAGTTGGCCTTACAGGGGGAGGTCCCCAGTTTGTCGATCGCGAAGCCGCTGGGAATGGCCTGGGGAAAATGCCGGTAGACCGCTTTACGTTCGCTCAGGTTGCCGTTGAATTCGGCTTTGACCGTGATGGGGCAGACTTTGGCGCAATCGCCGCATCCCGTACATTTGTCCAGGTTGATGTACCGGGGGGCGGAGGTCATCTTGACCTTGAATTTCCCCGGCTCGCCCTCGACGGATTCGACCGTTCGTCTTGTCTTAATCGTGACATTCGGATGGCGGCCGACTTCAACCAGCTTCGGTGAGAGGATACAGGCGGAGCAGTCGTTCGTGGGAAAGGTTTTGTCCAGCTGGGCCATCACACCGCCGATGCTGATCCCGTTTTCCACGAGATAGACTTTCATTCCGGAATTGGCTAAATCGAGAGAGGCCTGAATGCCGGCAATGCCGGATCCGACCACCATTACTGCACCAACTTTTTCGTTATCTTTTACCACGTGATTACACCTCAGTAAATTATGTAAAGAAGCCTGGAAAAACCGTCTGACACAGCGTCCGACCAGCGTCCGTCGGCTAACACACTTTGAATTCCCTGTCAAGCCGGGAAGATCGATTTAATTGAATTTTATGTCTTAAGCCTTTGATATAACAAACATATATTTTGACCAGCGTTCACAAAAAAACCGTCCTTCCCCGTTTTGGCAAACGACTGCCGTTTCCGGCCGCCGGCTTGCTTTTGTGCGCTCCTACCGGGGCTTTATCAACCGGAAAAGTGACGGCGGACGACTCCGTTTACGGATTTTCCGGCGAACACCCGGCAAGCGCTGAAAGATGGCGTTCGATCGCCTGCCAGAGATCGTCCTTTCCCTTTTGCGTTTTCGCGGAAAAAAGAAGCGCGGGAAAGCCGGAAGTGACCCCAAGGGCCTTCTCGATGCTCCTTTTCCGGACAACCGTCTGATTGTTGGAAAGCTTGTCGGCTTTGGTCAAAACCGGCAGGTAGGGAATGCGGTAGTGGTTGAGCCAGTCGCGCAAAGACAGATCGTCGTCGCTGGGATCGCGCCGGATGTCCAGAATGAAAATCACCAGGGCCAGGTTTCGCCGCTCGACGAGATACGTCTCCATCATCTCTCCCCAGTCTTTCCGGACGGACCGGGAGACTTTGGCAAAGCCGTAGCCGGGCAAATCGACAAAGGAGATGCCGTCGTTGATGGCAAAGAAGTTGATGAGCTGCGTCCGCCCCGGCGTGTTGCTGGTTTTGGCGAGGTTCTTCCGACCGACCAGCGTATTGATGAGCGACGACTTCCCGACGTTGGACCGCCCGACAAAGGCAATTTCCGGCAGGGTCGCCGGCGGATACTGCGGCGGCCGGACGGCGCTTTTCACAAATTCGGCACGGGTAATCTTCATCATTTAAACCATCCCCAACGACGGCACAGAGCGGGATTTCCGCCCCGCGGCCGGTTTATGACGCCCGCCCTGCATTTCCGGTTTTTGGCGCGCTGCGATTTTCAGTTCCCTACTCCCGCTCGAAGCTGATGCCGTACTTTTCCAGCTTGCGTTCAAACGTCGGGCGGGAAATGCCCAGCGTCTCGCAGATTTCGCCCTTGTTGAAGGTGGTTTCCTTGATAATCTTCCGGATGTAGCGCTCCTCGACCTGGTCGAGCGTCAGGAATTTGCCCGGCTCCCCGGAAATGAAAACATCGGACAGCTCTTCCGCCGGCCGGCCGGCGGCGGCTTCCTCCTTGCCCAGTTCGGGAAAATCGCCGACGCCCAGCACCTGCCCCTTGGCAACGACGCAGGCCCGCACCAGCAGATTCTCCAGTTCCCGGACATTGCCCGGCCAGGAGTAGGCCATGAATTTCTCCATCATCTCCGCGGAAACGCCGACGATCTTTTTGTGCAAATCCAGATTGATCTTCGACAAAAGGTAATCGATGAGCGGCGGAATATCCTGCCTGCGGTTGCGCAGCGGCGGCAGGTTGATGGCGACGATGTTCAAGCGGTAGTAAAGGTCGTCCCGAAACCTGCCCTCCTTGACCATGGCTTTCAGATCTTTGTTTGTCGCGGCCATGATGCGGGCATGCACTTTCACCCGGTCTTTTCCGCCGACGCGCTCGAATTCCATTTCCTGCAGAACACGCAGCAGCTTGGCCTGCAGGTTGACGGACATTTCGCTGATTTCATCGAGGAACACCGAACCGAACCGGGCCAGTTCGAATTTGCCCAGTTTGCGCGCGACGGCGCCGGTGAAGGATCCTTTTTCGTGGCCGAAGAGCTCCGATTCCAGGAGCGTTTCGACGATGGCGGAACAGTTCACGGCAATAAACGGCTCGTCGGGGGAGGTGTTGTTGTGGACAACCTTGGCGATAAGCTCCTTGCCCGTGCCGCTTTCCCCCTGGATCAGCACCGTGGTCCGGCTTTTGGAAACGATGCCGATGGTTTTGAAGATTTCCCGCATTTCGTTGCCGGTGCCGATGATATCTCCGACCCGAAAGCTGCGGGACGGCTCCATCAGCAGGCCGTCGATCCTTTTCTCCATCTCCAGGGATTTGAGCGCCTTTTTGATCGCCAGATCCAGTTCGTCGACGTTGACCGGTTTGTGGATGTAATCGAACGCGCCGCCCTTCATGGCGTTGATCGTCGTCTCCATGTCGTGAAAAGCGGTGATCATGATGACCTTGACGTTTTCATGCTCTTCCTTGAGATCCTCCAGTACGGAAAAGCCGTCCACGTCCGGCAGCCGGATGTCGAGGATTACGACGTCGGCCGGCTCCTGCACGTACTTGTTGAGCCCGTCGGTTCCGGTCAGCGCGGTCCGGACGGTGTAGCCTTCCTCGGTCAGATACAAATCCAGGGTTTCCACAATTGAAGCATCGTCATCAATTACAAGAATGCTCGCCATAATCGCAACCTTTTATAATGGAACGGGCGGCTCAAACCTTCGCTTCCGTTTCGAAATGCCTAACTTTTCTGCCCGGCATGCCAGTCGGCGCAGGGCAGTGTGATGCAGACCTTGGTTCCCTTTTCCTTCTCGCTGATGATCTCGATTTTCCCCTGGTGCACTTCCACGATTTTCATCACCTGTGAAAGCCCGAGTCCTGTACCATATTTTTTCCTTGTAAAGAAGGGGTTGAACAGGTGCGGCATATCCGATTCGTCGATGCCGCAGCCGTTGTCCTCGACCACCACCAGCACCGCCGGCGGCTGGCTGCCGATGCTGCGGGCGTAAATCCGGATCGCCCCGTGATCGTCGACGGCGTCCACCGCGTTGCGGATGATGTTGAGAAACGCGTCCGTGATCATCGCCGCGTCCACCTGGACCGGAGGGATATCGTCGATTTCCAGCTTCACGGCGACATGCTTGTCCTGAAGGACCTTTTCGGCCAGCGACAGCGCCTGCTCCAGCAGCTTCTGCAGATCGGCGGGAGCGGCTTTGGGTTCGACCGGCTTGGCAAAAACCAGAACATTGTTGACCAGTTCCTCGAGGTGCTCCACTTCTTTTTGCGCGATCTTGAATCTTTTCTGATCGTTGCCCTGCGGATTCATGCGTTTCTCCAGGATCTGCAGGCTCATCTTGATGGAGGACAGCGGATTGCGCACTTCGTGGGCGATGCCGGCGGACAGTTGCCCCAACGCCGCCAGTTTCTGGCTGTCGTAGAGCTTCTTTTCGAGATTCTTGAATTCGGTGATGTCCCGCTGTACCAGAATATAATGGTCCGTGCCGACCACCGGCGTGGTCGTGATCAGCAGATTGACTTTCCGCCCGTCCTTGGCCGTGGCCTCGATTTCGTAGGGCCGGTAAATGCCCTTTTGCGCGTCTTCCCATCTGGCCGTCAAAAACGCCTGGTTCTCCGGCGCGACAAAATCCAGAAAATGTTTCCCCTTGAACTCGCTTTGCGATTTTTTCATCCCCGCGCTGACAAAATTGACGATGCCGTCCTTGTCGAGTTCGTAGAGCCGGTCCGGCAGGCTTTTAACGATGGACTGCAGGTAATTGTAGAGGCCTTCAATCTCGCGGCGCAGCTCGATGTTCTCAGCCAGCTCGTTTTGCAGCGTCTCGGCGTATTCCCGCAGGCTGCGGGTGAGTTCCTGCTCGCGCGACACATCCTGGAGCGTTTCAATGGCCGCGAGAATGTTGCCGTCTTCATCGCGGATGGGCGCCGCCAGGAAATACATGTAGCGGCTCTGTCCGCCCAGATTTTCGTAATAGTCATTGGCCTCGTAGGCGCCCGGCACCTTTTCCGATTTCTTGACATTTTTGGTGCCGTAGAACCGTCCCAGGGCATCAATGTCGTTGTCCACAATCAAATCGGCAATCATCGGGCGGGTGACGGAATAAAACGGCATATAGTGCCGGTCCGTACCGACCATGTCCAGGGCGGAATGACCGGTCAGATCCTCGCAGGCCCGGTTCCACAGGATCACGCGGTGGTCCTTGTTGATCACAAAGCTGGGAATAGGCGAGCCTTCGATGATGCCGTCGATCGTCTTCTTCTCGCGCAGCAATTTCTCCTGCCAGGCTTCGCGCTCTTTCAACCGTTCCTGCTCTTCGCGAATCCGCAGCCGCTTGCCTTCACGAAAGGCGAAATAGATCCCGACGACAACCAGGACCATGATCAGCACCAGCGCGCTGAACAGGGTATACAGAAAGGTGGTGCGCACCGGGGCAATGACGCTCCGGTAAGGCGCGGCGACCAGAACATACCACGTCGCGCCCGCAATCTGCAGCGGGTAGTAGGCGACAACGCTTTTCTGAATCTTGTTGTTCGACTGGAGGACGCTGGCATCGTGGTACCGTCCGCCCTCCGGCAGCAGCACGATCACGTTGCCTTTGCGGTCATGGACCAGGTCAACGGCGTTCCTCCCGATAAACGGCGCGTATGGATGCATCAGGATCTGCCCCCGCTCGTTGACGAGCCACAGATCCCCCAGCCGGTTGTCCCTGATCTGCTTTTCGCCCGCGCCGATGAACTCCTTGAGAGAAAAGGATACCAGCCAGGCGCCGGCAAATGCGTTGTGCTGCCGCCAGACGGGATATCCCCAGATCAGATACCATTCGCGTTTGGGAGCCGAAGAGTCGCCGGCCGAAGCATCCGCCAGAGCGACGTTCAGGTACTGGCGCTGCTGACGCAACAAGGTGCTGAAGTGCCGCGACAGATCGACGCCCGGACCGCCGCCGCGGACCAGCACGGGTCTCGCGCCGCCTTTTTCATCGAACACCGTCACCGCGTCGATCGAGCTTCCCCAGACCGGATAAACGATATGGAGGTCCCGGTACGCCTGAGGCGAAAGCAGGTTTCCGTGCGGATCGAACTGGGAAAACAAGACAATGTTGCTTTCCACCTGAGAAAGAATGGCCGTCATCCGGGCGGCGGCATTCTGGGCGGAGGAAAGCTGCTGGCGGCTGAACAGATCGGCAACCTCTTTTTCCCTGGCGTTGTTGACCGTTAAAGCCAACAGAAGGATCAGAAGAATGACGACGATGCTGGCCAACCAGATGCGGACACTGAATGCCTGGTGCAGGTATTTGTATGCTTTTCTGAGCAACGTCACTTAGTCTTCATTTCCCTCGCTTTTTTCTTTTTTGGAATTGCGGATGCCGATTAAAACATAAACCAGAATGGCGGCAGTCAGCGAAATCAAAAGCTTTGCCAACCCGCTCTCGATTTTTAAAAGGTAGGCGCAGATGACCCAGACGATCGGATAGGTAACGGCGGTTAGAAGTTCCTGCATGACGGTCCTTTATGCTGTATGTTGTGACTGCTTGATTTTTTCAACTTCAACTGCGTGGCTTTTTAGATCGTAACGGCATTGAAACAAAATTTCAACTGAAATATAAAAAGGCGCGGCGCATTTGGCAAGACATGACACTGCCGTCGCGCCGCCGGGAAAATTGAATGTTTTATGACAGGCCATTGAACAAAACATTCAACGGCCGTTTAAACATTCTGTCGGAAGCAGCGCAGGAGGAATCCGGAGCCGGCCGCCTGGAACAATCGGACAGGCAAACGGCAGACAGAGGAACCTCAATAAATAAGGGTTTTTATTCACGCCCCCGCGACAGGAAGTCGCGATATGGAAAATAAAAATTCCGGTTCATGACAATGGCATGTCTCATGCAGTGACGTCCGGCGAATGACCGGCGGTTAATTCCTCTTTGCCGGGTCGGTAAAATGTGCTAGGCAATTGAGGAATAAAATAATAACTTGTCAGGAAAGGAGACAGATAATGTCACAGAAATTCGGAAAAGCGTTTTTAACAGTTTTAGCTTCGGTCGCAGCAGTCGTGCTGACCAGCCAGTTCGCTTTTGCCGCGGATGCGATCCCGGTGGGCGGCGAGTCCTACATTAAAGTCATCTTCGCCGTTGGCGCGATGATCGGCGCGGGTCTGGCCATCGGGCTGGGCGCCATCGGCGCCGGCGCGGGCATCGGTAATGCGGCAAACGGCGCCTGCCAGGCCGTCGGAAGAAATCCCGGCGTTCAGGGCAAGATCATGATGGTCATGCTCGTCGGTATGGCCATGGCTGAATCGATCGCCATTTACGCTCTCGTTATTGCTCTGATCTTATTATACGCCAACCCCTTCAAGGCTTTCTTTTTGGGTTAATGCTGACAAAATATTAACTACAAAATTAACCTAGGTTAGGGGGAAATAGTAATGGCAGAATCTAAGAAAAAGAAGCAGTATCTTACTGTAGGAGGCTTGTTCTTCCTGCTCATCGTCATCCCCTTATCACTGATGGCATTCTTGATCGCCAATGGCATGTTCAAGCTGGGGGATGCAATTAAAGAAAGAACAGTAAGCGTTCTTGAGTCTCAGGACGAAATCAAAATGCGTGCCATCAATACTGCAGATGAAGTTGCCAACTTCTTAATGGAGTGCAAAAAGGATTTGCTCGTCGCTACCATTATCCCGACAACCGAAGCTGCGTACAAACAGTTTATTGTTGAAAGCAAAAAACCGCTCTGGGTCAAGGAGGGGGGGAAAGTACAGCAGGTTTTAAATCCGCTGTACAAGGAAATCGCCCTCACCGACAAAAACGGCAACGAACAGATCAAAATCGTTGACGGCGAGGCGGTGGCCAAGGACAAACTGGCGAACGTCAGCAATCCGGCCAACACAACATATAAAACTGAAGATTACTTTGCCAAGGCCAAGGCTCTGAACAAAGGCGAAGTTTACGTTTCCCCGTTGGCTGGCAGTTATGTCGACAAAGCAGCGTTTGAGAAGGGGCAGAGATTTGCGGGTATCATTCGTCTTTCAACGCCCGTCTTTTCCAAGGATGGATTTGCCGGTGTGATCAGTCTGGCGCTGGACTACCGCCAGCTGGCGAGATTCACCGACCAGATCATTCCGACTCAGGGGGAACGGGTGTTTGAAACGGATGCCGCCACCGGCAACTACGCTTTTCTGGTGGACAACCGCGGCTACGTGATTTCCCACCCCAACGACTACCATGTCGCCGGACTGGATGCCAACGGCGAAGTCATGCCGGCGCTTTCGCAGCAGAATTCCGCGGAAATGACGAAAAAAGGCATCGAGGTGCTGAACCTCAACCAGCTGGGTTTCCTGGATCCGAATCTGCAGGCAGTCGCCAAGGAAGCGGCTTCGGGAAAAGCGGGCATCGCCACGTATAAGTTTGCCAACAACACAAAGTTCGTCGCCTATGCGCCGATCAAATTCTACAGCGCAAACCTGACCGCCCCTGCCGGTTTCGGCTGGGTCGGACTGGGCGTGGACGTGGAGAAGTACAACGAAGCCGCCACCCAGGCGACGCAGAAGATCGAAAAAGAGGCGAAGGCCTGGACAGCGACGGTTGTCCTCATCATCATCATCTCGATGATCATCCTTTTCTTCATTATGGTTCTTTTGATGCGCGGTATCGGCCGCTCCATTCAGTCTGAAGTTCCGGAAGGTTCGGAAGGCGATCTGGCGGCGCTCAACGATGACGACGATGATGACAAATAATTAAATCATCATCTGCACCCAACACCAACAAAAAAGGCCGAATTGAAAAATTCGGCCTTTTTTTATAACAGGTCCGGGAGAAGATCGTAAGCCGAGTTCTGTTCTGCGTTCGGGTTACCCCGGACGCAACGATGATCATTCATCTGGGACGGCGGTTGCCCGCCGCCTCTAGCGACGCTACCCGAGAACATCAGGCGGGCCGCCCTCAAGCGTTCTCCTATTTGGTCTTGCTCCGGATGGGGTTTACCCTGCCTTTTCCGTCGCCGGAAAAGCGGTGAGCTCTTACCTCGCCTTTTCACCCTTACCCCGCTGTCACGCGGGGCGGTATCTTTTCTGTGGCACTTTCCCTGGGGTCGCCCCCGGTCGCCGTTAGCGACCATCCTGCCCTGCGGAGCTCGGACTTTCCTCCCGCGGATCAAAATCCGCGAGCGATCATCTGATCTTCTCCGGCCTGGCCGGCAGTGTATAATGGTTTGGAATTTCTTTCAAGGACTCTTCGCGAAAGTTTGCGGGCAAAGCGTCTGTCGTGTCGACGGCCGAAATGCGGTCAACCGCGATGCTCGTCGATGGCCAGATTGGCCTGCCGGTCCGCCAGGGCGTTGTGGCAGCGCAGAACGTGCCGTACTTCGACGGACGCAAAGGAAGACAAAAGCCCGCGGACTTCCCGCATCAGGCCCTTGAGGTTTTCGTTTTTCACCCGGTATGTTCCATTCACCTGATTGGCGAGCAATTCCGAATCCAGATAGACGTCCAGATGCTTAATGCCCCGGTCCAGCGCGCCTTTCAGCCCGAGAATCAGGGCCTGATATTCGGCGATGTTGTTGGTGCACCGGCCCAGGTACGCGCGGCCCTCCCAGAGCACGCGGTCCGCTGGGTCGGTGATGACCGCCCCCGCCCCGCCGATCCCCGGATTGCCGCGGCAGGCGCCGTCGGTAAACAACTTCGCTCTTTCGTTTTCCATACCCATCTAGGCGGACTTTTCCTGGTCTTCGAAATAGATGATCCGGTTGCAGTTGGGGCAGCTCAGCAAAGCTTCGGACCGCTGCACCTCATTGTACATCTGCGGCGGAATATTCATGTGGCAGCCGTTGCAGACGGCTTTCCAGACGGAAATGACACCGATGCCGTTGTTGCGCTTGCGGACTCTTTCATACCGGTCCACCAGTTCGCCGGGCAGCTGTTTCTGCAGGTCGGCGCGCTTCTCCGTCCAGGCTTGCGTATCCGCGTCCACGGCGCCGAGCTCGTCTGTGAGGTTTTTCTTTTCCCGCACGTGCTCGCCTGCGGCCTGCCGAAGCGTCTCTTCATCCTGCTTGACAAGCCCGGTCAGCTGATCCATTTCTTCCATGAGCGCGATGATCTGCGTTTCGATGTCGCCGCTTGCCTTTTCCGCCGTTTCGATTTCCTTGAGCATGGCCTGGTATTCTTTGTTGTTCTTGACCTCCAAAAGCCTTTCCCTGGTTTTGCTCATCGCGTCCTGAAGCTTCTTGATTCTGCTTTCCGCGTCGGACCGTTTCGCCTTGAGCTCGTCGTGCTTTCTTTTATTGCCTTCGACCTTTTCCCGGAAAAGACGGAAGTCTTCTTCCATTTTGACGATCGCTTCGGGCAGCTTGATCTTTTTGGCGGATAGTTTGACCAGTTCCGAATCACACTCCTGCAGACGAATTAACAGCGCTAATTTCTCTTTCAACCAATTCTCCTTTGTTTCCGTAATAAAAAAAATGCACCGCTTGGGTGCATTTTAGAAAGCCTGGTTATATTTTTGATTCTGCGCCGTGACAGAACGGGGAAATCCGCCTGATCACGGCCGCACCGTCCATGACGATATCGCAACAACTCCTTGCTGGGAAAAGCGGCATTTTATTCATAGCCGGGGGTTCCTTGTTTATAAAATCAAATATGGTGGGCCCACCTGGGATCGAACCAGGGACCTACCGGTTATGAGCCGGTGGCTCTACCAATTGAGCTATAGGCCCGCC
>DBPV01000052.1 GCA_002304995.1 Syntrophaceae bacterium UBA1411
AGCGCGGCCTTGCCGGCGAAGTCCTTTTTCCAGTCCACCAGCCAGCCGTACGGCACTTCCAGCGGGTTGGTCTCCTGGGTGATGTCCTGGCCGTTGAGCATCATGCCCGCCTCCAGGCGCAGCGTGTCCCGGGCGCCCAGGCCTGCGGGCTTGAGGCCGCAAGGCGCGCCCGCCGCCAGAAACGCATCCCAGATCTCGCCGATGCGTGTTGCGTCCGCGTAAATTTCAAAACCGTCTTCGCCGGTGTAGCCGCTGCGCGAGATGACGGCCGGAATGCCCGCCACCTGCGACCGGATGAAGTGGTAAAAGCGGAGCGCCGGTAAATCCGCGCCGGTAAGCTTTGCCAAAACGGCCGGCGCCGCCGGACCCTGCACGTCGAGCTTGCCCGTCTTGTCGCTGATGTCGGCAATCCGGCAGTCGAACCCTTTTGCTTTGCCCAGAGCCGTGATCCGCTCCAAATCCGCTTCGCGCGTCGTGGCGTTGGTGACGAGCCAGTAGGACTCCTCCGCCATCTTGTAAACGGTAAGATCGTCGATGATGCCGCCGCGGTCGTTGAGGAGCGCGGAAAGCTTGACCTGGCCCGTCGTCTGCCCGGCCAGATCGCGCGTCAGGGCAAACTGGAGCAGATCGAAGGCCTGCGGGCCGCACACTTCGATTTCTCCCATGTGGCAGATGTCGAACAGCGCCGCGGCGCTCCGGGTCGTTTTATGTTCATCGATGACGCTGGTGTACTGGACCGGCATGGCCCAGCCGCCGAAGTCGATGATTTTCGCGCCGCAGGCGACGTGTTTTTCGTACAGGGGCGTTTTTTTCATGAAAGGCGTCCGGAATGGTTCAGAGACAAATAAGCAATGGCGGTCATGGTATCGCTTCCTCTTGCGGACTTAAAAAATGAAAAAAAGACTTACCGTTTTGATTATGGCCAAACGCGTACTATAACTTTGTCGACATTTCAAGATTTAATCAAAAATCTTTTTACTGTTTAAAAAGCTTGTCGATTAAAGCCTGCTTGCTTTTCGGATAGTAGAGGGTTCCCTCGTGATCCACGATCAGTGTGCCGTCGAGGTGGTCCACTTCATGCTGCACGACCCGGGCGGTGTAATCCAGATACCGCTTGCTGATTTTTTCGCCTCTTTCGTTCAAGGCGCGGACTTTGATTTCCGGAAAGCGGCTGACGTCGATCTGGATGTCCGGGCAGGAGAGGCAACCCTCCGCCGCCGTCACTTTCTCGCCGCGCGCCTGGGTGATGCGGGGATTGACCAGCACGTCGTAATCGTCCGGCGTCAGTTTCTTCTTTTTATCGCCGTCGGTTTTCGTGCGGAAGATGATGATCCTTTTATTGATGCCGATCTGCGGCGCAGCCAGACCCGAAGCGTCGTCGCGGGAGGTGAACGAATCGATGAGCGCCTGGATTTCCGCCTGCTCTTCCTTGCCAAGCGGCGTTTGCAGCTCCGTCGATTTTTTTCTCAAGACGGACGTGTCCGCTTCATTGACACCGTCGTCATTCCAAAGGGTTAAGACTCTTTTAGGGGCCATGGACCATGCCTTCCTGCTCATTTTTATTTGGCTATAACACCGATCGGATGTTATTTCAAGCAAACGAAGCTTGCAAAGTTCTTCGATCTTTTGTTAAACAGGTACGCGAATGCCAGGCCAATACGAAAGACGGGTTATGCGTTGTGATTAATTCCATAGTTACTCATACGGCGCGCAAACAGTTCGCCCGGGCGCTGCAGTTTGAAGACGGCGCTGCCCCCGATATTCCCTTCTGCGACGACGAGCAGCCGCGCCTTTTGTACCTCCATATTCCCTTTTGCGAGGAACTCTGCCCCTACTGCTCTTTTCACCGCGTCCGGCTCAACGAAGCGCTGGCCCGGAAGTATCACGGGGCGCTGCGTCTGGAAATGGCGCTGTACCGCCAGAGGGGCTACCGCTTTTCCGGCATTTACGTCGGCGGCGGCACGCCGACCGTCGTGATCGACGAACTGGCGGAAACGCTGGCGCTGGCCCGGGAGCTGTTTCCCGTGAAGTCCCTGTCGGTGGAAACCAATCCCAACCACCTGACGGACGACAACATCGCCGTTTTGCGGCAGGCGGGCGTCAACCGGCTGTCCGTGGGCATTCAGACGTTCAACGACGACCTGCTTCGGAAAATCGCCCGCTACGACAAGTACGGATCCGGGGCGGACATCGCGGCGCGGCTTACCGCCACGCGGGGAAAATTCGACACGCTCAACGCGGACATGATTTTCAACTTTCCCGAGCAGACCCGGGAGCTTCTGGAGGCGGATCTGGCGGTTCTGCTCGACTTGAAAATGCCGCAGATCACCTACTATCCCCTGATGGTTTCCACGCTGACCCGGCGGCTGATGGCCGAGAAGCTGGGAGAGGTCGATTTCCGCCGCGAAAAGACGTTTTTCAATCTGATTTTGCGGCGTCTCGAGGCGCTGTACGACTCTTCCTCGGCCTGGTGCTTTGCGCGAAAGCAGGCCGGACGGCAGCTGATCGACGAGTACGTTGTGGACTTTGACGAATACGCGGGGCTGGGGAGCGGCGC
>DBPV01000109.1 GCA_002304995.1 Syntrophaceae bacterium UBA1411
TTTCTGTTCTTCCGTGCCGAACACCTCGAGGAGGTTGGCGGCGCCGAGGGTCAGGCTCGAATACATATAAAAGGCGTAATTGGCGGCGGCGGTTGTTTCCACGATTGCAAACGCCATCGAGGAAGGCAATCCCTGCCCCCCGACCTCCGGAGAAGCGGCGGGACAGAGCCAGCCCGCTTCCGTGTATTTCTTGTAGGGCTCATGGAAGCACTCCGGCACGCTGACGACGCCGTCTTTGAATGTACATCCGGACTTGTCCCCTTCGGCCATCGTCGGAGCGATCACGTTGACGGCAATCTTTTCCGCTTCCTTCAAAACCATCAGCAAATCATCTTTGGTAAAGCTGTTGAATGCCTCTGACTCCAAAAGGCGGTCGATGCCCAATTGTTCAAAGAGAACGAATTGCTGATCTCTTGTGTTCACCAACAAATTACTCATGCTGTAACTCCTTTTTTTAATTGATCCACATGTCGGCGAGTGTTGTTCATCGGAGCCGTTTCTCCCCCGAATTTCTTGAACGTTCCAGAAACGGAACAAAAGGTCCCGCACCTCTTGTGCCGACCAGTCAAGCAAGTTTAGCAACGAGCATGCCATGGCCCGGCACACCACATAAAGTATTGTTAATATTAAACTAATTTATTGTAGACGCAGAGGAGCGCTCTATCGATAATCGAAATGCTTCAGAGAAACCGCCGGCGGGACTGGAAAAAAGCCGCGGGAAAGGAAGAAAGATCCGCGATGACGGTTCATTACACCGGCATGAAGCAAAACATTCACCCTGCATGATTTGCTTGCCGGTCTTCCTCTTTGTGACAGCGGCCGATAAGTGTCGGTTTCGAAAATGCCATACGGCGCTTTTTGTTCAGCAACTGCATCATATTCAACGGCAATGCATCATTTGCTGCATTACCGATAAGCAGATGGAATAATTATTAAAAAGACAAAGACGCAGGCCGAAGCGGGAGCGTCCACCTGCACCGGATCGATCAAATGCTCAGGTCCAATGTCGAAATAGAACTTATTATTCTAATGTTATTAAATAGTTATCATCTGGTGGCATATTCATTGCTGTTAGAGTGGCACAAGCGGTGCGGATATCACCGGAGAAAGGAGCATACAACTATGAAACGCATTCAAAAAATCGGAGTCATCGGCGCGGGAATGATGGGATCGGAAATCGCTCTGGCTTTTGCCATGGGCGGCTATTTTGTTTCCATCAAGGATGAAACGCTCGAAATTGCCGCCCGGGGAAAGGAAAAAATGACCAAATCCCTGGAGAAGCTCATTAAAAAAGGAAAGGTGCCGGAAGGCGACAAGACAAAGATATTGGACGGCGTAACTCCCGTTGCCGCCTATGAAGACCTTAAAGACGCAGATTTTGTCATCGAAGCGGTTTTTGAAAATCTGAACGTCAAAGAAAACGTTTGGGCCGCGCTCGACAAGGTTTGCCAAAGCAACTGCATTTTTGCCAGCAACACGTCGAGCATCTCCATCACCCGACTCGCCACCTCCGTCAAAAAAGAACGGCTGGGGCTTTTTTTGGGCGCGCATTTCTTTTCCCCCGCATCGGTAATGAAACTCGTGGAAGTGATTCCCGGACTGGATACGGCCGACGAAACCGTGAAAGCAGTCATGGACTTGCTGCGCAGCATCGGAAAAGAGCCCATTCGCGTAAAAGACGTCGTCGGCTTTGCCGTAAACCGGATATTTCATGCCATGCTCATTGAAGCCTGCCGCCTGCTGGAAGAGGAAGTCGCAACGCCCGAAGACATCGACAAAGCCTGCAAACTGGGCCTGGGACATCCCATGGGTCCTTATGAACTGATGGACGTCCTCAACAACAAATTGAACCTGGAAGTTGAAGAGATCCTGTTTGAATCCTACGGTGAACGCTTCCGGCCGCGGCCGAACCTGAAACAGCGGGTTAACGCCAATCACCTGGGACGCGTGACGGGGCGGGGCTGGTTTGATTACAGCAAGTAAGAAACGGCTGGCTGCCCAAGAGACCGGCTCTGGCCGCAAAAGGAAAAAGCGATGTTCGATTTGAAAGGAAAAACGGCTCTGGTGACCGGCGGAAACGGCGGCATCGGACTGGGCATAGCGCGGGGACTGGCGCGAGCCGGTGCGCACATCATTGTCGCCGCGCGAAACGAAGAAAAATCCGCCGCGGCCGTGGAGGACCTGCGGGCGCTGGGCGCCGAGGCGTTTGCCGTCCGCGTGGACGTGAACGACGAGCCTTCGGTGGAAGATATGATCGGGGCGGCCATCCGGCAATGCGGAAGGATCGACATTCTGGTGAACAACGCCGGAATGAACATCCGCAAACCCGCCCAGGATCTGCTCCTTGCCGAATGGCGGCAGGTCCTGGACACAAATCTGACCAGCGCATTTCTGTGCGCGCGCGGCGT
This sequence comes from Syntrophaceae bacterium UBA1411, assembly GCA_002304995.1. Classification (GTDB taxonomy): domain Bacteria; phylum Desulfobacterota; class Syntrophia; order Syntrophales; family Smithellaceae; genus UBA8904. The sequence continues at coordinate 2,409 of DBPV01000109.1, forward strand.
TTATCCACATATGAAACGGACGGGTTCGGGTAAAATCATCAATATCGGCTCCATGCTCTCGATTTTCGGAGGATCGCACCTGCCGGCCTACGGGGCCAGCAAAGGCGGGCTGGTCCAGCTGACCAAATCCCTGGCCGTGGCCTGGGCCATCGACCATATTCAGGTCAACGCCGTGCTGCCGGGCTGGATCGACACGGACCTGACGCGCCTTGCCCGCCGGAAAGATCCGACGCTGCACGAACGCATATTGGCCAGAACACCCGCCGGAAAATGGGGAGACATCGACGACCTGGCCGGCGTGGCCGTCTTCCTGGCCAGCGCGGCATCCGATTTCATTACCGGCGCGGCCATCCCCGTGGACGGCGGCTATTCGGCGCTTGGCTGAACCGGCCTTTGAGGCCATGAACAGGGACAGGAATTTCGGAGGCAAAGTTCCTTTACCCTTTAATTATAAACTCCTTCTTTGTCGTCGGTAATACTTCGCCTCGTCAGTTTTGAACTGATTACCGACAACCACTTTCCCTCCGCCGTGCCCGCGGCGGAGGGCCCTTCTTTTTATTTATCTGGCATTGTCGTTTTTTTCAGCGGCCCGCACGGCGCAAATTATTTTTGCAAAAACCTACCCCAGTATTGACATCTCCTAGATGTTGTGGTTAATAGTCTTCATCATAACTACATGTAGTGTTTTTTAGTAAAAACTAACATTTCTCGTTCTATTTCAAGGAGTTCATTTCAATGGAAAAAAAGACCCATACCCCCCTTATGCCGGAGCTGTCTCCCAACGCCCTCACTGTCCTGGAGCGGCGCTACCTGAAGCGCGACAAGGAGGGCAAAGTCCTCGAAACGCCGGTCGACATGTTGCGGCGCGTGGCCCAGACGATTGCCGCCGCTGACCAGCTGTTTGTCGAAAAAGCGGACACGAAGCCGCTCGCGGAAGACTTCTACCGGATGATGGCCCAGCTGGAGTTCCTGCCCAATTCTCCCACGCTGATGAACGCGGGCCGCGAACTCGGGCAACTGTCCGCCTGTTTCGTTTTACCGGTCGGCGATTCCATGGAGGACATTTTCGACGCGGTGAAATACACGGCGCTTATCCACAAGTCCGGCGGCGGCACGGGATTTTCCTTTTCCCGCCTGCGTCCGGCCAACGACGTCGTCATGACCACCACCGGCATTTCCAGCGGACCGATTTCCTTCATGCGCGTTTTCGACGTGGCGACGGAAACGATCAAGCAGGGCGGAACGCGGCGCGGCGCGAACATGGGCATTTTGCGCGTCGATCATCCGGACATCATGAATTTCATCATGTGCAAGGCGGATCACAAGCAGCTCAATAACTTCAACATTTCCGTGGGGCTCACCGAAGCCTTCATGAAGGCGGTGGAAAAAGACGAAAATTACGACCTCTTCAATCCCCGCAACGGCCAGGTGACGGGCCAGCTCAACGCCCGGAAGGTCTTCAACCGGATCGTCACGCAGGCCTGGGAAAACGGCGAACCGGGCATCGTCTTTCTGGACCGCCTCAACCGCGACAATCCGACGCCGCACGTCGGAGCCATCGAATCCACCAACCCCTGCGGCGAGCAGCCCCTGCTGCCCTACGAGTCGTGCAATCTGGGCTCGATCAATCTGGCCAAAATGGTCTCGGGCGGGCAGATCAACTGGGAAAGACTCAAAGAGGTCGTCCATCTCGCGGTTCACTTTCTGGACAATGTGGTGGAAGCCAACAAATACCCCCTGCCGCAAATCGCTGAAATGACGCTCGCCAACCGCAAGATCGGTCTGGGCGTCATGGGCTGGGCGGACATGCTCATATATCTGAGCGTCCCCTACAATTCGGACGAGGCGATCGAACTGGGAAAAAAGGTAATGGCCTTCATCAACACACAGGGGCGGGAAGCTTCGCGGGCGCTGGCCGTTTCGCGCGGCGCCTTTCCGAATTTCAAGGGATCGGTGTACGAGACGAAGGGCGAAGCGCCGCTGCGCAACGCGACCGTCACCACGATTGCGCCCACCGGCACCATATCCATCATCGCCAACGCCTCGTCGGGTGTCGAACCCCTGTTT
>DBPV01000002.1 GCA_002304995.1 Syntrophaceae bacterium UBA1411
CGTCATCCTCGTATCGTCCTTTGCAGGGATTTGGCAAAATCGACCATCAACAACAGGGCCAAAAGGGCGCAGCCGGCCGCAATGCCGAGGATGAACGGGTAGGGCGGCAGTTGCAGCGTCAGGGAGACTTCGCCGCTTTTCCGGATGTCGAGCGCATAGATAAAAGCCTGATAGGCAATCAGACCGAACAGCAGCATTCCCATGAGGTTGCCAAACGCGTCGATCGCCAACTGCGCGCGTTGCGGCAGTCTCTCCACCAGAATCTCCACGGCGATGTGGCCTTTTTCCATGGACGTGAAGGCCAGGGCAAAGGCGACGACCAGCGTTCCCAGAAATCCCACCAGCTCGTAAGTGCCGGGAATGGGCCTGCCCCAGAGCCGCAGAAGCACGTCGGCCGTGGACAAAAGCATCATGATGATCACGGCGGCGCAGGCCAGGAGATTGAACCCCCGGCCCGTGCGCGCCAGATATTTTGACAGAAACGTCATGTTCTCGGCGACCTTTCTATTTCTTGGCTTTGGAGTGCTTCTTGATCAAAGCCTTGACCTCGGCGACGGCCTGTTTGCCGGGCAGGCCTTTCATTTCCATGTTTTTAATATAGCCGTCGGCCACCGGTTTCACGGCCGCTTCCCATTTGGCCTGTTCCGCTTCGGAAAGCTTGATCACCTTGTTGCCCAGTTCGGCGGAATAGCTGTAGCCTTCCACATCCGCTGCGTCCCAGGCTTTGCCGGCCACGGCGATCCATTCTTCGCTGACCTCGTCAAGCACTTTCTGCACGTCTTTGGGCAGAGACTCCCATTTTTTCTTGTTCATGACGACGAACATCGCGGTGGTGTAGCCGATGCTGGTGCAGTCGGTGGTGTATTTGATGACCTGCGCCTGTTTCCAGCCCTTCAGGGTTTCCATGGGCGCCAGCGTACCCTGGACAACGCCCTTCTGCAATGCTTCATACGTCCCGCCCTGGGGCATGGCCACGGAAACACCGCCCAGGTATTCCACGATCTTTGCGGAAAGACCCGTGGAGCGGATTTTCATGCCCTTGAGGTCCGCCATGCTGTTGACGGGTTTCTGCGTATGCAGAAGTCCGGGGCCGTGGGCGTGCAGGTAGAGCACCTTGACCTGGGATAATTCCCGGGGTTTCATTTTTTTGTAAAAATCGTTGGCAACCAGCGTCGCCACCATACCGCTGGGATATCCCATCGGCAGATCGAGCGCTTCCAGAAGCGGCAGACGGCCGCGCGTATAGGCGAAGCAGGACATGCCGATGTCGGAAATGCCTTTTTCCACGCCGTCGAAACACTGGTCGGCCGGCGTCAGCGAACCGCCCGCAAAGATGTTGATGCGGACTTTTCCCGCGGTCCGTTTTTCGATTTCCCTGGCCCAGGCTTCGCCCGCCTTGGCCTGCGCGTGTGTGGCCGGAAAGAAGATGCTGTAGGTCAGCGTGGTTTGGGCCTGCGCATTGGAGGCGCCCCACGTCCAGAGAAACGCCGACAGGATAAATATGGGTAATGCAACGGAAATAACGCTCTTTTTCATTTGATCTAATCCTCCCCCTTTTTTCTTTAAAAAAACAGAAATAAAACGTATTGTTTGGGATTGTTCGGTCAGCTTTTTCCGGGGATAAGCCTGCTTACCTGATTGAGCACGGGCAAGCAGGCATCAATACATATAGATGCAGTCAGGCGAGAAAATATTTATGGAAAAACTATTCATATCATCATCCATAAAGGTTCGGGTGGCTTTTATGTGATTTGTCCGGACCTGTCAAGATGTATTTGCAAAAAGCCTGCGTTATGAAGGATTTACTTTCTTTCTTCCCGGAGTTTATCCAGCTCTTCGCGGTATCGTTCCGCTTCCGCCTTGGCCGATTCGATTTCTTCCTTGGCCTTTTCGAGCTCCTCATCCTGGCGCTTGCGTTCCTCCCTGATTTTATCCTGGATTTCGTCAAAGCCGACATAAACGGCAAGGGCGCCGCCCAAAAGCAGGAAAACCGGCAAAGCGCCCCGGATGATGGCCAGAAAATCAGACCACCAGAAGATCAGACTGATCAGTCCCAATACGGCGGCAATTCCTCCACCCGCGAGCAACGACATTGTTCAAATCCTCCGGAGCGCGACAGTCATAATCAATTTATGATGGCGTTTTTTATCATGAATGGTATAGTTAGGCAAGATGGAAATGGACGATTCTTCAGATAAAATATTGCTTGATTTAATGGGGTGCATCATTTAAACAACAAAGTTTATAAATGTTTTACAAAAATAGGTGGTGAAGAAAGAACATGATTGAACCGAATTTCAAGAAGACCGACGGCCTCGTTCCGGCAATTGTTCAGGATGCCGCAACGAAAGATGTCCTGATGCTGGCCTACATGAACAAAGAGTCCTGGGAGGCGACGCTGCAGTCCGGGAAGGCCACGTTCTGGAGCCGGTCGAGGCAAAAGCTGTGGCTGAAGGGCGAAAGCTCCGGTCACGTTCAGATGGTAAAGAATGTTTTCATCGATTGCGACGAGGATACGGTGCTGCTGCAGGTTGAACAACTGGGCGGCGCCGCGTGCCATACGGGTCACCGGTCCTGTTTCTACCGGAAGCTGGAAGGCGGCGACTTTGTCATCGTGGGAGAAAAGGTTTTTGATCCAAAGGAAGTGTATAAATGAATGTTTTAAAACTGGGGATTCCCAAAGGGAGTCTCGAAAATAATACCGTAGATTTGTTCAAGAAAGCCGGCTGGCGGATCACATACGACAGTCGGAGCTACTTTCCCGATATTGACGATCCGGAAATTAACTGCGCGCTGGTGCGGGCGCAGGAAATGTCCCGCTATATCGAAGACGGTCATCTGGATCTGGGATTGACCGGCATCGACTGGATTCTGGAAAACAATTCCGACGTCGTAGCCGTGCAGGACCTGGTCTACTCCAAGGTGTCGACCCGCCAGGCGCGCTGGGTGCTCGTGGTGCGGGACGATTCCCCGATCCGCTCGATTGAAGACATGGAAGGCAAGCACATTTCGACGGAACTTGTGCAATTTACAAGACGGTACTTTGCCGAAAGAAACATCAACGTCAACGTCGAATTTTCCTGGGGCGCGACGGAGGCGAAAGTCGTCGACGGCCTGGTGGACGCGGTTGTGGAAGTCACGGAAACGGGCTCCACCATCCGGGCCAACAAGCTCAGGATCGTGCATGAACTGATGAAGACCAACACGCAGCTGATTGCCAACCGCGACGCGTGGAACGATCCGTGGAAACGCCGGAAGATCGAACAGATCCGGACGCTGTTGACCGGGTCTCTCCTGGCGATGGGCAAGGTCGGCCTGAAACTCAACGTGGCCAAGGCGAACCTCGATAAGGTGATGAGCCTCTTGCCGTCGCTGAAGGCGCCGACCATTTCCACTCTGTATTACGATGAGTGGTTCGCCATCGAGTCCGTCATCGACACGGGCGTCGTCCGGGATATCATTCCCCGGCTGCTGGAGGCGGGAGCGGAAGGCATCATCGAGTATCCGCTCAATAAAGTCATTTAAACCGGAGGTCGGAAATGACCAGAAAAGCAAGGATCGTCCGTAAGACGACAGAGACGGATATTGCTCTGGAAATCGACTTGGATCAATCCGCCGGCAGCAGGATCGACACGACCATTCCTTTCCTGAATCACATGCTGGATCTGTTTGTCCGCCACGGGCAGTTCAAGCTCGTGGTGAAGAGCACGGGCGATACGGAAATTGACGATCATCACCTGGTGGAGGATCTGGGCATCTGTCTGGGACGGGCTGTCGGAGAGGCGCTCGGCAAAAAAACGGGCATCAACCGCTACGGATCC
>DBPV01000135.1 GCA_002304995.1 Syntrophaceae bacterium UBA1411
TGCGTCCGGATCGTGTTGTACTGCTCCCGCAGCGAGATGAGTTCCTGGCTTGCTGTTTGTAGCGCACCGGTTGATGTGGTAAAAGTGTAGCGTGAAGGATCGAGAGGATAAATATCGTAGTTCCCCCTATTGTAATCGATGGCAGCGGTTAAGCCGGTTGCCCTGTTGATTTTCGTTACAGACAGGACATCTCCCGTTGAGGTTGCCGCATATCGATAATCTCCCCAACTATGTTCGGCTTCATAATCGTTGATTGCATCGGCCAGATTGGCCAGCGTGTCGGAGACGCTCCCCCCACTGTCGAATTTATATTCGTAATCATCAGGATCATTAATGCCGGCCGCTATGTATGTCGGGCAATTTCCAATGTGGATTTCGTCGTCCATTTGAAAATTTCTGGAAAAGGTCATGTTGAATGTGTTTTCTTTTTCAGCGTCAACCAGCGTCATGTTGGCTGCGCCTCCGCCCACAACGCCCGCCGCGCTGAAGTCGCCGGCCGCTGCGTCCGCAGCCGCGCCGCTGACCGTCTTGGACAGATTCAGAAAGCCGTTGCTGACGGTCGCCGAGAAAGCCGTATCCCCCCAGGCGTAGTCATTGATTGCCTGGGCCAGTTCTTCCATGTCGGCGGTATTGTTTCCGCTGATATTGAAAGACTGCCCTCCGGTTGCGCCCGTCGTCGCCGTAAACGTCACACCGCCGATGACAACTTGGTCGGGCTCATTGGGTGGTACGATCTCAAGGCTGGCAGTCACAGTAAAAGAAGCGTCCGTTTCAGTAAAATCTAAGGGGCTGTTGTCGGCGGCTAAAAACTTCGAAACGGTCAGCGTGTTTGTGCCTTCGTTATAGACGGCTGAAAACCCATAAAGCTCTCCTTCTCCTGCCCAGTTGAAATCAGTAATTGCGTTTGCCAGATTGTGAGCGGTTGCATTCATGTCGCCAGCAACCAATCTAAAGGTTTGTGGGTCATCCGGATCTGCCATGGCCATAAAACCCAAAAACCATCCTTCGCCATTATGCTCAAGACCAACCACCTCACCTTCAGCAGCGTCTGTTAAAGAGATGGTTCCCTTGGCGTATCCGATGGCGGAGATATCGTTGAGCCAGATCGCTCCGGTGACCGACCCGGCCGGCGACGCAGACTCGGCGGAAAGCGCCGACTGGGCGATGCCTTTGGCCTGCTCGATCATGGAGCTGATGGCCGAAATGCCCTTGTCGGCGGCAGTGACGGTCTGCACGGCCTGCCCCATGGTATCCTTCAAACCCTCGATGAGCGAGGCGCGGGAGGTCAAAGACCGGGCGGTAAAAAAAGATACGGGATTGTCGATCGCCGAGTTGACTTTCTTGCCGGTGGACAGACGCTCCTGGGTCCGGTCCAGCAAATGGACCGTCCCCTGCAGCGACAACAGATTGGATCTCATCCCCGAGGTCAGAGAAACGTCGTTGATGGCCATGGATCACCCTTTCTGGGTTTATGCCGGCACTTCTTGCCGGATGCACAAGTTGTTCTTTTTTTCAAAGCGCGCCTTGGGGCGCATCTTCCGGCGGGAACCAAAGCCCCGCCTGTATTCCGTCCGGACCGGCGGTTATTTTACCGGACTCCCCCTGAGCCCCGCGGCCAGGTTCAGGTTGATGTCGATCAGGATAGCGAGCTTGTCCGGCTCGGGATCGGCCATCACCTGGATGATGCGTTTATCGATGAAAACGCTGAGCGTCAGAATATTGTTGCGGATCTCCACCGGCAGAGGGTTATCGTCTTTCGCCAGCTCGGACTGCAAGATGCTCCAGACCATCTGGTTGCGCCGCAGCGCTTCCGCGAGCTTTTCATCGCGGTCCGCCGCGTCCCAGTTTTGCCGGCAGTCGGACAACATCAGCGCGCAGCGCGTCAGAGCGGCCGCTTCAATTTCCCTTCCGGAAACCACGGAATTCTGCGCTGTTCTATAAGCTTCAAGTTGCACTGCGTACACGATTCAGAACCTCCCCTTCATAATCGATGAGTTTTTTTGTCAGCTTCAACGCCTGATAGTACTGTTCGCCGAGGATCCGCCCGCTGATCTCGCGCAGGAGCGGCTTGGTGCTGGGCGCGGCCGAGGCCACTTCCTTAACCAGTTCCCAGTAGGTCTTGTGATGCTCGGCGAGATTTTTGCCGTCCACGTACATCAGTTGAACGGCGAAATAAATTTTTTTGCAGGGCGTATCGGCCGCTGCAAGCGTCAGAATATCCTTGGCCCGCAGGATCGGCACATCGTTTTCAACAACGAAGGTGCTTTTGGCCTCGCCGTTGGCGATGACCGCGCCGCCGAGGATGAATTTTTCATAAGGCTTCAGTGTAATCTTGAGGGACATGCACCCTTCCCTTTTTTTCGCTTTGCGATATTCAAATTTTCAGATCAAGAACGCTTCCGGCTACCGCGGACGCATCCGGCCTGCCGCTTTCTGTTTGCGGCTTTGTTTCCGCCGCAGACGGCTGTCGACGGGTCTGCGCCGTTTTTTTCGGGTCGTCTTCCGCCCGCGGCAGCGCCGCCGTCTCCTCCGCAGCCTTTTCCTCGCGGGACGAGATCAAGACGGTGTAAATTCCCTGAGTGTTCCCCAGCGGAAAAAAAGGCGGATAGAAAACCTCCAGCGCATCCTTTCCTTGCCCGGACAAACGGGCGCTGCCGGAAGGCGCGGCCTTTTCCTGCGCCACAGGCAGATGCCCCACCGGCAGGGGAGATTGTCGTTCCGCATCCGTGGCGGAGCGCCTCTCCCCTGCCGGGGTGCGCAAAATGCCCGAATATATTGAAATGTCCTGAATAATCATTCGTCTTCCCCGACCCGGAGCGAAAGGCGGGGATCTTCCTCCCCGCCTTTGCTCGGTTTACCGGTTAACGGAACAACTGGAGGACCGACTGGGCCGCCTGCGCCGAGAGGCTGAGCGCGGTGGTGGACAGAGACTGGCGCGTCTGCAGCATCAGCATGTTG
>DBPV01000006.1:0-1481 GCA_002304995.1 Syntrophaceae bacterium UBA1411
GCCGACAGACGCTCGGGGCTTTCCGGATGCGCCGATCCGGCGGTATGCTGCAAATAACGGCCATCTTTGACAATTCCAGTTTTTCTCGACATGTGCGCCTTCTTTCCCGGATACGCGTTGGACTGGTCGTCGTGTACCATAAATGATTTTAAAGCGCAAATGGAGCCTTGCTGGAGCGGAGCGGAAATCCGCGCGCACAGGGCGCTTGCAACACGAACCCGCCGCAAACTAACCGTTTGCACGCCGGCGATTATTTCTTTACAATGCGCCAAAAGATAAGGAGGCACACATGAAGGTTCTTTTTTACTGCTGGAGCGGCTGAACCACCTGCCGCAAAGCGAGAGAGTTTCTCTTGCAGAAAAAGTTGGATCTGAGCGAACGCGATTTTTTCAAAAATCCATTCAACCGGGAAGAAATCGAAAAACTGCTGGCGGGCCGGCCGGCTTCCGACATGTTCAATGTCCGCAGTCCCAGTTTCAAAAAGCTCGGCCTGGAGCGGGAAAAACTGGGCGATGCGGAAATGGTGGACCTGATGTTGCAGGAGCCGCGCCTTATCCGCCGTCCCGTCGTGCAAATCGGCCGCAAGGTCCACTTCGGAGCGAACGCTAAAACCCTGGAGGAAATTCTGGCCGACTGACAAGAAAGCTTTCCACCCGGCCGATACCCTGGTTTTACTGCCAGGAAAAGACCAGACGCGTAAAGTAGGTGGTATCCAGGTAATCTTTATTTTCGGCCGGCCGGCTGTTGTAATCGTTCATGACGCCGAGGCGGAGTTTCCAGATTTCGGAGGCGACGATCGGAATCTCAAAAGCGCTTTCATGGTAAATGCGGTAGTCGCGGTAATCCTCAAGACTGGGCGTGTAAGTGATATCGTTGGTCAGACGCCAGGCGTTTGCGAAACGGTACAGGTGCGAAAGCCCCAGATCGAGCCCCGCCGTGGCTGTTGAAGACGCGGATTTCAGCGACTCGTGGCGAAACATCAGACCGGTTCTGCCCCGCAGCGTATGGTTGGCTTTTTTCAGAAAAAAGTAGCCGTAGCCGGCGGCGGCCGTGGCCCGGAAGTCCACATGGGCGATCTGATCGTTTTCCATTTCCATCCGCGCATACCAGGAGTGCTTTTCCCGGAAATAGGACTCGAAATCGATTCCGCCGACCGTCTGGTTGTCGCTTTCGAGGCCGTCATCTTTCGCGTAGGCGTAGCGCAGGTAGAGAAGCAGCCGGTCGCGGGGCCCCTGCAGCCTGGCCTGGGCCCTTGAACCGACGCTGATCCGCTCGGCGTTGCCGGTCTTGCCGGCCGCGTCAAAGCCGATCTCGAAGCTCCAGTGTCTGGCGCGCGGATCGGCAGCGCCTTCGGGCCAGACGTGCTGCGGAGCGTCGGCGCTCACAACCACCTTCCCCTCTTCCACATCGATGCGCGTTTGTTTTCTGGTATAGGTAAGTTTGCCCCGGACGGGATCGTGGCCGGGAAAAGCCACATAAAC
>DBPV01000006.1:1489-3240 GCA_002304995.1 Syntrophaceae bacterium UBA1411
ATATGAATCGTCTTTTGATCAATCCGGGAGATTGTTCCGATAAGCGTGGAGCCGTTTTCCAGAGTGATGACATCCGCAAAAGCGGACCGTGGCGGAAAAAAAGCCAACAGACCAAGCAAAATCATCAGAATGGTTATTTTTTTCATGAGAACCTCCTTGCGGATTTTCGCGACCCTCGCCGCCAGGGCGTCTTTATGCCATCTTAGAAAGAAGGGTCCGGGGACGTCAAGGATAATCGACTTATGGCAAGGGCGTATCACCGAAGCCGCCGGCGCTTTGCGGTTATCTGCATCAGCATCTTAAAAAAATCCGCTGCAGATAGCCGGTCATGTACAGATCTTCTTCTGCCGCGGCGGGAAAGCCGTAAGGCACAGGGACAGCATCGTCGGACGCCGGCGCGGCAAAGCCCGCCGCCAGATGCGCAAAGGCAACGGCCGGAACGGGATCGGTCCCTCCGGGCGGGACAGGCGCAGCCAAAGAGAGATTTATTTTTTTCATTTTTATTTTATACCAGAAAGAGGGACGGCCCGTCAAAGAACAAACCGGCGCAAAAGCGCGCCGCGGCCGGAGCCGCTTGACAGCGTCCGGCGGCCATGCTTAGATCTTCGCGGAGGCAGGGCGGTAAATATTCCTGGCTCCGGGAGGAAAGTCATGAAAAAGAGGATCGTTCTGGCGGGCCTGCTGGTTTTTTTCGTCATCGTCGCCTGCGCGCCTACAAACAGTTCGCGGCAACGCGAGGGTTCCAACGTGGGTCAGGAAACCCATTTGACCGTTCAGGACGAACAACGCCTTACCGAAGAAGCTCTTCCGAAAATGCGGCAGGATTATCCGCCCGCAAAAAATCCGGAGCTTCAGCGCTATATTTCCGATCTGGGTGCGAAAATCGTCCGGGCCAACAAGCTCGACGGAAATCCCTACCGGTATAACTTCACGGTTGTGGACGTGCCGGACATCAATGCTTTCGCCATGCCGGCGGGAACCATCTTCGTCACCGCGCCGCTTATCGCCGCGGCGTCGAGTGAAGCGGAGCTGGCCGGCGTCGTCTCCCACGAAATCGGCCACGTCGTCGCGCGCCATTCGGCGGAAAGGATGTACGCCATGGAAAAAGCCCAGAACAAAACCTGGCTTTACGCGGCGGGCGGAGCCGTCGTCGGCGCGGCGGTCGGCTACGGCGCGGGGAGGCTGCTCTGTAAGGAAGGCGATACGGCGTGCCATGCCCAGGCGGCGGTCGTCGGAGGCGTGCTTGGCGCGGGAGGAGGCCTCCTGGCGTCGAAGTACACCTTCCTTGTCAATTCCCGCGAGGATGAAATGGAGGCGGATCGCATCGGATTTAAATACTCCGTGGCCGCCGGCTACGACAAAGACGAAGTGGGGAAATTCTACGAAAGACTGCTGCAAATGGAAAAAAGCGGCGGCGGGGGCGACAGCGGCGTGATGAAAAGCCTCTCCGACGCCCTCTCTACACACCCGCCGAGCGAAGAAAGGGTGCAGCAGATGAAGGAGATGGCCGCGAAAAGCCCCGCTAAAAAAGGCCTCACCAATACGGCGGCGTTTGGCCGGGCAAAACAGCTGGCTGCGGGACTCAGAAAAAAATAGTTTTGGCGCGCAAAACAAAAGGCGCGGGCCCTTTCCGCCTCCCAGCGGAAAGGGCCGTCCATATGCGGCATCGCCGGTCAGTTTTTCAGATGAATGGTATAGAGCATCCCCAAATAGCGCTGACCGTCAAACACCGGCTGGAAGGTTAAAACGCC
>DBPV01000086.1:0-7093 GCA_002304995.1 Syntrophaceae bacterium UBA1411
ATCATATTGGCTCCGGCCTGATGTATGTCTTCGACGACGGGCTTGAAGGCCGCAGGCACGCTCTGTTGATAGCATTGGATCATCAGCGGCACGATGCCGCCGGTCGGATGCACCGGCATGCAATCGGTGAAGATGAGGCCGATGCCGCCCCGCGCCTTGGACCCCCAGTAGTGCCTGTGTCGGTCGGAGGGTAGTCCCTGCTCGCCGAAACCGGTGTAATGGGCCGTGCTCAGGATTCGGTTTCGCACCGTGAATGTCCCGATTTTAAGCGGCGTGAAAAGGTGCGGAAAATAGGGATTGCCGTTGCCGCGGGAGATCTCCTTGCCGGGGAGCTTCGCGGCGGCGGCCGCGTTTCGGAAAGGAAGCCCCAGGGCTGCGCCGGTGACCGAGAAACCGGCCAGTTTCAGCACTTCCCTGCGGTTCAAACGCCACTCTTGCTGTGCTTTCTTTTCCTCGTCCATAATTTCCTCCCTGGGCGGCGATCATTGGCCGGCTTCCTCAGGCTTGCCGAAACTGAAGCCGTATTTGTTGCAGAAATAATAAGCCAGAACGATTTCCTGCACGCCGATGTCGAAAGCTCCGGGCCGCCAGTCTCGGTCTCGGGGAGCGTTTTGGGGATGAGCGCTCCAGGATCCAGCGCCGGTGGCGACCTGGAAGAACTCCGGATACTTTTCAGACCACTCGAGCAGGGTGGTTTCTTTCGAGCCGGCGGGTCTGGGTTTCACCAGCCGGCCTTTGAGGAAATTGACGGGAGGAATTCCCGCCAGGCGACGAAACCACTGCCTTTCAGCGTCCGTGACGGGATGGTTTCGCGTGTCGAGTAAGACGGTGAGAATCGTTTTGCCGGCGGCCTTCAGCGTTCCTGCAAAGACGGGCGGTTTCCGGTTAAACGCAACCTCGGCCAGCACCTTGGGGTAGCCCAGATACTTGATCCCCGGGATGCGCGCCTCGTCCGACGTCACGGGCATGATGATACAATGCCAGATTTCTTTGCCCCTGTATTTCGCCAGGAGGAAGATGGCTGCTTCCTGATAGGGTTTGATCGCCCAGGGGGCCATTTTGTAATAGTCAATCACAAAAGCCTGGACGAGCGGTTGATCCGGCAGATCGAAGACCTCGGGCAGGAGCGCCCGGTAGGACGCCACGTCTTTGGGCGTATAAAAAATCACGATTCCGTCGAATTCCCTGTACATCTTGTCTTCATTACCGGAAGAGGAAGCCGCGGTGCCGGTTGCAAAAAAGCAGGCCAGACCGATCATCAGGCATACTGCAAGAAAACGAGCCGATCTTTTCATGGGCATTCTCCTTTCAAGGGTCGTCTCTGTTGCCGTCAAAGGGTTTTCTTAATAAACGGTGATTTGTTGTCTGTGCTGCACATTTTAAAATTTTTTGAAGGTGTTTTCTTGTCTGATGTTGCGCAAAAAGTTTCCAATATTGCTTTTTTGCTGAAAGAACCTCTAAAGTGTTCCTTGACACACAGGAGGGCTTTTCTATACTTTGCCCCATAAAACAAATCCTTTCCGTCGCATTCCCTGGACATCTGGTCTTTATTTGCCGAAGAGGCAGCCGCGGCCGCGGTGGCAAAAAAGCAGGCCAGGCTGATCATCAGGCATACTGCAAGAAAACAAGCCGGTCTTTTCATGTTATTTCTCCTTTCAACTAAAATCTCTTCCTGTGTTCACAATAAACCAAATCAGCTGGTGTTTGGCTTTCAACACAAAACTTGATTTTAAAACCCCGGAAGGTTGCCCGCCCTTCCGGGGCGAAGAGATAACTGACAGTTGGTTTGTTTTGCCTGTTGACTGACAGTTATGGAGGCCTTGTTAAGAAGCTACCTTTAGAAGGTTAAAGTCAGCTTGTTAATGACCATAAAATTGTCTGCGACACTGCGGTTGACGGATGTTGAACCTAAATAATAATCACCGACAAACCAGTATCCGGCGCCCAACATATAGGAGAGGTTGTTGGTAATCTTGTAGTTAGCGGTGGCATCCACTTCATATCCGTAGTCTCGGTCCACCCATTCACCGTTCGGTGTCTTATCCGCCCTTGCGTAAGAGACGGACGCCATGATGTCCAGCTTGTCGATCGGCCTGATCCCGGCGCGCAGCGAGAAGAAATAGGCATTGGTCATGCCGGCGTTGTTGGTCGCCAAGTAAGGATTGTCCGTGGCGTTGGGATTCATGGTTCCGTCGTGTCCAGCCAGAGTGCCCGCCCAGTAATAACGGTCGAAATTGAACATGATCAGGCAAGGATTCCAGTCCGTACCACCGGTGAGAACGCCGCCTTCTTTCCTGTTTGCAGTTCCTTTGTCATCGCCTGCGATGTAAGCTACCGAACCGCCGATATAAGCAATTCCGAAGTCAGCTGTTGCGTCAATCCAGCCGGCGAAATTTTGCAGATCCACATCATCATGGGCGGTAATATGGTCGTCCCATTTCTGATACTTGCCAAAGCCGTACATCAGTTCAGCCTGCAGGGCGACAGGACCCATCTGCGCCTTAACATAGGGGATTCCGACGGTAAAATTCTGCAGAAATTCGCCGTAAGCCGGCGACCGGGGCAGGGCGGAGCGGAAATGCTTAAACAACAGACCGGCCTGAACCTGTTTACCCGGATAATTGACTGCCAGGGTATACATGTCGATATCCCTGTCTGTATTGGGTCCAAGAGGGCCGGTATATGGAGCTTTTGCCGTGACATCGCCTTCCTTGAATTTCCCGAAATAGGCGATACACTGGACAGGGCCGACTGCACCGATATACTGAACTTTTCCCAATGGCACCGTACTGTCACCGAACACAGTACCCCAGGCGCCATCATCCTGGTAGCCGGCGCGGAAAATGCCTATGGGCGAGATGTACTGAATATATGCCAGATCCCATGCTATGTTTTCGTTCTCTGCCACTGTCCCTGACGATGCCATGTCGGTGGATGTGCCGGGCATTGCCCGGGATGCCCCCCATGATCTTTCCATGATGTCCGCCCGGGTGATAAGGAATAAACCCGGATGGACAATAAAAGTGGTGTTCAGGCGCAGCCTCTGGAAATAAAAGGCCGTTGAAGGACCATCGGCTGCCGTGTCCTTAACCAGGGAAGTGCGTTCCAGATACATACCTGCCGCGTAATACTCGCCGCTGAAAATCACATCCGCCGGCTGTGCCTGCACACTGAAGAAAACGATAACGAGCGTTGTCAATAGAATAATCAATCCTGTCCTTTTCATTCTTCCCTCCTGATATTGTTGATTAAAAATCCTTCTGCCGTTCCCGCAAACAGGCAGATTGCAAGAAAGGCTACTTCATTGTTAACGTATATCTTGGCGGAGCTGACGTGATCAGCCCGCTAAAAAGATGTGCCTGGATCTGGAGAGGACCAGAGCGTGACAATTTTTTAAGCTGCGTTTTGGTTCAACGGTCGGAGACGTCGGCGGACAATGCCACACCACAAAGTTTCATTCACCTTGTCCATCGGCATTTTTATGGAAGACGTCGGAAGGTTAAGGAAGGTTACAAAAAATAGAAAATATTCCTGCGCAAAAGGACGCCAAAAGTCAAAAAGGAATAAATTGATTTCAGAATGGCCTTTGTCGGGACTTGACGAGCAGTTCTTCCCGTCGATCACGCTTTTGAGCCTTTTCCTGCTCATGGGCAATAACCTTTTCATATAATTCAAGCTGGTCGGGACGCAGCAAAGGACGGATTTCCGAGCGCTGTTTTTCTATCAGCTGCTGATATTGGGGCTGGTACTGCCTGCGGACCACCAGCATCCCCAGAAGCATTTCTTTTACAATTTTATCAACTTTTTCACGCTGAACGGTATCGAGGTTTAATTTTTTTGTCAGGTCTTTCATGACGATATCCTGGTAATAATTCCTCTCGCCGCTTTCATATTTTCTAAGCATCATTTTATGGCCGATTTGGTCTCCCAAAGCGCCGCAGACGACTCCCATTACAAAGATTACGACAACGCCGATGATTGCTTTTGTCTTTTTCATTTTAGTCACCCTCCAGGTAAATCATCATTTGCACGCTTTCATAGGCATCGATGGGGCTCGACAGGTTGCGTCTTTCCTGAAAATTCAAAAAGGCGCTGATCATGATGAGAATTACTAAGGGAATAGCCATGATCGGTGCCAAGCGCCATGTCCAGACGGACAGGGGCGCTTCCTTCTGGTGTTCTTCGGAAAGGCGAGCGGAAAGCCGGGATTCGAAACCCGCTTCAACTTCCTTTGCGTCGGGTCTTATGACCTTTGCGGCCTTGAAGAGTTGTTCAAGATTCCTGTTTTGTTTCATTATGGCTCTTCGTCCTTGATTATTTTCCTTAAGATTTTTCTCGCCCGATATGCCCTGACTTTGACATTTGCTATGCTCCATCCTGTAAGGTCGGCAACTTCGCGAAGAGACTTTTCTTCCAGTTCAAGTAAGGTGATCACCAGCCGTTCCGGGGGCTTGAGCTTTACCAATGCCCGGTAAAGCATCCGGTAGGCTTCTTCTGCTTCTGATCTTTCATCCAATGTAAGATCGGCGATATCATACACCAACCCGCATTCCGTAAATGTTTTCACATGCTTTTTTTTTCGCAGGTAGTCATAACAAGTATTGACCGTGATCCGTGAAAGCCAGTGTTCAAAAGGGGCATTTTTTTTATAGGATCCGAGATGAGCATAAGCCTTCAGAAAGACGTCCTGGCATATATCGTCCATTTCTTCTCTGATCCCCGTAAAACGTCCTGCCAGTCCAATCACCCTTTTTTTATGGTTAGTGACGAGCCGGACAAACGCCTCCGTGTCACCTTCGAGCGCAGCCTCCACTAGGCTTTGATCCGACGATTCTTTCATTACAATCGGATCGCTGGTCAGAGTTGCTGCGCTTTTTACGGGAAGTTGTACACAAGCTGTCGGTTGCATTTTAACGCTATACAGCATTGCCGTTTCCGTTCACTTTATATGATTTTCTCTACACCGGCTCATCTATCTTCTATAATAGACGTTGGAATGGCAACAAAAGTTACAATAAAATAAAAAAATATCTGCCTGATCAATAGTCGACTTCCCGGATCCCCGCATTCATAAATAATTACTTTTGTAGGCTTATGTATAGGAAAGGCAATTATGTGTGTCAAGAAGATTGTAGTTACAGAAGATTGTAGTTACGTGATACGGGGCGGATAATTTTTACCGTCCGAGTATGACGATCTGTGTCTTTTTACCCGATCTGGTGGAAACTCGGCGGTGTCCACCACTCCAATCCCTCTTTTAGAGCGAAACGGATCGTCATTGGAGGGCGCAGGTCGCTGCAACTGCGTTTTTTGTAACTCGGGACAAGGTCTCCTGGCAAAGCGCTGCGACACGTTCTGCGTGCCAACGGCAGCGGGGCCTGTTTTTCGCGGCAGCAGGAGAGGCGCTTTTCATGATCACTGTTTTGTGTTAAAGTAAAAACACTTCAACCTCCGGGATGCTGCATTTTCTTAAGAGCTTCTTCATCTCACGGTTCGGGACCTCAAGCGGAAAAGGAAAAGTGGAATTATTCTCATCGGCATTTCAGGATAGCCTGACTTACGAACGATTGAACGATTTCACGTTTTTTTAGCAAAGTTCATAAGAACCGGTGTTTGTCATTTTTTTTCAGTGAAAAAAAAAGGAGGGGCTATGAATATTGCAAAACTAAACGAAGACAGGGGCCTGGCGCGGCCGGACGTGACAAAGCTGATTTACGGGGAGCGGGAAATTTCCAACCGGGAGATTGCCGGGGAGGGAAGGAAGCTCGCCGCGGCGCTGAAAAAACTGGGCGTGCAGCGCGGCGACCGGGTGATCGTCCAGACGCCCAACTGCCCGGAGGTGCTGTACGCTTTTTCCGCCGCGTGGCGTCTGGGCGCGGTGATCGTTCCCATCAATTACCTGATCGGCGAGGAAGAGACGGCGTATATTTATCAGGATTCGGGGGCCCGCGTCGTGATCAGCAGCAAGCTCTTCTGGACCAAAATCCAGGCCTGCCGGCAAAAAGCGCCCGATGTCGCGGCGGTGATCCTCATTGAAGACGACGCGCCGGAGGGAACCTTTGCCTACCGGGCGCTCGTCGGGGCCGCCGGGGAAGAAACGCAGATTGTCGACACGGCCGACGACGACATCGCCGCCCTGATTTACACCGCCGGAACCACCGGCAAGCCCAAAGGCGTGATTCACTCGCACGGATCGCTTTACGCCAACGCCTACATGCAGCACCATTCGTATCCGTCCACCGACGGAATGACCTACATCAGCATTTTGCCGCTTTGCCACTCCTACGGCATCGCCTCTTCCAATCTGAGCCTGTTTCGCGACAACCGCACCGTTTTAATGAACACCTTCGACGTCAACGCCATTTTTGCCGCCATCGAAAAATACGGCGGCAACATTCTGGGCGCCGTTCCGACCATGTACGTCTACATGCTGCTTTTTCCGGAGCCGAAAAAATACAACCTGAGCTCCATGAAATACTGGGCCTGCGGGTCCGCGCCGCTGGCGGTGGAAACGTGGAACAGGTTCAAGGAGGTCTACGGCTTTGAAATCATCGAGGGCTGGGGGCTCACGGAAGCGGGGGCCAACAACTCCTGCAATCCCTGGGAAGGCAAAAAGAAAATCGGCTCCATCGGCCTGCCGATGACCGGCACGGATATGAAAATCATGGACGACGCGGGGAAAATCCTGGACGTCGGCGAAAAAGGCGAAATCGTGATCCGCGGTCCGCAGGTGATGAAAGGCTACTGGAACAAGCCCGAAGAAACGGCGCAGTCGCTCGTGGACGGCTGGCTGCATACCGGCGACGTGGGCTATGTGGATGAAGACGGCTATTTCTGGATCACCGACCGGAAAAAAGATCTGATCATCAAAGGCGGAGAAAACATTTCGCCCCGGACGATTGAGGAAGTTCTGTACAGGCATCCCCAGGTGTCCGAAGCGGCGGTGATCGGCGTGAAGGATGAAAAATACGGTGAGGAGATCAAAGCCTTTGTCGTTTTGCATCCGGGTGAAAAAGCCGCCGCAGAGGAGATTGTCGCGTTTTGCCAGGCGAAGCTGCCCAATTTTATTCTGCCGAAATATGTGGTGTTCCTG
>DBPV01000086.1:7116-25924 GCA_002304995.1 Syntrophaceae bacterium UBA1411
TGCCTTGACAGGAAGCGTCCGCGGCGGGATAATCCGCACAACTTTCTTCCGGGAGGTGTCTCATGCATCGCAAGTTCACAGTTGTAAAATACGTTTCGGTTCTCCTGCTCCTGTTGTTCGTGACGTTCGGGACAAGCGGGTGCGCAACAAAAAATCTGCCGGCGCAAAAGACGGATTATGACGTCATCGTGATCGGCGCCGGCATGGGCGGACTGTCCGCGGCCGCGCACCTGGCCGTCAAGGGGCAGAAGGTGCTCGTGCTGGAAAAGCACTTTGTGGTGGGCGGCAGCACGTCCAAGTTCACGCGCGGCGAATTCACCTTCGACACGGCGCTGCACGAAATGGCGGGCGGCGGCCCGGGCAAGATGGATCGAGGCCTGTATCAACTGCTTAAGGCAACGGGCGTCGACCGCAAAGTGCAGCTTTACGAAGTCCCTCATTTTTACCGGTCCGTTTTCCCCGGTGTGGACGTTACCCTGCCTCCCAACTGGGAGGGATTCAAGAGCGCACTCAAGAAAAAATGGCCCGGAGAAGCCGAAGGCATTGACAAGTTCCACAGTTTGTGCGCGTCCCTGCACGGCGACATGATGGAGCTTAAGGACATCTTCCGTTGGGGAACCGTCCGCGCGACGCTCGCGCAGGCGATGGTGCCCCTCCGGCAGAGAACGTTTTTCACGTGGAAAGACCGTACGGTGAAAGACCTGATGGAACACTGCTTTAAAAGCGAGGAGCTTAAAGCGGTGGTGTCGCAGCTCTGGGTTTTTTACGGCGCCCCGGTGGACACGGAATCGGCGCTGATTTTCATGTCGGCCACTGAAAGCTACCTGAGCGACGGCGCCTGGCACATCAAGGGAACGTCGCAGGCGCTGGCCGACGGCTATGCGGCCCGCATCCGCGAGTTGGGAGGCGACATCAAAACCGGCACGCTGGTGACGCAAATTCTGCTCCAAAACGGCATAGCGACCGGCGTGCGGACGGCGGATGGAAAGACCTATACCGCGCGCTATGTGGTGGCGAACACGGATCCCTATCAACTGGCCTACAGGCTGATCGGCAAGGAAAATCTTCCCGCGGCCTACATCAAGAAACTGGAGTCGATGAAGCCCGCCAATTCCCTTTTCGGAGTTTATCTGGGGCTGAACATCGATCTCAAGGCGCTGGGTTACGCGGATACGGAAATCCTCTACAACACGTACCTGGACAGCCGGAAAAATTATGACGCAATGATGAAGGGCGACTTTGCCAACGCCGCAGTCGCGATTACGATTTACACCAATCTCGGCGATCCGGTTTACGCGCCTGCGGGAAAATCGGTTGTCAAGCTCGACTCCTACTCCGAGCTCGGCGTCTGGCCCAAAGACCGGGACGCTTACGTTCAGGTAAAGGCGCAAAAGGTTGATGAACTGATCGCGCTTGCGGCCAAAGTGATTCCCGAACTCAAAGATCCGAAAAACATTGTCGTCAAGGAAGGGTATACGCCCCGGACGATTGAGCGCTACACGCTCAATAAGGGCGGCGTCGTTTACGGATTCGAGTTGACGCCCGGACAATGGCAAAAGATGCCCAATACCACGCCGGTTCCGAACGTTTTCATAACCAGCAACTGGACGCAGGCCTGGCACGGCGTCTGCTCCTGCCAGGTCAACGGCTGGCGCGCCGCCCGTCTGATCCTCGACAGGGAGGGGATCGAATAGCCAAGCCCGGCCGGTTTGTGCGATAAAAAAAGAGAAGGCGGCGTCCTAACGGGCGCCGCCTTCTCTTGTGGATTTTTTTGAGGCCGATCAGTGCCGGACGAGCAGCACGGGGCTTTTCGCTTCTTCCATCACTTTTTCGGAAACCTGCCCCATGAGCCTCTTGAACAGAGAGGCCTTGCGATGGGACGGCATGACGATCAGATCGACGCCCTTTTCATCCTGTTCCCTGAGAATTTCCCGGACCGGATCGCCCTCCCGGATGTCGCTGACTACCTCGATTCCCTGAACTTCCGGAAATTTGGAAAGTTCCTCCTGCATCATTTGCCTGACCCGGAGGATTTCGGAATCCTCCGCTTCTCTCATGGTCGACGCATCCAGACAAAAATCTCCGGCGCATTGTGTTATCGGTTCCGCGACGTGCAGCACATAGACTTTGGCATGATACTGTTTGGCGAGTTCCAGCGCCTGCTTCAATGCTTCGTCGGAGTCTTCAGAAAAGTCCGTCGGCACGAGAATTCTTTTAGGTGCAAACATGACCCTTCCCCCCTTTCATGAATGAACGCCTTCATACCCGTTGACGCCTGCTACTTTCCTGGAAGACTTCCCCCGTCCAAGAGCGACGGCGGAATAAGGTCATCACCTCCCTTTTGTCCTATCTTGATCCTAATTTGAGCACGGAATATAAAAAAATCAAGATGAAGTTGTTTTCGCTGAAGAGACCGGGCAGGGGCAGTCCCGGCCGCCGGCCTTTTGTTCCGGCCGCCTGAAAAAACTGCGGGGCGGACCGGACGGAGAGGCGCGGTTCAAGTGCTGAAGATGCCGAGCAAAATCCGTCCCGGACGGTTCGGGGGCAACAGCGATAACCGGCCGGGTGGTCCTTCTGTATCCATTTCCGTTTCCGGTTCGGGGGAACAACGCCTTCGGGCGGGCCGGCGCAGGCGGTCAAGGCTCTTGGGGGATCAGGGCGGAGAGGACATCGGACACGGCATCTTTGTGCTCCACCAGAATCACTTTTACAGCGGCGTTTTTGCTGAAAACGGCCTGCGACAGTTTGGGGCTGTCCATATCCAGCCGGCAGCCCAGAAGGCGCGGCGCGTGTGCGGTCAGGATCTGTTCGATATGCCGGTAGAGCCTTTCCGCGCCGTCGTCGGAAAACAAAAGCAGGCGGGAGATCCGGTCTTGCTGTGATCTCTGTGTCTTTTGCCTTACGGCGGCGATCCCTTTCTTTTCGGCGGCCAGCTTTTCGGCAATTTCTTCAAATCCGGGACGGATGCGCCCCTGCAATCTGGCCCGGGCCAGCGCCCGCGCCAGCGCTTCGGTCCAGGCGAGGACAGGCACTTCCAGGCGGCCTTCGGACGAGAGTTTCTCCGTGCGCGCCGCCAATACGGCGCGGATTTTTTCCGCGCTGCCGTCCGCTTCCAGCCGGCGGGGAAAGGTGATTTCAGACAGGTTCATAAATGCCACGCACCTCAATTCTTGCCGTCGGGGGGAGGATTTCCTGCGAACTTCGCCGCCATTTGCTCCAGTTCGTCCCAGCGCCGGTACCCTTCCTCCAGTTCCGCATCCATCTGTGCCAGACGCGCATGGACCTGTTCCGCATGTTTGCGGTCGGACGTCCGATAAAATTCCGGAGACGTCAGGAGGGCGACAAGCTGTGCTTTCTCCTTTTCCAGGGCTTCAATGCTTTGCGGCAGTTCCGCAAGCTCCCGTGTTTCCCGGAAAGACAGTTTGCTTTTTTCTTTGGGCGGTTTTTCTTTTCTGCTTTTAACCGCCGCCGTTTGGGCGGCCGGCGTCCCGCGCTGGCGAAGCCAGTCGTCATAGCCGCCGACATATTCTTCCAGTCTGCCCCCGCCTTCCAGCACAATGGTGGAGGTCACCACGTTGTTGAGAAATGTCCGGTCGTGGCTGACCAGCAGGATCGTGCCGGAATAGTCCAGCAGCCGGTCTTCGAGCAGTTCGAGGGTTTCCGCGTCCAGATCGTTGGTCGGTTCATCGAGCACCAGGACGTTGGACGGCCGGCAGAAAAGCCTGGCCAAAAGAAGGCGATTGCGCTCGCCGCCCGAAAGAGAGGAAACAGGCGCGGATATCTGGGCGGGAGGAAAAAGAAACTCCTGAAGATAACCGACGACATGCCGCGCCGCGCCGTTGATGACCACCGTGTCGTTTCCATCCGCTATATTGTCCCGGATCGATTTGGCGTCCTCCAGCTGGGCGCGGAGCTGATCGAAGTAAGCCGCGGTGATGTTTGCGCCCAGGCGGACCTCCCCTTCCGGGACGGGAAGCTCCCCCAGCAGGACCTTCAGCAGGGTGGTTTTTCCCGAGCCGTTGGGGCCGATGATGCCGACGCGGTCGCCGCGCATAATCCGCGTTGAGAAACCATCAATGATTTTTTTGTCCCCGTAGGCAAAGCGGATGTTTCGGATCTCCGCGACCAGTTTGCCGCCAGCGGCGGCCTGGGCCACCGAAAAGCGGACGCGGCCTTCGCGTTCGCGCCGCCGGGCCCGCTCTTCGCGCATCGCCAGAAGCGCGCGGACGCGGCCTTCATTGCGGGTGCGCCGGGCTTTGATGCCCTGGCGAATCCACGCCTCTTCTCCGGCCAGTTTCCGGTCGAATGTCTGCCACTGTTTTTCTTCAGCATCCAGCAGGGCCTGGCGTCTTTCGAGGTACGCCGCATAACCGCAGGCATAGGAAAACAGCTTTCCCCGGTCGATTTCCACGATGCGCGTGGCAATCTTTTGCAGAAACATCCGGTCGTGCGTCACGAACAGAAGCGTTCCGGGAAAGTTTTGCAGAAACGTTTCCAGCCAGAGGATGGAGTCGATGTCCAGGTGGTTGGTGGGTTCGTCCAGAAGCAGGATATCGGGGTCCGAGACCAGCGCCCGCGCCAGAAGCGCGCGGCGTTTCAGCCCGGCCGAGAGCGTTTGAAAATGCGCTTTTGCGTCAAGCGCCGCGCGGTCGAGAACCTTTTGCACCTGCCCGGAAAAGTGCCAGGCGCCGGCGGCTTCCAGCCGGTGCTGAACCTGCTCGATTTTTTTCAAAAGCTGTTTGTCGCCGCCGGAAGGCAGGCGGGAGGAAAGTTCGGAGTATTCGTGGAGCAAATCCAGGTGCTCTCTGCCGCCGTCGGCGACGACGTCGTATACGGAGCCGGGCAGATCTTCAATATGCTGCGGCATGAGGCCGATACGGATATTCCTGTCCAGAACGATTTCGCCCGCATCCGGCGGGATGGCGCCCGAGAGCAGTCCCAGCAGCGTGGATTTACCCGCGCCGTTTCGTCCTAAAAGGCCGATGCGCTCGCCCGGTTCGATCTGCAGCGATGCCGAGTCGAAGAGCAGCGGTCCGCCGAAGCTCAGTGAAACATTCTTGATCCAAAGGAGTGCCATGCCGCCTTACCGTTCCCGGACTTCCCTCCAGCGCTGCGCTTGCTGTCGGGGAAGGGGTCTTTCTTTTCAGGGTCTCTAGCATACTGTCCGCCGGTGCGCATGGCGCGCCTTGCGGCCGGGCCGATCGCTCAAGAAACCATTTCACGGATGATCTGTGCAATCGGTTTGATGTCCCGGATAAGCGCGCCCACCTGGCCCGCTCCCAGCGCGGCGCGTTCGTCGCTGCCGATCTTTGCCGGATTGCGTTCCAGTTCGGCGGAGACGGTTTCCAGGCCGGCTTCAGACAAACGCTTTTGAATCCACGGCGTGAGAATCAGCCGCTGGGCCAGTTTCATATTCGGCAGCGGGATCAAACTCGTGCCTCCGTCCGGGCAGTCCAGGATCGCCTGCTTCCACGGTTCGGCCGCCGGGCTTTCGGCGGAAGCCAGAAAACGCGTGCCGATCTGCACGCCCTGGGCGCCCAGCGCCAGCGCCGCCCGGTAGCCTCGGAAATCGGCGATGCCGCCGGCTGCGACAATCGGAACCTTGACGAAATCGGCGACGAGCGGCACCAGGACCATGGTGGAGGATTCGGAATTCAGGGAGCGCAGGCCGCCCGCTTCCGAGCCGACCACCACCAGGCCATCCACGCCGGCTTTGACGGCGCTGACGGCATGCGCGAGTGCCAGCACCACGTGGATGCCATGCATGCCCAGATCATGGATGATCGGGTAGATATCGCGGGGAGAACCTACGGATGTCGTGACGGTTTTGACGCCCGCGTCCGCCAGAATCTTGAGATATTCTCGGCTGTTGGGATTCATCAGCACGATGTTTGCGCCAAAAGGCTTGTCCGTCAGGCTCCGGACGTCGTCAAGAAGTTTTCTGACCGTATCCGCTTCGTTGATGAAACCGACGGCCAGAAGCCCGTAACCGCCGGCCTCGGAAACGGCGGCAACCATCCGCGGGCTGTTGAACATGCCGACAGGCCCCTGGATAATGGGGTAGCGGCAGCCCAGCATTTTCAGCAATTCCGACATAAATCATGCCTCCTTGTTGGGAATGTTTTTAAAGCGGCCCAAGCACGTTCATCCGTATCGTCGGGCCCGCGAAAAGTCAAGGTTGCCGTAGAGCTATTTGCTGCGGCGGCCCGGCGAAGGTATATTTTTTCCCTGAATCGTGGTAAATTGTCATCCAATTCATCGGACGAAGCGCGGCATCACCCCGGATGGATGATGACGGTGCGTGGCGGTCACCAGGACGCGCGTTGCCAGGAAGGACTTCTTCATTCATGGTCACGGGAGAGATGCCTCATGATTCCTGAACTTCAGATCAAAGGCGAAATCCAGCTTCGTTTTGCCGCAGAGGACGTCCGTCGCTCGCAGGTGATTGCCTTTCTGGATAAAAGCCGGCTCCTGGTGGAGCAGACCCGGCCCGCGATCGGCAAGACCGAGCTTCGGTCATTGATCTTTCTTACCTATCTCAGAAAAAGGACGGGCCATCAGCGCTTTGGTTTTCAGGCCAGAATTGAAAACGTCATGCCCGAGAGGCAGGTGAACGTCCGGCAGCTCAGCCAGCCGTTTTTATGCGATTTGCGCCTGTGGCCGAGACTCCGTTCTGAAACGGTTTTTGTCCGCGCTTTTTGTGAAGATCGTGAAATCCGGGTTTCCGATGTTTCCGGCGGCGGAACCCATCTCGTGCTTAAGGAAGGCGACTGCGCGTCTCTCGACGTCGGTGCACTGGTCCAGGTCCGGTTTGTTTTTGAAAAAGGCGAAACGACCACCGACGGGAAAATCCTGCAGCGCTGGATGGACAGAGACGGTTTGCGGCATGTGCGCATGAAATTCTTCGGCGAACCGGAGATCCGGGACTTTCTCTACCGGTGAATTCCGCCCGCGCCGGAAGGGAATACTTCAGCGCGGCCGCCGCTGCATCAGAATTCATTGTCGCCGCTGCGTAAAAATTTCTCCACAATAAAATCTGCGACTTCTTTGGGGTTGTTCAGATTCAGGCAGGGGACGTCGATGTCGAGGGGCGTGTCGGAAGCCACGGCGATCAGGCCGTCTTCCTTTTTGCTGATCAGGTCCCGCTTGAGTTCCGCGCGGAAAACTTCAATCTTCCGGTAATCGTTGACCTTGAAACCCTCCGTAAGGATGATATCCGCGTCCTTGATGAATTTGCCGCGGATTTCCTCGAAGGAATGGTCGTGATCGACATCCTGGACCAGCGCGAGCTGATGCGGCGACGACACGACGGTCAGGTAAGCTCCCGCTTTTTTATGCCGGTAGCTGTCCTTGCCTTCGTGGTCGATGTCGAAGCCGTGCTTGTTGTGTTTGATGGTGGCAACCCGATAGCCGCGGCCGGCCAGGTCGGAAATCAGTTTTTCCAGAAGCGTTGTCTTGCCGGAATTGGATTTTCCGACAATGGATACGATGGGTATTCTCATTTATTCCTTATGATGATTCTGCTGTTTGCCGTCTTCTAACATACAATCCGGCAAATGCCAATTTTTGATTTTTCATCGATCAGACGGCTTGACATTGCCGCCGGATATGATATAGAACGTACGTTCTATTCCGGAAAGAATCCGGCGGCAGGCGGACAACGGGGCGAACCGGTTGAAATAATTTGACACCCGTTTAAAAAGAAGCTAGGTTTTTTCCAACCTATCTTCCCGACAATAAACAACAAGACAAAAGGGACATTGTGGCGGCCGACTTCAAGGGCAATATCATCAAGATTCTGGCGACTGGCTTCGGCGCAGGTCTGTCTCCCGTCGCGCCGGGAACGGCCGGGACGCTGGTCGGAATGCTGGTTTGCCTGGCAAGCGCGCCTTTGCCCGGCCTCTGGCGTTTTTTCTTTGTGGTTGCAATCTCGGCTGCCTCTATTTATGTTGCCCAGCGGGCGGAAGCGCTTTACGGAAAAACGGACGACCAGCGGATCGTGATCGATGAAATTGCCGGTTTCCAGGTCGCCATGCTGCCGGTGACGATTACCGGACTTCACTTGTGCGTCGCTTTTGTTTTATTTCGGATATTCGACATCTGGAAACCTTTTCCGCTGGATCGGTTTCAGAAATTCAAGGGCGGCTGGGGAGTGGTGGCCGATGACCTGGGCGCCGGCTGCTATGCCGGTCTGCTGTTGTTTTTATTTTCGCTTACGGGGATCTTATGAAAATTGGCATTCTGACCATCGGCAACGAACTGATGAACGGGCGCATCGCCGATACGAATTCGGCGTTTATTGCGCGGGAAATGAACTTGCAGGGCTGGCCGGTTGAAATTCTGATGTCGGTGGGCGACGATGCCTCCGTCATCAAAAGCCGTCTCCATTATCTCCTGAGTTTGACCGATGCCGTGATCTGCACCGGCGGCCTGGGGCCGACGGCCGACGATATTACCACCGCCGCGGTGGCTGAGGCGTTCGGTCTGCCGCTGGTTTTAAACGGGGACGTTCTGGCTTTTCTCAAGGAAATCTTCGCGCGCTACAACCTGCACTGGACGGACAACAACGCCAAGCAGGCGCAGTTTCCCGAAGGCGCAAAAGTCATTCCCAATCCGGTCGGCACGGCCGCAGGATTTGCGCTGCCGGTCCAAAACAAGCTGGTTTTGGTCATTCCCGGCGTGCCGGCGGAGACGTACCGGATGGTGCCCGAAGGCGTCATTCCCGTTTTGCGCCGCTTTTTCCCGCAAGCCGTCCAGCAGACGGTCAAACAGACCATCAAAACCTTCGGCCTTTCCGAAGCGATGGTGGACCAGCGGCTGGCCGACGTCAATTTTAACGCCCTCGGCGTGAGCGTCGGTTTTTATCCGGTCTTTCCGGAAAATCATCTGGTGCTGATCGCGCGGTCCGAAACGATGGAGGCGGCCCGGGAAAACTTAAGCCGGGCGGTCGCGGAAGTGACGTCGCGCCTCGCCGACTGCATCTTTTCCTACGGCGAACAGACCCTGGAGGAAATTATCGCGGCGGCGCTTGCGGAAAAGAAGCTGACGATCGCCGTGGCGGAGTCCTGCACGGGCGGTCTCATTGCCAATCGCCTGACCGACGTCTCCGGCAGCTCCGTTTATTTCGACCGCGGTTTTGTCACCTACAGCAACGAGGCCAAAATCCGCGAACTGGGTGTGCCGTCCGAAATCATTGAAAAGCACGGCGCGGTCAGCGAGGAAACCGCGCAGCGGATGGCCGAAGGCGTCCGCCGGGTTGCCGGAACCGACCTGGGGCTTTCGTCAACCGGCATTGCGGGGCCGACCGGCGGCACGAAAGAAAAGCCGGTCGGGACGGTGTACATCGCGCTGGCCGACGCCGGCCGGACGATCTGCCGCCATTACGCGTTTCGGTGGGACCGTAAAAGAAACAAACTCCTGTCTTCCGAGGCGGCGCTCATGATGCTGAGAACCTATCTGCAGGAGAAAAAATAAGTGGCGTCCGCGGAAAAAAATATTCGCGCCTTCCTGGCCATTGAACCGCCGGAAGAGATTTTACAGACGGTGATCCGCCTGCAGGAAAAACTCAAACGCGACGTCGGCGGCAGGATCAGTTGGACGAGAGCGGGCGGGCAGCATCTCACACTGAAATTCTTCGGCGATATTTCAATGGAAGAGGTCGATTCAATCAGCCGGGCCGTGCAGAACCGTCTGCGATCCGGCTGGACTCTGGAGCTGAAAATCGAAAAGCTGGGCGTCTTTCCGGATGCCAGAAAGCCGCGCGTGCTCTGGTGCGGCACGTCGGGCGATATCGACAAGCTTGCCGTCCTGCAAAAGCAGCTGGAGGAGGATTTTGCCGGGATCGGCTTTCCCGGGGAAGACCGGCCCTTTCGCGCCCATCTGACGCTCGCCCGCATTAAAGACCCGCGCGACGTGTCGGGATTGGGAAACGCCCTGACCAAATACGCAACCTTTTTCGCCGGAGCATTTTCCGTCCGCGAATTGATTTTATTTCAAAGCAGGCTTACGCCGCAGGGCGCGGTTTACACCAGGCTGGCCGCGTTTCCGCTGGCGGGCTGATGCTGCAGGAACAGTCGCGACTGTTTTCTGCAAACAACAGGGAAGGCCCTGAGAGTTAAGGAACTCGCTTTGCGCAGACAATGAAAGCGAGATGAAGCGAAACAGAAGAGACATCAACCATCAGAGAAGGAGGATAGAAATATGTGCGCAGATATGGACAGGTCAAAAGCGGTGGATTTAGCCATCACGCAGATTGAGAGGCAGTTCGGCAAGGGATCGATCATGAAACTGGGCAGCCACGACCGCGTGGCGGATGTCCCGGCGATTTCCACCGGCTCACTGAGCCTCGACATTGCGCTGGGGACGTTCGGCGTTCCCCGCGGGCGGGTGGTGGAAATCTACGGGCCGGAATCCGGCGGCAAAACGACGCTCGCGCTGCACATCGTGGCCGAAGCGCAGAAGAAAGGCGGCATAGCGGCTTATATCGACGCGGAGCACGCCCTCGACGTGGTCTATGCGCAGAAAATCGGCGTCAACACAGACGAACTCCTCATCTCCCAGCCGGACACGGGCGAGCAGGCGCTCGAAATCGCCGAAACGCTGGTGCGCAGCGGCGCGCTGGACGTGCTGGTGGTCGATTCGGTGGCCGCGCTGGTGCCCAAAGCGGAGCTCGAAGGCGAAATGGGCGACGCGCAGATGGGGCTGCAGGCCAGGCTCATGTCGCAGGCGCTGCGCAAACTCACCGGCGCGATCAGCAAATCCAAAACGACGGTGATCTTCATCAACCAGCTGCGCATGAAAATCGGCGTTTTTTTCGGCAATCCGGAAACGACCACCGGCGGCAACGCGCTGAAATTTTATTCATCGCAGCGGCTGGACATCCGCAAGATGACCTCCATTAAAAACGGCCAGGAGGTGATCGGCTTCCGCACCAAAGTCAAAGTGGTGAAAAACAAAATGGCCCCGCCCTTCAAGGAAGCCGAATTCGACATCATTTTCGGCGAAGGCATTTCCCGCGAAGGCGATGTGCTCGATCTGGCGGCGGAAAACGGCATCATTGAAAAAAGCGGCGCGTGGTATTCCTACAAGGGGGACCGGCTGGGCCAGGGCCGCGACAACTCCCGCGTTTTCCTCAAGGAAAATCCCGACATTCTGGCGGCGGTTGAAAACGACGTCCGCGCCAAGCTGGGCATTGTTCCCAAAGAGCAGGAAGAAGAATAGTGAAAATGCTGGACTCGGCGGCCGCAACGCAGAAGGCTTACCGCCTTTTGTCGCTGCGGCCGCATTCGCAACGGGAGCTGGAAAAAAAGCTGCGGGACAGGGGATTTCCCGAGGCCGCAATAAAAGAAGCACTGGAAAAACTTCTCGATTTGAAGTATCTCAATGACGCGTCTTTTGCCAGACAATGGGCGCGCAATCTGGCGGTCAACAAACTCTGGGGCAATCGGAAAATTTCAGCCAGTCTGCAGGAAAAAGGGGTGACGCCGCGTTTGATTGACGAGGCGATCGCCGCCGCGCGGCAGGAATTGCCGGAAGAAGAAGCTGTCGCCATTCTGGTTAAGAAAAAAACGGCCGGAAAAGCGGCAGCCGCGCCGGATATCAAAACAAAACATAAAATTTTTCAAAGCCTGGCGGGACGCGGTTTCCCGCCGGGCCTGATTTTAAATAAACTGGGAAAGGCAGCGGAGGAAGAGTGTGATGGCTAAAACGGGCGACGCGATACGGGAAAGTTTTCTGAAATTTTTTGAGAGCAAGGGGCACACACGGGTGGCGAGTTCGGCGCTCATCCCCAAGGACGATCCCACGCTGCTTTTCACCAATGCCGGCATGGTGCAGTTTAAAAACGCGTTTCTGGGGCTGGAAAACCGCGGCTACACGCGGGCCGTCTCCTGCCAGAAGTGCGCCCGCGCCGGCGGCAAGCACAACGACCTGGAAAATGTCGGCGTCACCGCGCGCCACCATACCTTTTTTGAAATGCTGGGNNTCCTTCGGCGACTATTTCAAGGAGGAAGCCATTGCCTGGGCCTGGGAATATCTCACCGACGTCGTGAAGCTCCCCAAGGAAAAACTCTGGGTGACGATTTTTGAAAACGACGATGAAGCCTTTAAACTCTGGCATGAAAAGATGAAGGTGCCGGCGGACCGCATCGTCCGCATGGGCGAAAAGAGCAATTTCTGGATGATGGGCGAAACCGGTCCCTGCGGCCCCTGCTCCGAAATCATCTACGACCAGGGCGAAGGCACAGGGTGCGGGCGGCCCGAATGCGACATCCACTGCGAGTGCGACCGCCATCTGGAAATCTGGAACAACGTCTTTACGCAGTTCGACCGCGATGCGTCAGGCAAGCTGACGCCGCTGCCCAAGCCCAACATCGACACCGGCATGGGGCTTGAGCGCCTCACCGCGGTGATTCAGGGCGTCAAAAGCAACTACGATACGGATCTGTTTGCGCCGATCATCCGCTTTGTCGAAAAAACCTCCGGGAAAACCTACGGCAAAAACGCCGACAACGACATTTCCATCCGCGTGATCGCCGACCACAGCCGCGCCGTGACCTTTCTCATCGGCGACGGCATTCTGCCGGCGAACGATGGACGCGGCTACGTGCTCCGCCGGATTCTGCGCCGCGCCGCGCGCCACGGCAAGATGCTGGGCATCGACAAGCCGTTTTTAAACGAAGCGGCAAGGGTGGTCATCGACATGATGAAATACACCTATCCGGATCTGGCCGACAAGGCGCCTTACATCACGAAAGTGATTTTAAACGAAGAGCAGCGCTTCATGGAAACGCTCGACGCGGGCCTGCGCATATTGCAGGAGGAAACGGAAACGCTCAAGAAAGCCGGCGCGTCCGTCCTGCCCGGCGAGATTATTTTTAAACTTTACGATACTTTCGGATTTCCCACCGACCTCACGGCGGACATCGTCAGACAAGACGGAATTTCGCTCGACACGGCAGGCTTTGAAGCCGAGATGGAGCGCCAGCGCGAACGCGCCCGCGGCGCCTGGAAGGGGAGCGGCGAGGAAGCCGTGGCGGAGTGCTACCTCAAGGCGTCGAGTTCCGGCGTGGCCAGCGTTTTCTGCGGCTACGAAACCGCGACGCGGGACGAAGCGAAAATCACGGCCATTTTTGTGGACGGGAAGTCCGTCGAAACGGCGCCGGCCGGACAGGCGGCGGAGATCGTTCTGGACACGACGCCGTTTTACGGAGAGTCGGGCGGCCAGACCGGCGATACGGGATACCTTGAAGGAGAGGATTTCAGCTTTACCGTCGAAGACACGAAAAAGCCCGTCGAAAACTTCATCGTCCATAAAGGCGTCGTGCAGAAAGGCGCGGCGAAGATCGGCGCTCAGGCCCGTCTGGTCATCGATCTGGAAAGGCGCAGAGCCATCGCGGCCAACCATTCCGGCACGCATCTTTTGCAGGCGGCGCTCAAAGCCGTCCTGGGCGATCACATCAAGCAGTCCGGATCGCTCGTCAATGCCGAGCGGCTGCGGTTTGACTTTACGCATTTTTCCAGGATCAGCGAGGAAGAACTGCGGCGCGTCGAAACCATCGTCAACGACATGATTCGCCGGAATGTTTCCGTGCACACGGACGTCTGTGCGCTCGAGGAAGCGCTTAAAACCGGCGCGACGGCCGTGTTTGATGAAAAATACGGCGCGACCGTGCGCATCGTCAAAATGGGCGAGATGAGCATGGAGCTGTGCGGCGGCACGCATGTGGAGAGGACCGGCGACATCGGCTTTCTGAAAATTCTGCATGAATCGGCCATTGCCGCGGGCGTGCGCCGGATCGAGGCCGTGACCGGGAAGGAAGCCGTCGCTCACGTCCAGAAATCCGAAGACGAGCTCAAACGCGCGGCGGGGCTGTTCAAGGCCGGCCTCTTCGAAGTTTACGACCGAACCGACAAGCTGCAGAAGCAGGCCCGCGAACTGGAAAAGGAAATCGAAGCCCTCAAAGGCAAGCTCGCCGCCAGGGATTCCGGCGACCTGATGAGCCGGGTGAAGGAAATCGCCGGCGTCAAGGTGCTCGCCGCGGAAGTCAGCATCGCCGACGCGAAAACGCTGCGCGATTTCGGCGACAAACTGCGCGACAAGCTGGTCTCCGGCGTGATTCTCCTGGGCAGCAAGGCCGACGGCAAGGCCTTGCTCTTGTGCATGGTCACCAAAGATCTGACCGGGAAATTCTCCGCCGGAAACATCGTCAAGGAACTGGCCCCGCTCGTCGGCGGCAAAGGCGGCGGCCGCCCCGACATGGCCCAGGCCGGCGGCACCGAGCCGGAAAATCTGAGCAAGATATTTGTCGAACTGGAAAAGCTGCTCGCGAAATAGCTTGACGAAAAAAGCCTGCTCTGTTGTGTCGGATGAAGGGAGAATGTTTTGTTGCCGGTTTCACAAGAATACCTGCATCCGTCATGACTACGCGAGGGCTTTGGTGTGAGCTCAGCCGAACGGCGGAAATCCAGTCTCATTGAGCCTGTCCCAGGCCTCCACCGGAGTGACGGCTATGCTGAAAACGGCGGTGATTGGTTAATGAAGAACCTTTTGCAGAATATCCGGGAATTGATCCTTGCCGCCTGCAAAGCAGTGGTTCATTCCGTCGACCTCATTCAGGTTTTGACCAACTTCGAGATCGGACGGTGCATTGTCGAGTATGAACAGGGAGGAGCCAAAAGAGCGCAGTATGGCAAGGGGCTGCTCAAAGAGCTCTCCATCGGACTGACGGCTGAGTTTGGACGCGGATTTTCCCGATCGAATCTTGAATACATGCGCAAGTTCTATCTGGCCTACCAGGACAGAGCCCCACAGATTTCACGAAGCCCATCCGCCGGTTTTCCGATTGACGAGAAATCCCGGACGCTGTCTGGGAAATTCCCGGCTGATCCGAAATTCCGGATGCCGTCCGGCAAATTCAGTTCGCCATTCATGCTCAGTTGGTCACAGTATGTCTTTCTGATCGCCATTGCCAACCCCGACGAGCGCCGGTTTTATGAGATCGAAGCATCATCCTGTGCAAAAAGAAGCATGATGCTCTGGTGGAGATTACCCTGCCCAAAGAAACCAACATCCATGCACGAAAATACCAGCTCTACCTGCCGGACAAGGAACTGCTTCGGCGAAAACTTGTAGAGTGGAGTGAAGAAGCGGAGAAGTTAGAGGAAAAGAAATAAGAATGAATGCTAATCTTCATAACTATTTTTTCCTCTGTGAAATGTTCCAGATAAAGAGGAAGTCGTTATGTCGTTTGAGTCCATAAATCCTTTTGATCAGGTTCGCCAGTCTTTCAATGCTGCAACCAGCAGAGAAGAGCGGTCGATGATCGGACAATTTCTTACACCCGTGTCTATTGCTGATTTCATGGCCTCGCTGTTTAAGTCTGCTAAGAAAGACGTTAGAATTTTAGATCCCGGCGCGGGCGCCGGTGTTTTGTTTTCTGCATTGATTAGCAAGTTGGTGGCGCAAATAAAACGGCCCTCTTCCATAGAAGTTGTTGCCTACGAAACGGATAAAGCAATTTTACCTTTACTCCGAGATGCCATGGCCAGATGTTCGGCGATATGCGAACAAAACAAAGTGCCGTTTACAGGCATCATCAAAGAAGAGGATTTCATTGTTTCAGCGATAACCGAGACGGAAGAATCTCTTTTTTCAAAACCAGTTAAACGTTTCACTCACGCCATCCTAAATCCGCCGTATAAAAAAATTAATGGTGTTTCAGAAACGAGAGTGCTGCTTTATTCATCAGGCTTGGAAGTAGCGAATCTGTATGCCGCCTTTGTCTGGTTGTCCATTCGCATGCTGGAACCGGGCGGACAGATCGTTGCCATCACGCCCCGCAGTTTTTGTAACGGACCCTATTTTAAAAAATTTCGTGAAGATTTTCTAAGAATGTTGAGTCTCAGGCGTATTCACGTCTTTGGGGCACGCAATAAAGCTTTCGGCGATGACAATGTGCTTCAGGAAAATATAATTTATCATGCCGTTCGCGAAGACAAGAAACCTCAAAAAGTCTTGATTTCAGTATCGGACAACGATGACTTTGATCAATCCAAACAAATGAGAATAGCATATGATAAGGTTGTTCAACCGGGCGATCGTGATGCCTTTATCTATCTCGGCTTTGAAGAGAAGGCGTCTTCAGCGTTGAAACAAATTCAATTTTTCAAAACGTCTCTGGACGAACTCAATTTAAACGTTTCTACGGGACGCACAGTGGATTTCCGCGCAAAAGAATATTTGTATCCGTCAATCCGTGAAGGTTGTGTCCCGCTCATCTATCCTTGCCATTTTCAAGACGGTTTCATCCATTGGCCCTCCAAATCCGGCAAGAAATCCAATGCGATTATGTCTCATCCGGAAACGGCGGACCTTTTGTTGAAACAGGGGTATTATGTTCTGGTTAAGAGATTTTCTTCCAAAGAGCAAAAGCGGCGTGTGATGGCCGCTGTTTATGATCCGTCAAAAATAGATACACCGTTTGTCAGTTTTGAAAATCATTTAAATTATTATCATCGGCAGGGGAAAGGATTGCCCGAAAAGTTGGCGAAAGGACTTGCTCTGTATCTGAATTCATCCGTCGTTGACGAGTATTTTCGGCTCTTCAGCGGACATACACAGGTTAACGCCACCGACCTGCGCAAACTCCCCTATCCAACGCAAGAGCAGCTATTGTCGTTGGGAAATTATTTAACCGATCAAATGCCTCTGCAACAGGGGCTTGATAATATTCTTCAGGAGGAGTGCTTGAAAGGTGGCCAATAAAATAAATAAAAAAGACGCACAGCTTAAGATTCAAGATGCCTTAAGCATTCTGATTAAACTTGGTTTACCCCGGCAGCAACTCAACGAACGATCCGCATTAACCCTTCTGGCGCTTTTGGCCCTTACGCCGGGGCAGCGATGGCCAGAAGCAGACAATCCCTTAATGGGGATTACGCCCATGATGGATTTCTTTTCTGAACACTATGGAAAAAGATATGCTCCCAATACCCGTGAAACGGTTCGCCGACAAACGGTGCATCAGTTTCTCCAGGCGTCGCTCATTGTCGCGAACCCTGATAAACCGGAGAGACCAACCAACAGCCCGAAAGCCGTCTATCAGATAGAACCGGCGGCTCTGAAACTGTTGAAAAGTTTTGGAAGTCCGGACTGGGACGTCAATCTTCAAAAATATCAGCGGAAAGTTATATCTCTCAAAAAGAAATACGCGCGGGAAAGGGTCATGCAAAGATTGCCCGTTTGTACTATCAATGGTCAGGAAATTAAATTATCTCCCGGAGGTCAAAATGTTCTGGTGAAGAAAATCGTGGAGGATTTCTGCCCTCTGTACACCCCCGGCGGCCGGATGATTTACGTGGGCGACACGCAATTAAAATGGGCTTACTATGACGCAGAATTGCTGGTGTCGCTCGGCGTGAAAATTGAAGAACACGGCAAAATGCCGGACGTGGTGGTTTATCATACGAAGAAAAACTGGCTGCTTCTGATTGAAGCCGTGACAAGCCACGGGCCGGTCGATCCGAAAAGAAGGGCGGAGCTAAAAGATTTGTTTGCGGCATCAAGCGCCGGCCTGGTTTTTGTGACGGCTTTTCTGGATCGCCGCGCCATGATGAAATATCTCAATGACATTTCATGGGAGACGGAGGTCTGGGTTGCCGAGTCTCCCACCCATCTGATTCATTTCAACGGGCAAAGATTTTTAGGGCCGTATGAAAATTAACGGAATCTGCGGTTGAAGAAGGAATTTTATGAAATCGATCCGAATCGTTCTGGGGCTGTTTGTCGGACTCGCTTGGCTGCTTGGGGCTTCAGGGCTTTATTGCCTGGCTGCAGATACTCTGACGCTGCGGGATGCCTGGGAGGTGATCAGGACAAAACAGTTTGTGGATCTCACCCATGCTTTTGCTCCGGGGATTCCCCGCTGGAAAGGGTTCCCCGATGAAGTGCGGGAGACGCTCTATTCCTATGAACCGGGTCCGGGACGTCTGGGAAGCGGTTTTTATGCGCAGTCTTTCACGCATGTCGGACAGTGGGGAACCCATGTCGATCCTCCCGCTCACTTCGTTAAAGGGCTGCGCACAGTGGACCAGATCGATGTCAGGGAAATGATCCTGCCTTTGGTTGTGATTGATGTGCATGAGGAAGCAGCGAAAAATCCGGATTACACCATCACGATCGAAGATGTCAGGCGTTGGGAAAAAAGATACGGACCCATTCCGGAAGGCGCTTTCGTGGCGCTGCGCACCGACTGGTCGAAGCGATGGCCCGACAGGGAAGCCATGCACAACAAAGACGCCCAAGGCGTTGCCCATTATCCCGGATGGAGTCTCGAGGTGTTGAAATATCTCTATGAACAGCGCAAAATTACCGCATCCGGCCATGAGACGACCGATACGGATCCCGGCGTCGCTGTCTCGCGGGGGGATTATTCACGCGAAACGTACATCCTGAAGCAAAACCGTTATCAGATCGAACTGCTGGCGAATTTGGCCGAGGTGCCCCAGTCGGGCGCTTTGGTCGTCGTCACCTTTCCCAAACCGGAAGGCGGATCCGGATTTCCGGCCCGTGTCTTTGCGATCCTGCCTTGACGGGGCCAGGGGAGCCGGGGCGGGAAACAACCTCCAGGAGCGGAGGAACGTATCCGGATCGGCCTTACGGTTCCAGGCGCAGGCGTTTTCCAGAGGAGGTCAATTTCATGGCCATGATCCTCAGCTGCAGCAGGCGCACGGACATTCCCGCGTTTTACAGCGACTGGTTTTTTAACCGGCTTCGCGAGGGCTTTGTCCTGGTGCGCAATCCGATGAA
>DBPV01000086.1:25999-26282 GCA_002304995.1 Syntrophaceae bacterium UBA1411
TTCAGTTTACCTTGACGCCTTACGGCCGGGATATCGAGCCGCATCTGCCGCCGAAGGACGGCCTTGCCGATACTTTCCTTCGGCTTGCCGAGCGCATCGGAGCGCAAAAAGTGGTCTGGCGCTACGATCCCATTCTTCTTTCGGAGTCCATGACGCCTGCGTACCATGCCGAGCAGTTCGACCGCCTGGCCCGGCGTCTGGCCGGCTCTACGGAAAAATGCGTGATCAGTTTTCTCGATCTGTACCGGCACATCCGCAGCCGGACGGCGGACCTGTCCGTGAG
>DBPV01000086.1:26339-31903 GCA_002304995.1 Syntrophaceae bacterium UBA1411
AAACCTGCGCGGAAAAAATCGATCTGGCCTGCTGGGGCATCGGCCACGGCCGGTGCGTCGACGACCGGCTGCTTTCCGCGTTGTCCGGCCGACAAATTGCGGTCGGCAAAGATAAGTTCCAGCGCGATCTTTGCGGCTGCGCCGCGAGCGTCGATATCGGCGACTACAACACCTGCGGACACTTGTGCGCCTACTGCTACGCCAATCGCAGCCGGGACAGAGTCGCCGAAAACCGGCGCCGGCATGACGACCAGTCGCCGCTCTTGATCGGCCGCTCGGACGAAAGCCCGGAACTTCCGAATGAAACGCCATCCTGATTCCGGCGCGTCCCGGCCCCGCCGGCCGTCGGCCGATTCCGGCCGACCCGGAGCGGCCAGCGTCAAAGTGCCGCGCAAAAAATGATCTTGACTGAGCCGGAAAAGGGACGGATAAAATATTTTGCAAGATAACATCCAATGCAAGCTTGGGAGGCCCGGATCATGGCATACCAAATCCGCGAAGGCGGTAAAGAAGACGTTGACATGCTCGTCGATGTGATCCGCGACGCTTTTCAGGACGTGGCGGACCGCTTCGGACTCACGCCG
The DNA here is from genome assembly GCA_002304995.1 of Syntrophaceae bacterium UBA1411. Lineage (GTDB taxonomy): Bacteria > Desulfobacterota > Syntrophia > Syntrophales > Smithellaceae > UBA8904. The sequence continues at coordinate 26,924 of DBPV01000086.1, forward strand.
GAAAACAGTCCGACGCATCCCTCCAACTGCCGCCCCGAATGGCTGCTGCGGGAAATGAATCGCGGCGTCGTCTATTTCATTCTGGAAACCGGAGGGGAGGCGGCGGGCGTTGTCGCCCTGGAAAAAATCAACGATGAAGTCTGTTACCTGGAGCGTCTGGCCGTCCTTCCGCAGCACCGCCGGCGCGGATTCGGCGAGGCGCTGGTGCGGCGCGTTTTAGCGCAGGCCCGGCAGATGAAGGCTTACCGCGTGCAGATCGGCATCATCGCCGACCACCGGGAATTGCACGACTGGTATGAGAAACTGGGCTTTGAAGACGTGGAGAGCAAAACGTTTCCGCAATTGATGTTTCGCGTGGCTTTTCTCGCTTACTATTTCAATTGAAGGCGCGGCGGCCGAAGCCGCCGCACCCGGATTCGACAGCGCTATTTCTTGACACTGGTACTGGCGAGCGCTTCGCGGTCGCCGCCGCTCATGCCGGCGATGTACTTCACCAGCTTCTTGCGGGATTCGATGTCATACTGCGTGGTGATGGCGATCTGTTCCATGATCGGCGAACCGCCGCCGTGGAAGGCCCCGATGTTGCGGACGCCGCCGGTGGCCGAGCAGAGCTTGTCGCCCAGATAACGCCAGAACTGAGCCTGGTCTTCAGCGGTGATCTTGGGATTGCGTTTGGTGTACTTCAACAGCAGATCTCCCGTTTCCGGATTCAGGAAATCTTTTTCGTGCGGGAAGGTGGCCGTGACGCCGCCGGAAATGTCGCAGAGGATTTCGGATTCGCGCCAGACCGCCTCGCCGGAGAGACACCGGCCGACGTTGCAGTAGATCGAATGCGGAATGTAGGTGCCGGGGCCGTAGGGAATGAAGCCTTTGCCCGGCATGAACACCTTCGGCCCGCCCAGGTCGGAGGCCGTGTAGCCCGCGGCATAGCCCAGTTCCGTGACCATGATGATTTCCGCCAGCTTTTCGCGCACGTGTTCGGCCTTGTGAATGTTGTTGCATTCGGCGGCGAGCGCCGCCATGCCGAGGATGATGTCGCCGATGGCCGGCTTGCAGCCCGAGTAGGAATGGCGGTGGAACAGGGCAAAGAGCAGGGCGTTGACGCCGCCGTGCTGCCACTCTCCGGCCAGAAAGACGCGCTCCCAGGGGATGAAGCAGTTTTCGAAAATCATGTAGGAGTCGGTCGATCCCTCCATGAAGCCGCGTTTGAAGTGTTCCCTCTCGCGCAGCGCGTGAATCGTGACGACCTGCTTGAGGCCGTCCCAGTCGCCGGGAACGGCGAAGGCTACGGCGTAGTCCTTATCCTGCTCGCGCAGCGCGCGGGTCGGCACGACCAGCACTTCGTCCGCTACGGAGGCTTCGGAAATGTGCAGTTTGCATCCTTCCACCACGATGCCGTCTTTCAGGCGTTCCTTGATGTAAACGTAGGAGCCGGGAGTGGGCTGGTCGGCGGGCCTGAGCATGCGGTCGCCCTTGACGTCGGTTTGCGCGCAGCAGGCGACCAGGTCTTCCTTCTGGAAGCGCAGCATCCATTTTTTGAAGTTTTCGTGATAGGCGGTTTCTCCCGGTTTGACCTTGTCGGCTTCGTAAGACACGTTATAGATGGCATTGGCGGCATCGATTCCCATGCAGCGCTGGATGCAGCCGCCGACTTTCTGGCAGAGCATCCGGGTCATGTCCTGCTTGCGGTGCAGGTCTTCGGTGTTCTGATGGATGTGGGTGAAGCGGTTGATGCGCTCCCCCGTCAAATGCGAGATGGCCGTCATCAGATCCTGGTTTTCGGGCCTTTCCGCTTCGTCGTACGTGGTGCCGATCGTGTTGAGGCACCGCATCTGCAGTTCATCGGTGCGGTCGATCAGTTGGCCGTCGAAGTAAAGGTTGCGCTTCATTTTGGACAAACCGTTGATGTAGTCTTGCTTTGTTCTCATGCTTTTTTCTCCTTCTATTTAATTTTGTTTTGTCGAAACCGGGAGGGGGAAAAATGATTTCGGGACGGGAGCGGACGGCGGCTTGCCGGACCGGCGGAGATTTTCAGTTGGAACTTTTTTCATGTTGACACTGTCCCTGTTTCCCCTATATAGGATGCCACGCAATGGCAGTCGAATTGCCTCTTTTTTAAGAGTATAGCACAAATATGGATATAATCCTCTACTTTATAGATTTCTTCATTCACCTCGACAAGTATCTTCCGGGAATTGTCCAGAGTTTTGGCGCATGGATTTATGTTCTTGTATTTATAGTTATATTTTGTGAAACCGGCCTTGTGGTGACGCCTATCCTGCCCGGCGATTCCCTTTTGTTCGCCCTGGGCGCCCTGGCGGCGCTGGGGGCTTTGAACCTTGAAGTCCTGCTGATTTTGCTGTGCATCGCCGGCATCGCCGGGGACAGCGTCAACTACGCTATCGGACATTATATCGGCCCGAAGGTTTTTTCCTATGAGGACAGCCGCTTTTTCAAAAAGAAGTACCTGGAAAAGACCCATGCGTTTTATGAAAAACACGGCGGAAAAACGATTATCATCGCCCGGTTCATGCCCATCATCCGCACGTTTGCTCCCTTTGTGGCCGGCGTCGGCGCCATGACATACGGGAAGTTTCTTTTGTATAATATTATCGGCGGTACGGCGTGGGTTTGTACTTTTCTTCTGGGCGGATATTTTTTCGGCAACATTTCCTCGGTTAAAAGCAACTTTACGCTGGTGATTTTCGCGATTATCATCATATCCGTCATGCCGGGGATTATCGCCTATGTCCGCCATAAATTTTTTAACGGGTCCGATGCCATTGAAGAAATGAAGGATTGATTGATGAAACATTTTCCTGCTGCTGTTCTTGTCGCTCTGCTGGTTTTTCTGCTGCCGGCATCCGCCGCGGCAAAAAACCTGATCACGCTCGATCGCGATGTCACCGTCGAAGAAGGAGAGCAGGTGGACAACGTGGTCGTCTTCGGCGGACAGATCACGGTGAACGGCCTGGTGGAGCAAAACGTGCTGGCCGTCGCCGGTTCCGTCGTGCTGACCAACAAGGCGGTGGTCCGGGGCAAGGTGATCGTCGTCGGCGGCGTGGTTGCCCGGGGGGCCGGTTCGCTGGTTTACGGCGACATTACGGAAATCAATTCGGCCACCCTGTCCGAGGCTTTTCATTCGGCGATGCGCGGCGAGCTGGAAGGCTGGTCGCTCATTTTAAATATTATCTCGCTGTGCTTCTTTGCCATTATCCTCATCATCGCGCTTTTGATGACGCTCCTGGTCCCCCGGTGGCTCGCCGTCGTGGCCAACGCCATTGCAACGGGCAGGGTCAAGTCTTTTCTGTGGGGATTTCTCGTCACGCTGCTGATCGTGCCTTTTTTCATGCTGCTCGCGGTTTCCATCATCGGCATTTTTCTCATTCCGCTGGCCTTTACCGCCCTTTTGCTCGCGGCCATCGTCGGCTTTATCGCCGTGGGGTCGCTTCTGGGCAACGCCGTCATCTCGAGAATTTTCCGCGGTTACAAAAAGTCTCTCGTGAAGGAAACCCTCGTGGGCTTGTGCCTGCTGTGGCTTTTGGGCTGGCTTCCCTTTTACATCGGAACGGTGATCAAGGCGCTGGCCATCACCTTCGGCCTGGGCGGCGTAGTGATGAGCCTGATGCGCAGAAAAACCGTTCAGTAGAAAAGAACTTTCCGGAATTCGCGCCGAATCCCCTTTCCCCGACGGTCTTTCCGCATTTTATGGCTCCCGGCCGAAGAAGGTCTTACGCAATCCATTCCTCCGTCAGCACATCCCCTTTCAGTCCGACAATGACCGCTTTCAGCGGCACTCTCCGGGAGGCCTTTTGCAGACCCGCCTGGGCGACCTGCATCAGTCCGCGGCAGCAGGGAACCTGCATCATGACGACGGTCAGCGTATTGATTTTGGCTTCATCCGCCAGGCGGCGGATTTTCTCGACGTATTCGTCCAGGCCGGAATCCAGTTTGGGGCAGGCAATGGCCAGGCTCTTTCCCTTTAAGAAGCGGGCATGGAAATCGCCCGCGGCAAACGCGGCGCAGTCCGCCGCGAGGACAACGTCTTTGCCCCGGAAGAAATCGGCCGCCGGATTGACCAGATGCAGCTGCACCGGCCAGTGCGTCAGCTCGGACGGCTGGGGCGAGGACCCGGCCGCTGACGGAAGGCTTCTTTCCAGCGTCGTTTGCGCCGAGCCGGGACAGCCGGCGGGGGCCGCCATCGCGATGCCCTGCAACGGCGTTGCGCTTTGCGTTTTCAGGGCTTCCTGCCGGCGTTTGGCCATGGCTTCGTGAACTTTTTTTTCATCGAAGGCATCCGCTTCCCGCTCTTCGATGGACAGGGCGCCCTCCGGGCACTCGCCGATGCAGGCGCCCAGGCCGTCGCAGAAAACATCTCCCACCAGTTTGGCCTTGCCGTTGATGATTTTAATGGCTTCTTCGGCGCAGCCCGGCACGCACAAACTGCAGCCGGTGCACTTTTCTTCATCGATTTTGATGATCTTGCGTTTCATACCCTGGACTCCCCTTCATTGATGATGACGTCATTAAGAAAAAAGGTAATGATGAGAAACCGCAATGGCAAGGATAAACAAGGAAAAGTTTTTTTGTTTGCCCGGCGGGTTTGCGGACCCGCCGGGCAAGGCGCTTCTGTAAAACTGCATTCGGAAAATATCAAAAGGCAGGCCTTTGGGGCAATCGCCCGAACAGCGCCGGGCCGGGCGGCTGTTTTTCCAACTGCGGATTTTATTGCATTTTTTTCATGGCTTCCACAAGTTCCCGGACGGCGGCGGCGGATTTCTCCAGGGCCTTTTGTTCGTCGGCCGTCAGTCTGAGCGATAGGATTTGTTCGATGCCGTTTTTCCCCAGTTTGACCGGCACACCGACGAAAAGGCCGGAAAGGCCGTACTCGCCTTCGAGGTATGCGGCGCAGGGCAGAATTTTCTTCTTGTCCTTGAGGATGGATTCCGCCATTTCCACCGCCGCCGAGGCGGGCGCATA
>DBPV01000097.1:0-7419 GCA_002304995.1 Syntrophaceae bacterium UBA1411
GCTCTACTATGAAATCGCCCGCCGCTTCCGGGAAGAAGGCATTGAAATTCCCCTGCCGCAGCGCGACGTCCGCATCCGCAAGACGAGCCCCGATGCCTGAGACGGGTCGTCCGTTTTGCCGCACCGCCGTTTGAGCGGATAAATTTAAAAGGGCGACATTTCAGTCGCACCCCCCCCGACAAAAACGTCGCAGCCCGCCGGGGCAATACCGGCGGGCTTTTTGCGTCTTTTCCGCCGCTTTGCGCGACGTCCGGCAGAGACATTCGCGTCGTTTGCACAGGCGGAGGCAAGAGACACCGCCGGGCGCCAAAGCCAACGGCGGCGCCGGATTGCGGCAAAGTCAGGCCGTCTGGCACATCCCTTGCTCTTAGGAAGGCCAGGAAAAAGCAGTTTCATGGTGTGGACAACGTTTTTAAATCGCGTCGAGGAGAAAACAGATGCTGGCATCATTGAAATTACTGGATTTGATGGCGAACCATTCCGAGGCGATCGCCAAACAGTGGGCAAAGNNNNGAAGATTATCTCGTGCCGCAGGCGGCTGAATTTTACCGCAAACTGAGCAGCGTCTACACGCTGCGCGACCCGTTTCCCACCATTGCCGATTTCATGACCAAGTTTGCCCGGACGCGTTTCCGGGAAGGCGTGCCGCTGCCGGAGGCGTTTTATGCGATTACGCTGATGCGCCGCCACATCTGGCTTTACGCCGAATTCCAGGCCATTTTCATCAACGTGATGGAGCAGCAGCAGGCGCTCGACAGTCAGACCAGGACCATTCTGATTTTCGATTACATCGTCTACGTGCTGACCGACACCTATGTGAAGCTTATGGGAGAGACTCCCGGAAAAAAATAAAAAAGAGGTGAACGAACCGTGGCCGAGCAAATTCATCAAGGAAGGGTATTATCCGTGCGCAGCAGCGTCGTTGACATCTGGTTTCCCGTCGCGCCGCCGATCCGGAATGTCCTCATTTCCGGCGAAAAAGGGGAATACATCATCGAGGTGTTTACGCAACTGGACAATAACACGGTCCGGGGCGTCGCGCTGACGCCGACACAGGGGCTGTCCCGGGGCGCCGTCGTTACGGACACCGGCAAGCCTTTCGAGGTTCCTGTCGGGCAGGCGCTCATGGGACGGGTCTTCAACGTTTTCGGCAGCACCATCGACAAGAAAGGCGCCGTGGATGGCTGCGAACTGCGGTCGATTCACCATGAACCGATTCCGCTGCGCGACCAGTCCACCGTTTCCGAAATTTTCGAAACGGGCATCAAGGCCATCGACGTGCTGGCGCCGCTCGAGCGCGGCGGCAAGGCGGGGCTCTTCGGCGGCGCGGGCGTCGGCAAGACCGTTCTCATCACGGAAATGATCCACAACACCGTCAGCGCGCACGAGGGCATGAGCATCTTCTGCGGCATCGGCGAGCGCTGCCGCGAAGGCGAGGAGCTTTACCGCGAAATGGAGGAAAGCGGCGTTCTGGGGAACACCGTGATGGTGTTCGGCCAGATGAACGAGCCGCCCGGCGCCCGGTTCCGCGTGGGGCACGCGGCGCTGACCATGGCGGAATACTTCCGCGACGACGCCAAGCAGGACGTGCTTCTGATGATCGACAACATCTTCCGTTTCATCCAGGCGGGCATGGAAGTGTCGGGCCTCCTGGGGCAGCTGCCGTCGCGGCTGGGGTATCAGCCGACGCTGGCTACGGAGCTTGCGGAACTCGAGGAGCGCATCTGCAACACCAAGACCGGCGCGATCACGTCCATTCAGGCGGTGTACGTGCCGGCGGACGACTTCACCGATCCCTCGGCCGTGCACACCTTCGGCCATCTGTCCGCGACCATCGCGCTGTCGCGCAAGCGCGCCAGTGAAGGCCTGTATCCTGCGATCGACCTCCTGCAGTCCGGCTCCAAGATGCTGATGCCGAACATCGCCGGCGAGCGCCACTACAAAATCGCCCAGGAGATCCGCAAGACGCTGGCCATTTACGAAGATCTCAAGGACATCATCGCCATGCTGGGCATCTCGGAGCTGTCCCGCGAGGATCAGCGGACCGTGTTCCGGGCGCGGCGGCTGGAGCGGTTTTTCACGCAGCCGTTCTTCGTCACCGAGCAGTTCACGGGAACGGAAGGCAAGATGGTGTCGCGCGAGGAAACGCTAAACGGGTGCGAACGGATCCTCAACGACGAATTCGCGGATTATCCGGAGCGCGCGCTGTACATGATCGGATCGATTGAAGAGGCGAAGATCAACCATGCTGCTTAAAATTTTACTGCCGGCGGAAGTGCTGATGGAGCGGGAAGTCAAGAAGATCGTCGCAGAGGCGGAAAACGGGTCTTTCTGCCTGATGCCGAACCACATCGACTTTGTCGCCACGCTGGCGCCGGGCATCTTTTCCTACGAGCTGGCGGAGGGCGGCCAGGAGCTTCTGGCCATGGACGTGGGCACCCTGGTGAAAAAAGGATCGGACGTCCTGGTGTCCACGCGCAACGCCGTCAGGGCGGCGGAGCTGGGAAAGCTCAAACAGGTGGTGGTGCAGCAGTACGACGCGCTCGACGAGCGCGAAAAGCTGGTGCGCTCCGCCGCGGCGAAACTCGAGGCGTCTCTGATCCGGCGCTTCGTCGAACTGAAGTAGGGCGCGATTCCGACCGCGCGCACGGACCCCAACGAGCAATGAAGGGAAGTTGAACATGGCTGAAATACGACGAACCACCAACCGGCGCCGGAAGGCGGCGGATCATTTTACGGAGAAAGTCGCCCAGCGGGAAGCGCTGCGCATCCGGGGCCTCAAACACAAGAATGAAACGGTCTGGTTCGGCCTGGGAATGTTCGGCATCATCGGCTGGGCGGTGGCCATTCCCACGCTCATCGGCATCGCGCTGGGCCTCTGGATCGACCGCACCTGGCCCAGCCAGTATTCCTGGGCGCTGATGCTGCTCATTCTCGGCGTGATCGTCGGCTGCATCAACGCCGCTTACTGGGTCCGGAAGATCCGCAGCACGATCATTGAAGAGGACTGAAATGAAGATGAACGCGATGCTGATGCTTATCCTGATGTTTGCCGTGGGACTGGCCCTGGGCGCTTTCTATTTTATCAGCCTCTGGCAGACCGTGAAGCGGCTGTCCCGCACGGAAAGCCGCGCGCGATTGCTCATCGTCAGTTATCTGCTGCGCCTGTCGGTTGTCTTACCGGCTTTTTATTTTCTCCTGAAAGACGGCCACTGGGAGAGGCTGGCCATCGCCCTGGTCGGATTTGTGGTGATGCGCAAGATCCTCACGCATCATTTCGGGCCGCCCAAGATGCTGGAAGCGGTTCCTGAATAGAGGGTGGATACCGATCAACCGATAAAGGAGTTTGTATGGAAGTCGTATCGCTCAATCAGATCAGTCCGGATCAGGTGATCCTCTGGAGCTGGAACTTTATTACGATCAACGTGACCATCCTCTACACCTGGCTGGTCATGGCCATCCTGGTCGGCGGATCGCATTTGATCACCCGCAACCTGTCCTCGGAAATGAATGTATCGCGCTGGCAGCATTTCCTGGAGGTGGTGATTTCCATCATCCGGGGGGAAATCAGCGAGATGACCAAAAAAGGCGCGGATCATTACGTTCCGCTGGTCGGCACGCTCTTTCTGTTCATCTGTGTGTCCAACGTGCTGGTGATTGTGCCGGGGTTTGTCGCCCCGACATCGTCCATGACGACCACCGCGGCGCTCGCGACCTGTGTGTTTATCGCCGTTCCCTTCTATGGGATTTCCCGCAACGGCCTTTTGCACTACGTCAAGGAATATTTCCAGCCGACGTTCATCTTCTTTCCGTTCCACGTCATGGGCGAACTGTCGCGGACGCTGGCGCTCACGGTCCGGCTCTTCGGCAACATCATGAGCCACGAAAAAGTCATCGGCATTCTGCTGGCCGTTACGCCCTTTCTGTTTCCGGTCGTGATGCAGATTCTGGGGCTTCTGATCGGCGTGATTCAGGCCTACATTTTTGCAATCCTTTCCATGGTGTATATCGCCTCGGCGCTTTCCGCGGAGGACGAGGCGCATACGGCAGTTAAAAAAGAGGGCTCAGGAGCCTGATAAACTGAAATTAAAGGAGGAGTATTTATGGACAATGTAAGTCTCGTCGCGATGGCCTCGATTATCGGTGCGGGTTTGGCAATGGGGATCGGTTCGATCGGTCCTGGCTTAGGCATGGGGCAGGCAATCGCCCAGGCGCTGGCCGCGATCGCCCAGCAGCCGGATGAGAGGAATTCCTTGACGCGAACGCTTTTCGTCGGATTGGCCATGATTGAATCCATCGCCATTTACTGCTTCGTGATTTCCATGATTCTGATTTTCGCCAATCCTTTCTGGGGTCACATTACCAAGTGAGGGGGATGATCCATGCATATCGACTGGTTTGTGTTTTTGGCGCAGATCTTTAATTTCCTCCTGCTGATGTATCTGCTGAAGCGGTTTTTGTACGGGCGGATCATCAAGGCCATGGACGACCGGGAAGCCAAGATCGCCGCGCGCTTCGCGGAAGCGGAGGCGCTGCAGGCCAAGGCGCAGGAGGAAGCCCGGCTCTATGAGCAGCGCAATCAGATGCTCAACGAGAAGAAGGAAGTGATGCTCAACGAGGCGACGATGGCGGCGGACGCCAAGCGCAGGGAACTGATGGAAAAAGTGCGCGAAGAAGTCGATACGGTCAAAACCCGGTGGCAGGAGATGCTGCTCCGCGAGCAGGACGCCTTCTTCTACGATCTGCGCCAGAGAGCCGCCAAACAGCTCTACGCGACGGCGCGCAAGGCTCTGTCCGATCTGGCCGACGAGGAACTGGAGGACCGGATCATCGAGGAATTCCTCCGGCGGCTCCAGGCGCTCGATGCGGAGAAAAGCAGACAGCTCCGTCTGGCGATCACCGGCGGCGGCAATCGCGTGACCGTGCAGAGCGCCTTCGGCATTCCGGCCCCGCGGCAGTCGCAGATCGAAGAGGTTTTGAAAAAGCAGATCACCAACGGCTTTACCATCCGCTATCTGCATGAGCCGGACGTGGTTTCAGGCATCGAGCTCCGGGTCAACGGCCATAAAATCGCCTGGAGCCTCAACGAGTATCTGGAGACCCTGGTGGAGAGCCTGACGGAAACGCTCCAGAAAGAAGCGCATGCGGCATAACGTCATGTAGGGGACAGTCGCGACTGTTCCCTACCACAGGAGGCAGCAAATGAATCAGGAAACAACGCCATTGGAAAGTCAGGAACTGAAAACCTTTCTGGACGACACGTTTGACACCATGGAAAAGGTTTTGGACGAACAGAATCCTGAACTGAGACAATATGAAATCGGCACCGTCCAGTTCGTCGGCCGCGATATCGCCCGGGTCAGCGGTCTGCCGCACATCCGCGCGGAGGAACTGGTTCGGTTTTCGGGCAACTACATGGGCCTGGTGTTCAACATCGACCCCAAGGAAATCGGCGTGATTCTCCTGGACCCGAGCGAGCATCTGCAGGTGGGCTCCGAAGTACAGCGCACCAAGCGCGTCCTGGACGTGCCCGTGGGCGACGGCCTTCTGGGGCGGATCGTCGATCCGCTGGGGCGTCCGCTCGACGGCCTGGGCGAGGTCAGCACGGTCCTGCGGCTGCCGGTGGAGCGTCCCGCGCCCGCGGTCATGGACCGCGCTCCGGTGACGGTTCCGCTGCAGACCGGCATCAAGGTGATCGACGCGCTGATTCCCATCGGACGCGGCCAGCGCGAGCTCATCCTGGGCGACCGGCAGACCGGCAAGACGGCCATTGCCGTCGATACGATCATCAACCAGAAGCAGACGGGCATTCTCTCCATTTACTGCGCCGTCGGCAAGAAGAGCGCGGACGTGGCCAAGGTCATCGCCGAACTGCGCGACCACGGCGTCATGGGATCCTGCATCGTGGTCGTGGCCACCGGCGAAGACACGCCGGGGCTCCAGTTCATTGCGCCTTACGCGGCCACGAGCATGGCGGAGTATTTCGTCGAGCAGGGCCGGGACGTGCTGATCGTGTACGACGATCTGACCTCGCATGCGCGGGCCTACCGTGAAGTGTCGCTGCTTTTGCGGCGGCCGCCGGGACGCGAAGCCTTCCCCGGCGACATCTTTTACATCCACTCCCGCCTCCTGGAGCGCTCCACGCACATGCGTCCCGAACTGGGCGGCGGCTCGCTCACGTCTTTGCCGGTCGTCGAAACGGAGGCGCAGGACATGTCGTCCTACATTCCGACGAACCTGATTTCCATCACGGACGGTCAGATTTACCTGTCGCCGGTGCTTTTCAACAAGGGCATTCTGCCGGCGGTGGACGTCGGCAAATCCGTTTCGCGCGTCGGCGGCAAGACGCAGCTGCCCGCCTACCGGTCCGTCGCGGGGGATTTGCGCCTGTCCTACACGCAGTTCGAGGAGCTGGAATCGTTTTCCCGGTTCGGGACAAGGCTCGACGACGCCACGCGCCGGACCCTCGAGCGCGGCTGGCGTGTCCGCGAAATTCTCAAGCAGGGACAGTACCGTCCCCTGCGCGCCTCCGAGCAGATCGCGTCGCTTCTGTCGATCACGGGCGGCGCCCTGGACCGGGTGCCGATCGAAAAGATCCGCGAGGCGGAGACGCGTCTCCTGGACGTCGTGAACGAACAGCTTCCGGAACTGTGCGCGCGCATCGAGGACGGCAAGAAAATGGACATTGCAGACCGCGACAGCGTTTTGAGCAAGATCAAACCGGCCATTGCACCGCTTGAAGAGGTCGAGGAAGCCAATGCAAACAACTGAGTCGCTGAAAAGAAGAATGAAAAGCGCGGGCGATCTTCTGTCGGTCGTCAAGACGATGAAGGCGCTGGCGGCGGTAAGCATCCGCCAGTACCAGCGGGCGGTGGAATCGCTGCGCGACTACAACCGCGCCGTCGAGATGGGCCTGCAGATCGTGCTCAAGGAGAGGATGGGGGCGACGATGCACCGAAAGCACTCGACGATGAAGCGCCTGGGGGTCATCGTCTTCGGGTCCGACCAGGGCCTGTGCGGCCAGCTCAACGAACAGATTTCCACCTATGCCCTGGAGTATATCAAGACCACCGGCGTGAAAAAGGAAAACCGCAAGGTACTGAGCATCGGGGCGCGCGTGGCGGATTACGTCGAGGACGCCGGACAGCCGGTGGAGGAGCTCCTGACCACGCCCGGCTCCACGGCGGGCATTACGCCGCTGGTCCAGGAAATCATCATGATCATCGACGAATGGCATTTCCGCGGCAACATCGATCACTTTGTTCTGTTTTACAACGAGTACCTGACCGGAGCGACGTACCATCCCCGCCTGCTTCAGCTCCTGCCCGTCGATACGGACTGGCTCCGGCAGATCGCGAAGAAAAAGTGGGACTCCAAGTCGCTGCCGATCTTCCGGATGGACGGCGACAGGATCTTTTC
>DBPV01000097.1:7433-68554 GCA_002304995.1 Syntrophaceae bacterium UBA1411
ACGCCAGCCGGCTGGCGTCCATGCAGAACGCCGAGAAGAATATCGAAGAGCAGCTGCAGGATCTGCACGTGCAGTTCCACCGCACCCGCCAAATGACGATCACCGAGGAACTTCTGGACATTGTCGCCGGGTTTGAGGCGCTGTCGGAAGAAGCATCGTAACGTTTTTTTTCGAAAGGGGGTATGACGTATGTCGACGGGATCGGACAAGAGAATCTGCGTCATTTGCGCGTGGCGCGAAAACTGCACGAAGCGCTATCGGGTCAAAACCAACGCCCTGTTTGACGTGAATTGCCCCGACTACACGCGCGACATCAAACTGCGGGACAAGGATGTCGACAAACTGGTGGAAGACCAGGTGATGCGCTGGCAGAAGGAAAAGAAGGACAAGCCGGGTCCGGTCATCACGCTGTCGAGCGAAGCGGGCGCCGGCGGCGGCTGGGTGGCGCGCATTCTCGCCACCGACCTGAGCATGACGCTGGTCGGCAGCGAATTGATTCACGCGGTGGCGGAGAGCGCCCACGTCAGCGACAAGGTGATCAAATCGCTGGATGAAAAGAGCATTTCGCTGTTCGACAGCCTGATCAGCTCGTTTTTCGAATCGCGTCACATCTGGCCCAACGAGTACATCCGCCGCCTGTCCATGGTGATGCACGCGGATGCGCAGCACGGCAACATCATCATTATCGGCCGGGGCGGCAGTTTCATTCTGAAGGACAAGGCGTTTCGGGTGCGCATCATCGCGCCCTTCGACACGCGCGTCGAGAAGGTCGTGCGCGACCGGAAATTGCCGCTGAAGGAAGCGCAGGGCTATGTGAAAAAGTACGATTCGGATCAGATCGGTTTTATCCGGAAGTATTTCAACGAGGACATCAACGATCCGAAACACTACGACATCATGGTCAACATGCAGAATGTCGGCATTGAAACCGCGGCGGAATCGATCAAAAAAGCGTTTCTGGCATGGAGAGCCGTCAACGAGAACCATCAGGGATGATTTTGCATTCTGAACCGGAGTAAACGGCATGAATCGTCACGAGCGCGCACTGCTTCTGGGTCTGGCGGAGGAGGTGATTTTGCACCTGCGCAGCCGGCTGGCTGAAATCGAGAATCTGCATCCCCGGGAATCGGCGCTGGCGATTGCCACGTTTCAGGAGCGTTTGCGCCATATCGAAAGTCTGCTTACCGACGTCAAGAAAGACACGGGAGGATTCGATCTGAAGTAAATCGAGACCTGGATTTTGGTTTTCCCTGAAAAAGCGCGGGCGCCGACCGGTTGTCAAGCGGGGACCCGCCGGGGAAAACCAACCGCCTGCCCGCCCGAAACCAACGGGGCGTTTTTTCCAACCGATCTTTGCCGGAGCATTTCTGCCTGAGCCTTGCTTTTTTCCGAAAACGCGAATCCGCCTTCAGGCGGCCGCGCGTTCTAGGGAGCGCCGTTTTTGACGACGGCCGCGAGGTAGATAAAAAAGGACGTACCCGCACCGGCGACCGATTCCACGCTGATCAGACCGTTGTGGTACTTGATGATGGAGTCGCAGATGGCCAGCCCCAGGCCGATGCCGCCGCGGCTTTTCTTTTCCTTCGTCGTGAAGTAGGGATCGAAAATTTTCGAAAGATTTTCCCGGGGAATGCCGACGCCCTTGTCCCGGATGACGATCCGGACGTAGTTGCCCTCGCCGAGCGTCCGGATATTGGTTCCCGTGGTGATGTTTTCAGCGATCACCTCCACGACGCCGCCTCCGGGCATGGCTTCCCGGGCGTTGGTGACCATGTTTTCGATGACCTGCTTGATCTGCATGGCGTCGATTTCCGCAGGCCACAGGTCGGACGCGATCACCGGTTCGCAGGCGACGTCGGAGCCGGCCAGCGCCTTCGCGATCGCCTCGCGGATCAGGCCGTCGAGGTTTTCGAGCTTTTTGACGGGATAGCCGCCCTGGGCGAAAGTGATGAGCCGGTGCGCCAGCTCCTTGGCCTGCAGGCCCGCCCGCTCGGCGATGGCCAGTCCGTTTTCAAGGATCTTGTCCTCCTCGCTGGCCGAAATCTTGGCGAGAAAAACGTTGCGCAGAATGGCCGACAGGAGGCTGTCGAAATCCTTGGCCACGCCGTCGGCGAAGGTGCCGAGCGACTCGAGCTTGGTCCGCTTGAGGAGCTCCTCCTCCGCCGTTTTCTGGTCCGTGATGTCTTCCAGCGTTTCCATCGAACCGAAGATCTTGCCGCCGGAATCCCGGATGGCCGCCGACGTGATCCGGAACCACTTGCCCTTTTCACCCAGATCCGGGAAGAATTCCGTCACTTCGTAGGCGTCTTTGAGCACCTTGGATTTGGTGACCTGGCCGGCGTAGAGGATCGAGGAGTTGATGACCTTGTTGCTGAGTATCAGATCGGCCAGGCAGGAGCGCGGCGATTTGTAAAAGGCCCGCCACTGCTGGTCCGTTCCAATGACGTCTTCCGCCTTGATGCCGGAGAGGCCTTCCAGCGCCCGGTTCCAGTGCAGAATCCTGTGGTCCGTGGAGATGACGAACATGGGAATCGGAGAACTCTGAATGATGCTGCGCAGAATCTGTTCGTCGTTGCGGCCGCGCCAGATCGCGTAGGCAAAGCTCACGATCGCCGTCGCTGCGAGAATCAAAATGAACAAAACGATGTGGTTCTGCATGATGGGTTTCCGTATTTCAAGCCTTCGGTCCGGACCGCGCCGGAAGGGTCGCTGCCGCTTAATGAACGCCGGATCTTTTTCAACGCCACCTTTGGAACTCTGCTGCCGTTGAATAGCAAGGTTGGCCTGAAATTGCAAGATTGGAAAAATCGCCGGGCCTGCTTAAGAAAAGCGCTTGACAAACGCGGGTCGCTGGTTTAATTCCTACCAAAGTAATAGTATTAAAATCCGAAGGCCGGCGGCCGGGGCGGAAAAAACGAAAGCGGAAAGACGGACGGAAAGATGACGGCGGGGAAAAAAGTTCTGGTGGCGATGAGCGGCGGTGTGGATTCGTCCGTCGCCGCGCTGCTTCTGAAGGAAGCGGGCTATGCCGTTACCGGTGTGACGATGTGCCTGGGCATTCGTCAGGAGGAAAGCCGCGCCAGCTGCTGCGGCGGCGACGCGATTGAAGATGCCAGACACGTCTGCGGCCGGCTGGACGTTCCGCACTTTGTTTTCGACTTCGCCTCGCTGATGGAAGAGCGGGTCATCCGGAAATTTACGGACGAATATTTGCAGGGCCGGACGCCCAATCCCTGTGTGGACTGCAACCGTTATCTGAAATTCGACGCGCTCCTGGCCCGGGCGCGGGGGATGGGGTTTGACTGTCTGGCGACGGGCCATTACGCCCGCATCGCCGAAACACCCGCCGGCTGGGGGTTGTTCCGGGCCGCGGACAAAAACAAGGATCAGACCTACTTTTTGTATCCAATCCGCAAGGACGACCTCTCCTCAGTGCTTTTTCCGCTGGGGGAGATGAAAAAAGAAGAGGTGCGGATTCGGGCGCACAAAGCCGGTCTGCCCGTCGCGCAAAAGGCGGAAAGCCAGGATATCTGCTTTGTTCCCCAAGGCGATTACCGACAGTTTTTTGCGCAGAAGCGGCTCGCGTCGCCGCCGGGAGACATCGTGGATGCGTCGGGCCGCGTTCTGGGGCGCCACACGGGCATCCTCTCTTACACCATCGGGCAGCGCAGCGGTCTGGGCATCAGCGCTCCCCGGCCGCTTTATGTGCTGGGCTTCGACGCTGTCGGCAACCGGCTGGTGGTCGGGCACAAGGAAGAGCTGCTCGCAGGCGGGCTTGTCGCGGGCGATCTGAACCTCCTTGCGGACGGATTTCCGGAAACGGCGGACGTCAAAATCCGCTACCGCAAGAAGCCGGCGCCCTGCCGGGTGGTCCGGGACGGCGAAAAACTGAAAGTTCTTTTCCGGGAGCCGCAGGAGTCCGTAACGCCGGGGCAGGCCGCCGTCTTTTACGAGGGGGACCGGGTGCTGGGGGGCGGCGTCATCGAAGCGGCGTGGACGGCTTCCCGGGAGGAGCGCGTTGAAGGAACGGTTTGAGGTTTTCCCGATCGGCAGGGGAAAACGAAACCGCGCCGGCCTCGCAACAGGCGGCGAAGAGCGGAATCGGCAAATCCATCTAAAAATCAAAGGGACGAAGAAAGGATCGCGAAAATGTCGCAAATAGACGATCGGTTGAAGATTGAAACGCTTTTGTTGCACGGCGGCCAGGAGCCGGATCCGACGACGGGCGCGCGCGCCGTGCCGATTTATCAGACCACCTCCTACCAGTTCCGGAGCACGGATCACGCGGCGGCGCTGTTCGGCCTGGCCGAGCCCGGCAACATCTACACCCGCCTCATGAATCCGACCACGGACGTGCTGGAAAAGCGGATCGCCCTTCTGGATGGGGGAGCAGGCGCGCTGGCCGTGGCCAGCGGCCAGTCGGCCATCACGCTGGCGCTCTTGAATCTCGCCCAGGCCGGCGATGAAATCGTTTCGGCCGACAATCTCTACGGCGGAACCTACAGTCTTTTCCACTACACGTTCCGGCGTCTGGGCATTAAAGTGAATTTCGTGAAATCAAACGATTTGGCGGCGCTGGAAGCGGCCATCACGCCGAAGACCAAGGCGATTTACGCGGAATCCATCGGCAATCCCAAGCTCGACGTGGCGGACCTGGAGGGTATGGCCGCGATCGCCCGCCGCCACGGCATTGCGTTTGTGCTGGACAACACCGTCTCTCCCTATCTCCTGCGGCCGTTTGATTTCGGCGTGGACATTGCGGTCTATTCCGCAACCAAGTTTCTGGGCGGCCACGGCACGTCGCTGGGCGGCGTCATTGTCGATGCCGGAAAGTTCGACTGGACGGGCGGCAAGTATCCGCTCATCGCCGGCCCCGATCCGGCCTACCACGGACTCGATTTTGCCCTGGCGCTCAAGCCGGCCGGCAATATCGCCTACATCACGAAGGCCCGCGTCGTTCTTTTGCGCGACCTGGGGCCGGCGCTGTCGCCGTTCAACGCCTTTCTTCTGCTGCAGGGGCTGGAAACGCTGCATCTGCGGATGGTCCGGCACTGCGAAAACGCGCTGGCCGTGGCGCGGCACCTGAAAGAGCATCCCCAGGTCGCCTGGGTGAATTATCCGGGACTCGCGGACAGCCCCGAAAAAGCCCGCGCCGACAAATATCTGCCCAAAGGCGCGGGAGGGATCATCGGATTCGGCATTCGGGGCGGCATCGCCGCGGGAAAGACGTTCATCGATTCCCTGCGCCTCGTGTCGCATCTGGCCAATATCGGCGACGCCAGGACGCTCGCGATCCATCCGGCCTCGACCACGCACCAGCAGCTCTCCGCCGAGGAGCAGCTCGCCACCGGCGTGACGCCGGATTTCATCCGCCTGTCGATCGGCCTCGAGCATCTCGACGACATTCTGGCGGATATCGACCAGGCGCTGGGAAAAATCTGATGCGCAACGCTCCCGCCGATTTTGCGAAGGGGGAGGGACAGGAGGCAAGCCATGAACAGGATTTATTCGGACAATTCACAATCCATCGGCAACACGCCGCTGGTGCGGTTAAACCGCGTGACGGGCGGCGCCGGGGCGACGGTGCTGGCGAAAATGGAGGGCCGCAATCCGGCCTATTCCGTCAAGTGCCGCATCGGGGCGGCCATGATCCGGGACGCCGAGGCCCGGGGTCTGCTCCACCCGGGCATGGAGATCATCGAACCGACCAGCGGCAACACGGGCATCGCGCTCGCGTCCGTGGCGGCGGCGCGCGGCTACCGGCTTTCGCTCGCCATGCCGGAAACCATGAGCATCGAACGCCGGCGCGTGCTGGCCGCTTTCGGCGCGACTCTGTTGCTTACGCCGGGCGGCGAGGGCATGAAAGGCGCGATCGTCCGGGCGGAGAGCCTCGCCCGGTCCGATCCGCAGAAATATTTTCTGCCCCAGCAGTTCAAAAACCCGGCCAATCCCGCGATTCATGAAAAAACGACCGGACCGGAAATCTGGAACGACACGGAAGGGGCGGTCGACGTGCTGGTGGCGGGCGTCGGGACGGGCGGAACGATTTCCGGCGTGTCCCGCTTTATCAAAAAAACCATGGGCAAGGAGATTCTTTCCGTCGCGGTGGAGCCCGCGGAAAGCCCGGTGATCAGCCAGAAGCTGGCGGGGCTTGACCTGGCGCCTGGGCCGCACAAGATTCAGGGCATCGGCGCGGGATTTATTCCCGACACGCTGGATCTGTCGCTCGTCGACCGCGTTGAGCAGGTGGAAAGCGCCGAGGCGATTGATTTTGCCCGCCGTCTGGCCAGAGAAGAGGGAATGCTTGTCGGCATCTCCTGCGGCGCGGCGGCCGCGGCGGCCGTACGCCTGGCCCGGCAGCCGGAGTTTGCCGGCAAAACGTTCGTGGTCATCCTGCCCGACGCCGGAGAGCGCTACCTGTCGACGGCGCTGTTTGCGGGGATCGGCGTTTAAAACCGCGGGCAATTTGCATAGGAAAGTGATGGACGAAAAATTTTATGCTGCCTTTGATGTTAAAGAAATTCTCTCCGACAACGGCGAGGTTCGGCTAATTGAAAAAAAGAAAGACGTTATCGGCGAGATATCGCTGAAAATCTACATCAACGGAACGGAATACGCATCGCTTCTGTGCCTGAATCAGCTGGCGGAAGAGCTGGCCGTGGGATTTCTCTACAGCGAAGGGGTCATCGACAGCACGGCCGACATCGCTTCCCTATCATACAACGAACGCCTCTTTGCGGTCATGATCCAGCTGGCGGCCGGCCGGTCCGTGGAAAAGTGCGAGAGCCTGCGCAGCGTGACCTCCGGTTGCGGAAAGTGTTTCACGTATATCAATCCGCTCAAGCACGAAAAATTTCTGCCCGTCGCCGATCGCCGCCGATACGCCCTCCAGTCTATTCTGAATGTCATGAAGACGTTCGAGCGGCAATCGGAGACCTTCAAAAAGGTGGGAGGGGTGCACAGCGTTCTCTTTCATCATCCGGACTATTCCGTTTTCAACGAGGATATCGGACGGCACAACTGTTTTGATAAAATAGCCGGCGTCCTTTTGAAGAGCCGCAAAGTGGTGCTGGTTGAAACCGGGATTTTTTTTGTAAGCGGGAGGGTCTCTTCAGAAATCATGGCCAAGGTGATCCGCCTGGGGGCGCCGGTTCTGGTGTCGCGGTCGACGCCGACGGCTGCCGCCGTCACGCTGGCCAGAGAATACAATGTTACGCTTCTGGGCTACGTGCGCGGCGATTCGGGTTTTGTCTATGCGGGAGAAGGGCGGTTGATCTGACAGCCCTTTCCTTCGATCCCGCTGATGGCGTCGCATGGGGCATTCCAGAGACGATCGCAGCCGCTCCGACTGCCAGCGCCCGCAGAATCCTGTTGATAATATTTATCGAATATGTCAAAAAGCGTGCGGTCATCCCATACTGAAAAAAAAGGTTCCGACTATGCAACCGTTAAAGAGGCTGTCCATTGTCATTCCCGTTTACAATGAGGAACCTTACCTGGAGGAGGTCCTGCGCCGGGTGATCGCGCAGCCCCTGCCCGGTAATCTGGAGCGCGAAATTATTCTGGTCAACGACGCCTCGCAGGACGGTTCCTGGACGGTGATGCAGTCTCTGCCGGAAAAGAATCCCGGCATCCCGTTTCATCTGATCAACAAAACCGTCAACGAGGGCAAAGGGGCGGCGCTGCGCGACGGCTTTGCGAAAGCGACGGGCGATCTCGTCCTGATTCAGGACGCGGACCTGGAGTACGATCCCGCCGATTATCCCAAGCTTCTGGGGCCGATTCTCGACGGCCGGGCCGACGTGGTGTTCGGCAGCCGCTTCATCGGCGAACCGCACCGCGTCATGTACTACTGGCACCAGTTTGCGAACACCCTTCTGACCACGCTGTCCAACATGCTCACCAACCTCAACCTGACGGACATGGAAGTCTGCTACAAGGTCTTCCGGCGCGACGTGGCCCGCCGGCTCAACCTCAAAAGCCCGCGGTTCGGCGTCGAACCGGAGATCACCGCCAAGGTCGCGCGCATGCGGATAGACGGCAGACGGCTGCGGATTTACGAAACCGGCATTTCCTACGCGGGGCGCACGTACGAGGAAGGAAAGAAGATCGGCTGGACCGACGCCGTCAGCGCCATTTTCCACATTCTCCGCTTCCGTTTCCGGGACTGAAAGCCTTCCCCCGCGCGGGTCATTTTCTGTCCGGACAAATTTCTTGACAAACGGCGCCATTCATGTGAACGAATATTCACAAAATGAACGGTGGTTCAAAATACCGAGCCGGAGTTTCGACCATGGAAAAAAAACAGCGCAAGGAGCGGGAGTTCCTGATGCGGCGCGAGGCGATTCTCGCTGAAGCGGAAAAGCACTTTTCCCGGCGGGGCTATCACAACGTGACGGTCGCCCAGATCGCCAAGGCTTCCGGCTTCTCCACGGGGGCGCTGTACCAGTACTTCGACAGCAAGGAACATCTCTACATGACGATGGTTTTTGAAAAGCTCACGCTGATGTACGAGGCGATCCGGCAGGCGGTCTCGACCGCCGCCTCCCTGCACGACCGCGTCGAGGCCCTGATCGGCGCGCAGCTTCGGTTTGTCGAGGAAAACGCCGATTTCTGCCGGATCTTCCTGCGGGGGGAAAGCGATCTCTCGCCCGCCATGATGGACACGATGCGAAGGCGGCTGCAAGACGATTATTTTACGCATTTATCTTTTGTCGAAAATATATTAAAAGCCGGCATGAAAAAAGGCATGATCCGGCGCCTTCCGCCGCACGAAATCGCCGCCGCGCTGTCGCATTTGATCCGGGCCGCCGCCATCGACTGGATGTTTCTGCAGCCGAAAGAGCCGCTGGTTTCCAAAACGCAGATCATTTTGGACATTTTCTTAAACGGAGTAAGAAATCATGACCATTAACATCCGCTTTCTGTTGGTTGTCGCCTGCGCCGTGGCGCTCGCCGCGTCCGCGTCCGCGCGGGCGGATGAGCCGCTGACGCTCGAGGCGTGTGTGTCCCTGGCGCTCAAGAACAGCCTGGTGCTGAACATGGCCAGGGAGGGCGCGCGGGGGGCCGAAGCAAGAAAACATGAGGCGCTGACCGGATTTCTGCCGAAACTCAGCACGTCCTACAGTTACACCCGCCTCAATGAAGAGCCGAGCTTTTACTTTCCCGGATTTGTCGGGCCGCCTCCCATCCCCGGCGGATACATGGTCACGGGAACGATCAACAATTACAATTGGGTCATCGAGGCCCGCCAGCCGCTGTTTGCCGGCGGGGGCCTCTGGGCCAACTATCAGGCCAGCCGGATTGCCGAAAATGCAGCGGGCGTCGAAATCACGGCCAAATCCCTGGATGTGGTCCGGGACGTCAGGATCGCCTATTTCAACATCCTGCGGTCGCAGCGGCTGGTGGCGGCCGCGCGCCAGGCGGTGGAAATGCTTTCCGCCCACAGCGACGTCGCCAGGAATTTCCACCGCGTCGGCCTCATTCCCAAAAACGATCTTTTGCAGACGGAAGTGGAACTGGCCAACGGCCGGCAGGCGGCGATCCGCACGCAAAACGCCCTGGAACTCGCCAAGGCCGGCCTCAACACGATGCTCAAGCGCCCGGTGACGGCGCCCGTGGAGGTCGTCGATATCCTGGACTATTCCCCCTTCAAACAGACCTTTGAAGAATGTCTGGACATCGCGCGGCAGCGCCGGCCGGAGCTGAAGCTTTCCGAACTGCGCGCAAATCAGGCGGGCCAGATGGTCCGTGTCGCACAAAGCGAATTTTTTCCCGCCGTCAGCCTGATGGGCACTTACGGCCGCTTCGGCGATACGCCATCCGTGTCCGGCACGCTGTATAAGGATATGGAAAGCTGGCAGGTGATGGCGGTGGCCAGCTGGAATTTCTGGGAGTGGGGCAAGACCAAGTTCCGTGTGGACGCGGGGCGGGCGGCGGAAAATCAGGCGCTCGACCAGGTCCGGGAACTCCAGGATCAGATGGCGCTGGAAATCAAGAACGCCTTCCTCACGCTGCAGGAAGCCGAAAGCCAGATTGCCGTCTCGCAGAAAGTCATCGAACAGGCGGAGGAAAACTTCCGGATTGCCGAAGCCCGCTATAAGGAGAGGGTGGCGCGGTCGACGGAAGTATTGGACGCCCAGACGCTGCTCACGCGGGCGAAATCCGAATACGCCAATGCTCTGGCGGATTATCATATTTCCCTGGCGCGGCTTGAGCGGTCGATGGGGACGCTTCCGTAGGCGGGAGCGGTGCAGTGTTTTTAAGGATAGGGAAAGGATCGGATACATGAACAAAGTGTGGTGGGGCCTGCTGACGGCGGCCTTGGCCGCGGTGATAGCCGCGAGCGGCGCAGCGGCTCAGGAATACACCCTGGGCGATTTGTACCGGCAGGCGTTGAAGAATTCCGAAAAAATAAAATATGCCGAGGAAAACCTGTACATCTCACAGATGGGGCGTCGGAAAGCCTGGGCGGTTTTGATTCCCAGGGTGACGGCCTTCGGCACCTACAATCGCTTTTCCGAGGAAAAATTCACCGTCACCGGCGCGGTGATTCAGCCCGAGGTGTCCGGAACCTGGGGCATCCGCGCCGATCAGGCGTTTTCGCTCAGCATCCGCGAACTGGACGCGCTTAAAATGTCCGGTCAGATGATCACGAAAAGCGCGTACGATCTCGACGCCGCCAAGGCGGATTTTCTCCTGGCCGTGGCGTCTGCCTACTATGACGTGCTGCGGGCGAAGAAAGGCCTGGAAATCGCAGCGGCCAATATGGAGCGGCTGACCCAGTACCGCGACTCCGTGATGAAAAGACTCAAGGTCGGCGAAGTGACGAAAACGGCGCTCCTGCGGGCCGACGGCGAATTGTCCGGCGCGCGCGCCGATTATATCCGGGCGACCAACGCCTACAAGCTGTCGCGCGCGGCGCTGACCCGCGTGACGGGGATCGAGGAAACCTTTCGTCTGAAGGACGAAAACGGAACCTCTCCGGAGCTGGACCGGTTTGACGCCCTGCGGCAGACGGCTTTTTCATTGCGGGCCGACTTGAAAAGCTACGAAATGCAGAAGATGATCGCCGAACAGCAGGTGAAGTATGCCCGGGGCGCTTTCTGGCCCACGGTCGGATTATACGCCGTTTACAACGCGGCGGATCAGAATCCGGCGACGGTGAGCCTCGTGCGCGAAAGCATTCTGGCGGGCGCATCGCTCAATTTTCCTTTTTTTGAAGGCGGACTGCGGGTGGCCGAACTCCGGGAAGCCCAGGCCAAAGAGCGTCAGGCGCGCCTGGCGTACGACGATCTCAAAAAAAACATCGACGTCGAACTGCGCGGCGCTTATCTGGACCTGGAAACGCAGCAGGGCGCGCTTGCGTTTCTCGAGGACCAGCTCGTCTTCGCCCAGGACAATTACAACGCCGTTTTGCGGCAGTATGAAAACGGCCTGGCGACGAGTCTGGACGTCATGGACGCCAACGCGCTGCTTCTGTCGGCGGAAAGAAACGCGGCGGAAGCCCTCTACGGCTGGCGGCTTGCCTATTTGAAAGTGAGAAAATCGAGCGGAACGCTCTTGACGTTCGTTCTGGACGGTGTTTGATGAGGATCGCGGTTTTGAAAAGGGCCGCAAAGAGGAGTGGAGTTTATGCGTGTTGACGGTCGTGGGTGTGAGGGAAAATCGATGGTTGTTCGTTCATGGGGCTTGTGTCTGCTGACGGCGCTTGTCCTTTTGCCGGGGGTGTTTTCGCTGGCCGCCTGCTCGAAGGAAAAGCAGGCCGAGCCGGAGCGGCTGGTGAATGTCCGCGTCTGGACCGCTGAGACGCGGACCGTTCAGCCTTACCTGGAAACAACCGGAACGTTGAAAGCCGACGAGGAAGTTCTGGTGAGCTCGGAGGTGGACGGCCTGATCAGGGACATTTACGTAGAGGAAGGGACGTCCGTCGTCCGGGGAACCCTTCTGGCCCGGATCAACGAAACCGACTATCATCTCGACGCCAAACGCGCGGACGCAATGCTCCGCCAGGCCGAAGCGACGCTGGCCAATGCGCGCGCCGAATTCAAGAGAAAAGAAGCCCTGTACCGGGAAGAGCTCATCACGAGGCAGCAGTTTGACGATATTTCCACGCGCGTCACGCTCGCCGAAGCCGAACTGGAGCGGGCCAGGGCGACGCAGGCGATCTCTCGGGAAAGACTGGTCCGCGCGAAAATCTATTCTCCGCTGGTCGGCGCGGTCAAGGAAAAGCGCGTATCCGTCGGCGACTACGTGCGCAACGGAACGCCTCTGTTCCAGCTCATCAAAGTCAATCCGCTCAAGCTGGCCTTTACCGTCAGCGAGAAGGACGTCGGCGCCGTGAAAGAGGGACGGGAGGTTGTCTTCAACGTGGACGCCTTTCCCGACAGAACCTTCAAAGGCAAAATCAGCCTCCTGTATCCGCACATCGAGGAGCGCACGCGCACGCTGCAGGCGGAGGCGCTCGTTCCCAACGCCGATCGCACCCTCAAACCGGGCTATTTCGCACGGATCAAGATTTATACCGAACGGCCCCGGGAGGCGGTTCTGGCGCCGCTGACGTCGCTCATGTACGACGGCCCCACCATCCGGCTGTTCGTGGTGAACGGCGGCAAGGCCAAAGAGCGCGTCATCAAGAGGGGAAATCCCTTCGGCGAGTACGTCGAGGTGACCGAAGGCCTGAAAGCCGGCGAGCAGGTTGTCGTCGTCGGACAGAACAACCTGTCGGAAGGGGTAAAGGTCAATGTGGCTCGCTGATACTTCCGTCAAACGGCCGGTTTTTGCCACCATGGTCATTCTGGCGCTGGTGGTGCTGGGCGTCGTCAGTTATCCGTCCATCGGCGTGGATCTCTTTCCGAAGATTGATTTCCCCATTGTGACCATCACCACCACGCTCAAAGGCGCGAGCCCCGACGTGATGGACGTCGATGTGACCGACCGCATCGAAGGCGCCGTGAACACGATCAACGGCGTCAAGAGCATCACCTCGACCAGCTATGAAAGCTATGCCCGAACCACGATCGAGTTCGTTCTGGAGCGGGACATCGATCAGGCCGTTCAGGATGTGCGCGAGAAAGTTTCCGGGATTCGCAACAAACTGCCCGAGGACATCGATGAGCCGCGGATCGCCAAAGTGGATCCCGATGCGTCGCCGATTCTGTTTCTGAATCTTTCCGGAGATCGGTCGGTGCGCGATCTGTCCCTGTATGCCGACGAGACGCTCAAGGAACAGCTCCAGCGGATCAACGGCGTGGGCGACGTCATCTTTTACGGGCTTAGGCTCCGCCAGGTGCGCATCTGGCTGGATACGGCCAGGATGCAGGCCTATCAGATCGCTCCCGGCGATGTGGTTCTGGCTCTGAAGCGGGAAAATATCGAGCTTCCGGGCGGCCGGATTGAAACCCAAACCAAGGAGTACACGGTCCGGATCAAGGGAGAGTTTGCCCGAATTCCGGATTTCAACGATCTGATTATCAGCTACTATAAAGGCGCGCCGGTGCGGGTTCGCGATATCGGCCGCGCGGAAGACGGCATGGAAGAAAAACGGTCGCTGGCGCGCTTTAACCGTATTCCGGCAGTCGGTATGGCGATTCAGAAACAATCCGGCACCAACACGGTCGAAGTGGCCAACCGGGTGAAAAGTGAAATTGCGAAGATCAACAAGACACTGCCCCCCGGGATGAAGGTCAATATTGCCGTGGACCAGTCGCTGTTTATTGTCCGTTCCATTGATGAAGTGCAGTTTCACCTGCTCATCGGCAGCCTCTTTGCCATTCTGGCCGTATTTCTCTTTTTAAAAAATGTGCGCACGACGCTCATCAGCGCCGTGGCCCTGCCGGTGTCCGTCATCTCCACGTTTGCCCTGCTCAATGCGTTTAACTTTACCTTCAACAATATGACGATGCTGGCGCTGTCGCTGTCGGTGGGACTGCTGATCGATGACGCGATTATTGTCATTGAAAACATTTACCGGCATGTGGAAGAAGGCATGGAACCCCGCGAGGCGGCCACCTTCGCCACGTCGGAAATCGGCCTGGCGGTCATGGCGACGACGCTGGCCATTGTGGCGATCTTTCTGCCCGTCGCTTTCATGAAGGGGATCATCGGCCGTTTCTTCCTGCAGTTCGCGCTGACCATCGTCTTTGCGGTGCTGGTGTCTTTGCTGGTCTCCTTCACGTTGACGCCGATGATGGCGTCAATTTTTCTCAAATCGCGTCAGAAATCCATTCCCAATCCGCTGGCAGCGGTCGGTGGGTCGCTTTCCCCGCAGCCTCCGGCGGGAAAAAACATCTGGCAGAAAGCCGGTGACGCGATGGAGCGCGCCTACAAAAAGCTGGAAGCGTTTTACCGGCGCGTCCTCCAGTTCACCCTGGGCTACCGCAAGACCGTCCTCGCCGGCGCCCTGGTCGTTTTTATTTTGAGCCTGGCGCTGACGACCTTTATCGGCAAGGAATTCAACCCGCCGGAGGATCAGGGCGTTTTCATCATCCGCATGGAGGCGCCTATCGATTTTTCGGTTGAAGAGCTGGAGCGGTATTATGGAAACACCGAAGCGATGATCCAGGAACTGCCGGGAGTCAAATCCGTTTATTATGTTCAGGGTTACGGAGGCTACACCAACCGCGCGCTGATGATGGTCAACCTGGTGCCGAAAGCCCAGCGGCGGCACAGCCAGGAACAGCTGAAAAAGATGGCGCGGTCGAAATTGAACGCCATTCCGGGCATCAAAGTATCCGCTGAAGATTTTTCCGTTGTGGGAGGCGGTATCCGGAACGTGCCCATTCAGTACAGCATCCGGGGGCAGGATCTCAATGCCCTGCAGGAGTACGCGAAAAAAATTACGGCGGAGTTTTCCAAACTGCCGGGCATTGTGGACGTGGACACCTCGCTGGAAAGAGGGAAGCCGGAATTCAAGGTTTACATCGACCGCGACCGGGCGGCCAACCTGGGTGTGGACGTGGCCACCGTCGCCGAGGCGATCAATCTGCTGATCAGCGGAGAGCTGGACATCGCCCGCTACAAGGATGAACTGCGCGGCAAGCGCTACGACATCCGCGTGCGCCTCAATCCCGAGGATCGAAAAAACGAGCAGGGGCTGCGGCGCATCGCCGTGCGCGCCCGCGACGGCAAGTTGGTGGAACTGGCCAATGTGGTCAAGGTGGAGGAGAGCACGGGGCCCAGCGTCATCAACCGCGCGGACCGGCAGAGATCCATCACCGTCTTCGCCTCCCTGGAGGGGAAGCCCCTGGGGGAAGCGAAGAACGAACTCGACGCCATCGCCGCGAAAATTCTGCCGGCCGATTATGTTCCCAAATACTACGGGATGGCTGACGTCATGCAGGAATCCTTCGTGTACCTGATTTTTGCCTTGTTCCTGGGAATTGTCATGGCGTACATGGTCCTGGCCTCCCAGTTTGAAAGCTTCATCCATCCGATTACGGTTTTGCTCTCCATGCCGCTGTCGTTTGTCGGGGCCTTCGGCGCCTTGTTTCTGACGGGGAACACGCTCAATATTTTCAGTTTTATCGGCTTGATTCTGCTCATGGGCCTGGTGAAGAAAAACGCGATTCTGCTGGTGGACTATACCAATGTGTTGCGCGGCCGGGGCATGGCGCGGCGCGAAGCCATCCTGCAGGCGGGTCCCGTCCGGATGCGGCCGATTCTGATGACGACGTTTGCCATGGTGTTCGGCATGCTGCCCATTGCCCTGGGGGTGGGCGAAGGCGCGGAAACGCGGGCGCCCATGGGCATCGCGGTCATCGGCGGTCTTCTGACCTCGCTGGTGCTGACGCTGATCGTGGTTCCTGCCGCTTACGATATTTTCGACGACTGGCAGGAGTATTTCAAGAACCGCAGAAAGAAAAAAGAGCCGCCTGCGGCAGCACCGGGCCGGCTCGGGGAGGGACGCCCGTGAAAATGCTGCTGGTTATCTATGCCGAAGCCTCCGACGAAAGCGTTACGGAGGCCTTCAAGCAGGCGGGATACAGAAGCTACACCAAA
Source organism: Syntrophaceae bacterium UBA1411 (assembly GCA_002304995.1). GTDB lineage: Bacteria > Desulfobacterota > Syntrophia > Syntrophales > Smithellaceae > UBA8904. The sequence goes on from DBPV01000097.1 coordinate 23,433, forward strand.
ATACGCGGAGCGACGGGCGAGGGGGTGGAAAGCGAACCGAAGCTCGATTCGCACATCTGGCCCGGCCGGAACAATACGCTGATGCTCGCGGTGCCCGACCAGGACGTCGAATGTCTGATGGAACTGGTGCGGCGCCTGAGAGACGGGCATCCGCGGGCCGGTCTGCGGGCTTTCACCTTTCCGCTCGAGGAGTGCGTGTAGCGATGGGAGGACAGAGGATCACGCGCCGGCAGAAGGATATTTCCCGGCTGCTGCGCGAAAAGCAGGCCCGGCCGCCGCGGCCGGACCGCGGCCGGAAAGCGCCGCCTGTCCGGAAGAAGACGGGGTGAAAAAAAGGCGGCGCGTTCAGGATTTCCGGTAGAACATCTTGAGGTATTCTTTTTCCAGCTGCTGAAGCTCCTTGGTTCTTTCCTTGAGCATCCATTCCAGAAAATCGCGGTGCCTTTTCAGCTCCATGGCCGACTTGATCCGCGCCTTGACGACGATCGGCTTGAAAGGTTTGCTGATGTAATCCACCGCGCCCAGCGCAAAGCCCCTGGCCTCGTCCTCCTCTTCTCCCTTGGCCGTGATGAAGATGACGGGAATGTTCTTCGTGTATTCGTCGCTTTGCAGCCGGTTCATCACCTCGTAGCCGTCCATCTCCGGCATCAGAATGTCCAGAAGAATCAGGTCCGGCCGCATCGTGGAGATGGCGAGTTTGAGGCCGGTCGGCCCGTCTTTCGCGAAGAGGATATTGTAGCTGGACTGAAGCAGTTCGTTGAGTACGGCAATATTGGTGACCTCGTCGTCGATGATCAGCACGGTCTGCAGCAAAGTGTCTGTTCTCAATTTTCTTGTCCTCCCAGAGTAATATTGAATTGTTCGGCCAGTGCGGAAACCGCTTTTCTGGCGTTTTCAAAATCAAGATCCGCCAAAACGGCCTCCATCTGCCCGAAACGCTCATCGAGCCCCGCAGCGGTGAAGCTTTTTTTCAGCGACTCGAACTGAACCAAGGCTTTCATGTCCTGGCGCACAAGCGCGCTGTAGAGGCCGCCCAAGGCGGCGGCGAGCGCATCGAGGTCGAGGGGTTCGGCTGACGGCGCGGCCTGCGGCGGATCGTCCGCGGGGCCGGGCAGCGCGCGGATGGACCGGCAAACGACGGAGATCTGCCCGGCCAGCACCTTCAGGGCGACCAGACTGTTGTCCCGGGCGCCTTCCCGGAGCGCTTTTTCCAGCCGTCCGGCGGCCTCGGCCACGTCGGCAAGCGACAGGTTGGCCGCGGCGCCTCTGACGGTATGCGCCTCGGCCGCGGCCCGGCTGTTGTCGTTTTGCTCCATGGCGCGGGCGATGTCGTCTTCCACCGTTTCATAATGGGCCACAAACGCGGTAAGCAGACGGCGGTAGAGCGCAGCATTGCCTTCTACTCTTGCCAGGCCCCGGGCGATGTCGATGCCCGGCAGGAAATCCGGCAATGCGCCGGGGGCGGCAGGCGGCGTCTGTCCGGCGGAGGACGGGGGAGCTGCCGACGGCCGGGAGGCCAGCCATTTGACCAGGACGGACAGAAGCAAATCGATGTCGAGAGGTTTGGCAATATAGTCGTTCATTCCCGCCGCCAGACAGTCTTTTTTGGCCCGCACGCTGTTGTCCGCCGTCATGGCGACGATTGGGAGCCCCCGCAGGCGCTCGTCTTTGCGAATGCGCCGGGCGGTTTCCAAACCGCTCATTTTCGGAAGCTGGACGTCCATCAAAACAAGGTCGCAGGGCGTTTCGCGAAGGCACGCCAGCGCTTCGGGGCCGTCGGAGACGATGTCGACCGCCAGACCGATTTCATTTAAGATTTCCGCGGCCAGTTCCTGATTGATGGGATTATCCTCCACCAGCAGAACCCGGGCGCCCCGGAGGGCCTGATAGGCGCGGCGGCCGCGGCTCGGGTCCACGGCCCAGGAAAGAGCCTCGTCCGCTTCGGTCGGGCTGCCGTCGTTTTCCCGGGCCCGGGAAAATTCGATGGCGAAGGAAAAGGTGGTGCCTTCGCCCATCCGGCTTTCCACCTGGATGCGGCCGCCCATCATTTCCACCAGATGCTTGCAGATGGCCAGTCCCAGTCCCGTGCCGCCGAAACGCCGGGTAATCGTCGTGTCGGCCTGCGAAAAGGGCTTGAAGAGCTTGGCGAGATGTTCGGACGTCATGCCGATGCCCGTGTCTTCAACTGAAAATTTGATCAGACAGTCGTCGGCGGTGACGTTCTGCGCCTCGGCGCAAAGATAAACATGGCCCGCGGACGTGAATTTGACGGCGTTGTTGACCAGGTTGAGCAGCACCTGACCCAGGCGCAGGGGGTCGCCGACCAGCCGGTCGGGAACATCCTCGCCCACGGACGCTTTGAACACGATGCCCTTCTCTCCGGCTTTTAGGGCCGTCATGTCCGAGGTGTTGGCGATGATGTCGCGAAGGCTGAAGGGAACGGATTCCATTTCCATGTGCTGCGATTCGATCTTGGAGAAATCGAGCAGGTCGTCGATCAGCCGCAGGAGGTTGCGGGCGGATCCGGCGATGGTGTTTAAATAATTTCTGAGTTTGACGGGCAGGTCGTTTTGCAGCGCCAAATTTGTAAAACCGATGATGGCGTTCATCGGCGTGCGGATTTCATGGCTGATATTCGCCAGAAATTCGTTTTTGGACTGCGCCGTCTTTTCGGCCGCTTCCTTGGCGATGCGCAGTTCGTCGAGCCGCTTGCGCTCGGTGATGTCGCGGAGCAGGCCTTCGTAATACATGACCTTTCCTTCGGCGTCGCGGATGACGTGGGCATCCACGAGCGTGGTGATGGGCGTTTTGTCTTTCCGGCGCGCGGCGTATTCAACATCCTTGGCGTAGCCCTGCCTGCCGATGAGGGAAAGCATCTCCCTGATTCTGGCCTGGTCGGAATAGATGTCCCGCGGAGGATGATCGTAAATCCGCAGCATTTCGTCCACGGAGTCGTATCCCAGAATTTCCGCCAGCGCCGGATTGGCCATGAGCATCCGACCGTCCGGCGCGATCTGAAAAATGCCCTCGTTGGCATTGTAAAAAACGTCCCGGTACCTGGCTTCCGTTTCCCGCAGAGCCATTTGCGAGAATTGCAGCTCGCGATAGCGGGCGTTGTTTTTTTCGACGATTTTTTCGACGGCCGCCTTGAGCGTCTGCATTTCCTGCGGCAGACGGATAAACGGCATGTACACGTTTTCCTGGGCTTCCGCTTCGCTGACGCGAAGGGCGTAATCCTCCATCCGCCGCAAGGGGCGGATTACGGTTTTGGCGAGCACGAGATACAGCGTCGCCATGAAAATGCACAGGAAAAAGAGGAAATAAGCGGCTTCCGCAAGCAGGGGCCGCAGGAGCTCTTCCCGGCTGAAACGCAATGTGAGCCACACCTCCAGCTCTCCGATGGCTTTTACTCCGGCGACAAGCGGGACGGCTTTGGCGATCAGGTCCCCCGCGGTCCGGTCAAAGTCGGCGGGAACCGCGCGCCCTTCGCGATCCCGGCTCATGGCGATGATCGTCTGATGGGTGTCCCGGATGACGATGCCGGCGATCGTTTTGTCCTTCATGAAACTTCGAACCACAAGGTCGAGCGTTTCCCGGTCCTGGCGCGCCAGCGGCGAAGCGGCGGCGACGGAAAGCTGCGCGCAAATCGTGTTCAGGCTGGTCCGGAGCTTATTGGCGGCGTGGTCGTATTCGCGGTAGGCGTTCAACGCGCCGAAAACGACCGTCACGAGAACCGTTAATGCGGCCAGTGTGAGGAGAATAACGGTTTTCAGGGATTTTGCCGTGTGAGGAGCCTTTCTGTTGGTGATCGTCATTGATCATGCCTGCCCTACATCATCGATGAAATGTGGTGCCTGTTTTGGGCGCAACTATATGAAATTTATTTGACTCCGTCAATGCCGAAAAAAAACCGGCCGGTTTGTTCAGAGCCGGGTCATCGAGCCGCTGAGCTGTCCGCAGGCGGCCAGAATGTCGGACCCTTTGCTCTTGCGCAGCATGGCGGTGAAGTGACGGTCGAGCAGCACCTGCTGAAAGGCCGCAATGGTTGCCGGGGAGGGCGTTTTGTAGGGTGAGCCGGGGTATTCGTTGAAGGCGATCAGGTTGATCTTGCAGCGCTGGTCCGCAAGGAGCCGGGCGAGCTTTTGGGCGTCGGTCCGCGAGGCGTTGACGCCGTCTATGAGAATATACTCATACGTGAGCATCCGGCGGCCCGGCATGGGATACTGTCGGCAGGCCTCCAGAAGCGTCGCCAGGGGGTATTTTCTGTTGACCGGCATGAGCCGGCTGCGGGTTTCATCGTCGTGGGCGTTTAGCGAAACGGCCAGGTTGATGCAGATGTCGCGGCCCAGCTGCACGATCTGCGGGGCAAGCCCGCAGGTGGAGACGGTGACCCGGCGGGAGGAAAAGCCCAGGCCGAAATCGCTTGTGAGGATCCGGATGGCCTTCACCGTATTGTCGTAGTTGGCGAGCGGCTCGCCCATGCCCATCAGAACAATGTTGCCCACGGCTGCTCCCTCGGGCGTTTCCTGCCGGATCGTCACGACCTGGCCTGCGATTTCCGCCGGCGTAAGCTGGCGCTTGAAGCCCTGGCGCGCCGTCAGGCAGAAGGAACAGCCCATCGCGCAGCCGGCCTGCGTGGAAATGCACAGCGTCCAGTGGTTCTTGCCCGGAATCAGCACGCTTTCGATAAAATGGCCGTCTTCGAGAGCCAGAAGGACTTTTTGCGTGCCGTCCTGCGATTTCTGAATTTTGGCGATGGACGGCCGGTAGAGCCGGGCCGTGCCGGCCAGCGTCTGACGGAAATCGCGGGCGAGCGTCGTCATGGCTTCGAAGGAAAGGCAGCCCGACTGGTGGAGCCACTTCATGATCTGGCGGGCGCGGTATTTTTCCTTGCCGGAGGCGGCAATAAAGTCTTCCAGCTCCGGGAGGGGAAAGTCCAGCAAATTGGGCAAAGCGTGTTGCACGGTCTCAGGCATCGATTTTTTTCTTCAGGTTTGCGGCAATGGCGTCAATGAAGCCTTCCGTGTTGACCTTCCGGTTGGTGGAGCGCTTTTCGGCCAGGAGGAGCAGATCGCCCGTCATCACGCCGCTTTCGACCGTGGCGAGGGCGGCCGCCTCCAGCGTGTCCGCGAAAGCGATGACCTCCGGCGTGCCGTCCAGCTCGCCGCGCTTGCGCAGGCCGCCGGTCCAGGCGAAAATCAGCGCCATCGAGTTGGAGGAGGTTTCCTCGCCCTTCAGGTGCTTGTAGTAGTGTTTCTGCACCGTGCCGTGCGCGGCTTCGTATTCGTACCAGCCGTGGGGCGACACCAGGACGGAGGTCATCATGGCCAGCGATCCGCTCGCGGACGCGATCATGTCCGACATCACGTCGCCGTCGTAGTTTTTGAGCGCCCAGAGCATTCCACCTTCCGTCTTCATGATACGCGCGACCGCGTCGTCGATGAGCGTAAAGAAGTATTCGATGCCCGCCCGGGCAAAACGGTCCTTCCAGTGTTCGGCAAATTCGCGGTCAAAGACGTCGCGGAAGCCCGCGTCGTACTTTTTGGAGATCGTGTCCTTGGTGGAAAACCACACGTCGATCTTTTCGGAAAGCGCGTAGGTGAAGCAGGCCCGGGCGAAGCTCAGCATCGACGCCTCCAGGTTGGAGTTGACCTGGACGATGCCCGCCGAGGGAAAGTCCTTCACGAGTTCCCTCTGCGGCGGACCGCCGTCGGCCGGCGTGAAAACGACTTCCAGTCTGCCCGCGCCGGGAACGGTCATTTCGAAATTGTCGTAAACGTCGCCGTAGGCGTGGCGGCCGATGGTAATCGGTTTTTTCCAGGCGGCGACGCCCGGCCGGATGTTGTTCACGAGGATCGGTTTGCGGAACACCGTGCCGTCGAGCATGGCGCGGATCGTGCCGTTGGGGCTTTTCCAGGCTTTCTTGAGGTTGTATTCCTTCACCCGGTCTTCGTTGGGCGTGATCGTGGCGCATTTGACGCCGACGCCGTATTTCTGAACGGCGCGGGCCGCGTCGGCCGTGACCCGGTCGTCCGTGTCGTCGCGGTGCTTGACGTGCAGATCGTAGTAGTCGATGTCCATGTCCAGATAGGGAAGGAGCAGCTTGTCTTTCACCATCTGCCACATGACGCGGGTCATTTCGTCTCCGTCCATTTCGACGAGGGGGGTTTTCACTTTGATTTTTGGGCTCATTGCGTTTTACTCCATAGGGTGAAAATGCGGAATTATTCCTGACGGCGGACGTTGAGGGCGCCGCCGGCCAGAATCATTTCTTTTTGCCTGGCCGACAGGCTCAGGCGCAAGGCGAAAGACGCGCCTTTGGTCCGATTGGCGACCGTCAGGATGTCGCTTTCGGCGACGGCCGTTCTCAGACCGGCGATTTCCAGTTCGTCGCCCGCATCGAGGGCGTCGTAGTCCTTTTCATCGACGAACGTAAGCGGCAGGATGCCGAAGTTGATCAAATTGGCGGCGTGGATTCTTTCCAGGGACTTGGCGAGGACCGCCCGCACGCCCAGGTACATCGGGCAGATGGCGGCATGCTCGCGCGACGAGCCCTGGCCGTAAGACAGACCGGCCACGATGATGTTGTGCCGGCCCGCTTCCTTGTTGGCCAGCGCACGGCGGGCAAACGCGGCGTCCACGTTTTCAAAAACGAATTCGGCGTACTTGGGAATGTTCGAGCGGTACTTCATCCGCGCGCCGGCGGGAATGATGTGGTCGGTCGTGATCTTATCGCCGACCTTGATCGTTACCGGACCGGCAAGCGTGTCGGGCAGCGGCGTGTTGACCGGCGGCTGGCCGATGTTTGGGCCGCGGTAGATTTCCACGGTTCGCCCCGTGTCTTCCGGCCGCAGAATCAGACGGTCGTCGATGACCAGCCGTTCGGGCGCCGGCACGTCCGGGTAGTCCATTTCCAGGTCGCGCGGATCGGTGAAGCGGCCGGTGATGACCGCCGCCGCCGCCGTCTCGGGGCTTACCAGGTAAATGTCGGCGTCGAGCGTTCCCGACCGGCCGAGGAAATTCCGGTTGGAGGTGCGCAGCGAAACCGCGCCGGACGAGGGACTCTGGCTGTTGCCGATGCAGAAGCCGCAGGCATTTTCCATAAGCCGCGCGCCGGAGGCGATCAGATCCGCCAGGTAGCCGTCGCGGGCGAGATTGTCGAGAACCTGCCGGGAGCCCGGCGCCAAAATGAAGCTGACGTCGGAATGCGCAATCCGGCCTTTGAGGATCCTGGCGACCGTCACCAGATCCTTGTAGGAAGAGTTGGTGCAGCTTCCCAGGCAGACCTGCTGGACAGGGATGCCGGTGAGAGACCGGACCGCGGCGATGTTGTCGGGGCTGTGCGGTTTGGCGGCGAGCGGCTCAATCCGGGACAGGTCGATCGTCACGACGCGCGCGTAAGCTGCGTCGGCATCGGCGCTCAGGGGAACGAAGTGTGCCTCTCTGTCCTGCAGGCGCAGAAACCGGCGGGTCATCTCGTCGCTGGGAAACACGGAGGTCGTCACGCCGCATTCCGCTCCCATGTTGGTGATGGTGGCGCGCTCCGGGACGCTCAGCGTCGCTGCGCCCTGGCCGCCGTATTCGAAAACGGTTCCGACATTCCCTTTGGTGGAGAAAATTTCCAGCACTTTGAGGATGATGTCCTTGGCGGAAACCCAGGGTCGAAGCCGGCCTTCGAGGAGAATTTTCACCACGGACGGGCAGGCGAGGTAAAAGGGTTCTCCCGCCATCGCCTGCGCGACGTCGAGTCCGCCCGCGCCGATGGCGATCATGCCCAGCGCGCCGCAGGTAGGCGTGTGGCTGTCGGAGCCGATCAGTGTTTTGCCCGGCTGCCCGAAGCGCTCCAGGTGGACCTGGTGGCAGATTCCGTTGCCGGCGCGCGACAGCACGATGCCGAACTTTTGCGCGACGCTCATCAGGTACCGGTGATCGTCCGCGTTTTCAAAACCGATCTGAATCGTGTTGTGGTCGATGTAGCTGACGGACAGCTCCGTGCGGACCCGGGGGACGTTCATGGCTTCAAACTGCAGATAAGCCATGGTGCCCGTGGCGTCCTGGGTGAGGGTCTGGTCGATGCGGAGGCCGATTTCCTCGCCGGGCGCAAGCGTACCGCAAACCAGGTGCCCGGCGAGGATTTTTTCTACGATGTTTTTTCCCATGAAGCTTTCCTTGCTGCAAAACCGGCCGGCGCTAATCCTTGGGCAGCAGAATGATCGCGATCCGGCGGTTCTTCGCCCGGCCTTCGGGCGTCGTGTTGTCCGCGATCGGCTGGTATTCGCCGAACGCCGTCGCCGAGAGAACCGACGGATCGATGCCCTGCTGCTGCAGGTAGCGGGAGACGTTGATGGCGCGGGCCGCGGACAATTCCCAGTTGGTGGGATAAATCTTCGCGAGCTTCCCGGCAATCGGAACGTTGTCCGTATGGCCTTCAATGCGGATGTTTTTGTCTTTCACGTCCTTCAGAATTTCCACCACCCGGTCCAGGACTTCCAGGCCTTCCTTTTTGACTTTGGCTTCTCCGGAGGCAAAGAGGATTTTATCGACGACGTCCATCGTCAGCTTGCCTTTCAGCTCCTTGATGGTGATCTGCCCCTGGGCGATTTCGGTTTTCATCTCCTTGAGCAGCTGCTGATAGGTGCTGCTGGCTTTTTCCTGTTCCTGGGTCTTTTTTGCGGCCCGGTCGAGGCTTTCCGCAAGGCGGGCTTTGTCGGCTTCCAGATCGGCCACTTTTCCCGTCAGGGACGTCACCTGCTCCGTGAGCCCCTTGTTTTGGGTTTCCAGAGAGGCGATCTGCTGCGTTAACTGGTTTGTTTCATCGACTTTCTTCAGATACTTGCTTTCTGCAACCAGGCAGCCGCTGCACAAGAGCGCCAGGGTGAGAAGGCTGATACAGATCAACGCTGCTTTTTTCATAACGTCCTCCTTCTTCAATGGATGTGTTACACGTTAGTCGTCTTTAATAGTAAACGATCAAACCGGCAGGATTGACTTCATATAATAAACAAACGGCATAATCAACCGGCAAAAAAGCGTTTAAAAAAAACAAGGGGCGCCGGCGCCCCTTGGAGGTAAACGGTTTGGAAAAGATTCCACTGCTACGTACCGCCTTTTCCCTCCAGACCCTTCACGCGGACGGCCCGCTGAAAGCGCTTCTGAAAATAGGGCTGATCCAGGTTGTCGATGCGGACGGCTTTGCCTTTGTACGACGCATGGACAAATTCGTTGTTGCCGATGTAAATGCCCACGTGGCCGATCGGTTTCCGGGTGCGGAAAAACACCAGATCGCCTTCCACGAGTTCGTCGCGTTTCACCGGCATGCCGATATTGGACTGCTCCCGCGCGGTGCGGGGAAGCGAAATATCGAAGAATTCGTACATTTTCCGGACAAAAGCGGAGCAGTCGATGCCTTTGACCGTCGCGCCGCCCAGGCGGTACGGAGCGCCCAGAAAGCCGGTGGCGACCCGGATAAAGAGTTTTCTTTCATCCGCGCTGCCCCATGTGCCCAAAAGTTCGTCCGTGGATCTTTCTTCGCAGGCGATTTCTGAAGACGACTCGGCCAGGGCCTCTTCGTCCTCTTCATCCAGTAAATCCTCTTCCGGCGCGGCCGGCGCCTTGGCGGGCGGCTCCGATTTCGCTAAAATCAGCCTCTGGCCGGCGCGCAGGGTTTTTGTGGTGACGTTGTTCATCCGGGCGATCTGCATGACGGGTACGCCGGTTTTTTGGGCGATGCTCGGTACGGTATCGCCCCTTTTGACCGTGTAATATTGCGCTGTTGCTTTTACTTTGGCGTCCCGGACGGCTGTCGGCTCTTTTTGCGAATCTTTTCCCGGGAGGGACAGTTTCTGTCCGGGTTTGACGGTGTTGGCCGTCAGGCGATTGGTCTTTTTGATGTCGTTGACGCTGACGCCTGTTTTTTTGGAAATGCTGTAAAGGCTGTCGCCTTTTTTGACCTGATAGGATGCGGCCCCGGCCGCGGCATTAAGAAAGAACAAAAGAAAAAAAACAAACAACCCCGATAATACGAATGATCGCCGTTGCATCATGAAGCACCTCCTTGTTTTTTGAGGGGGGTCCCATTTTGTTAACGGTGCACAGATTCGGGCGGTCAGGCCGCCAAGGATATATTCACAAAGGATATTTTACTGCACACAGAAAACGAAGGTTCATCTCAAGTCCATGTCGCCTACTTCGTGTCGGCTAACGCATACTAAAAATCAAAAAGCCTGTCAAATTTATTTTGCAATATTTTTGCAGGGGGTATAGGAAGCGACAACCGAAGAAAAACGGGAAGTAAGGATCATGTTGGGATGGAAAAAAATAATAGGGTGGGCCGCGGCGGTCCTGCTGGCGCTTCTGGTGGTCGATATCGGCCGCTATTTCTTTTATCCGAACGTCGCCCGTCTGGCGACGGACCGCCCCGGTAAAACCGCTTTCATGGAATACCGGGAAGAGATGTGGCAGGACAAGGGCATCAAGAAAAAGATCGCCACGTCCTGGGTCCCCCTGTCCCAGGTGTCGCCTTATGTCGTGAAGGCGGTGATCATTGCGGAAGACGACAAGTTCTGGTCGCACGAAGGCTTCGATTTCGAAGCGATGCAAAAGGCGCTGGAAAAAGACCTCCGCAAGAAGAAGTTCAAGGCCGGCGGCAGCACCATTTCGCAGCAGCTGGCCAAAAATCTGTACCTCAGCCCGGCCAAGAATCCCGTGCGCAAAATAAAGGAAGCGATCCTCACTTGGCGGATCGAGCGGCAGCTCAGCAAGAAAAGAATCATGGAGCTTTACTTGAACGTGGCCGAGTGGGGCGACGGACAATTCGGCGTCGGCCTGGCCGCCCGGAAGTATTACGGCAAGTCCGCGGCGTCGCTGGGGCCGCGCGAGGCTTCGGAACTCGCCGCTGCCTTGCCCAATCCGAAGCGCTTCAATCCCGATAAAAATTCCCGCTATGCGGCCGGCCGCGCGGAGCGGATCTACCAGATCATGGTGCGCCGCGGCATCGTCATCGAAGAATACGACGAGGTTTTGGCGGAAGAAGAAGTGAAACCCGCATCCGAAACGACGCCGGCAGGCGAGACGAACGCCGCGCCCGCCCCTGTGGCGGATCCGGCCGCGCCGGAAATCCCCGAGGGCGCCGGGCCGCCGCAGAATCCGCCGCAGTGATAAGGGCGGCAAGGCGTCCCGGACGATCGAAGAAGATCTTTTAAGCCGGGCGGGATGAGAATTTAACGGGCGGAGCGATTTTTTGTGCGATCGAAAGCGCGTTTCTGACAAGAGCGCCGCCCCTTGCAATGCCGGAGCCGTTGCGTTATACCGTTTGGGACAAAGGCGCCGGATTGGACCTATGAATCAGGACATTTTGCTTCAGTATCAGATCTTTTTGGTCATCGCTCCGGTGACCGTTGTTTTCCTGACCTTTCTTGCCGCTGTGATCTACAACGCCAGGCGGGCGGTGACGACCGCCTCTCCTCTGTTTTGGCTTTGCGTTTTGCTCATCGGCGCCATCGTCTGCAACGCCCTGGAGCAGGTCACGACGACTCCGGCGGGGACGATCCTCTTTGCCAAACTGACGTTTGGGTTTCTGACGGCCATTCCCGTGGTCTGGCTGGTGTTTGCCGTGCGCTATGAGGGGCAGGACGATTCCTTGCGGTTCCCGCGCCTTTTGCTTTTGTTTGCGCTGCCTCTCCTGTCCGGCATCCTTGTTGCGACCAATGAGTGGCACGGTTTGATCTGGAGCCGCACCGATTATGTGCCGATCGGCCGCCTGCTCACCCTCCGCGTGGAGCACGGCTTCTGGTTTTATATCGCCGCCCTGTACAATTACGCGCTCATGCTCGGCGGCGCCTGGATCATTCTCCGGGCGTTTCTGCGCAGTTCCGGAATTTACCGCCGGCAGGCGTCCTGGGTCCTGGCGGGCGTTTTTCCCCCGCTGATCGGGAACATCGTTTATCTGTTCAATCTCTTTCCCGGTCTGGTTAAGGATTATACCTGTTGCGGCCTGTTTTTCTCCATGATCTGCTTTTACATCGGCACTTTCCGGTACCGGCTGCTCGAGCTGGTGCCGATTGCGCGCGCCATGATCATCGAACAGATGAGGGAAGGCGTCATCATTATCGACTCCGACGCGACGATTCTGGACATCAATCCGCAGGCGCAGAAAATCGTCGCACCGGGACAACCGATCGGAGGGCGGTCTTTTGCCGATGTTGCATCGCTTTGCCCCGATCTTTACCGCGTCTGCGCGGAGATAATGGAGCGCCGGAAGACGGGTGAAAAATCCGCCCCGGACGGTCCGCTGGGCATTGAATTATCCGACGGCGCTACGCAAAGGTATTTTGATGTCGAGTGTCTGCCGATCATCAGAAACCGCAGAAGCGTCGGAGAACTGATCACCCTTCATGATTCCACGGACCGGGTGGCGCTGCTCAGACGCATCGAACAGCTGGCGCAGACGGATGAATTGACCGGCCTTTACAACCGGCGTTACTTCATGGAGTATGTGAAGTGCGAGATTGAAAGATCCAAACGCTACGGCAAGGCGCTGTCGATCGGCATCCTGGACATCGATTTTTTTAAAAGGGTAAACGACGCTTACGGCCATTCGGCCGGCGACGCGGTTCTGGCCCGCTTCGGAAAGATCCTCGCCTCTTCGCTCAGGGAGTCGGATGTGGTCGCCCGCCTGGGCGGCGAGGAATTCGGCGTACTGATGCCGGAAACCTCCGCGTCCGCGGCGTACCGTGTCTGCTGCCGGCTTCGGGAACGCATCGAACAGCAGGCGGCCCTGCCGCCCGCCGCGCAGGAGGAGCAGAGCATTTCCTTCACCGTCAGCATCGGCGTGGCCGGCACGCAGGAAGATAATGCCGCGAATGTTTCCGACCTGTTTGAAAAAGCGGACAAGGCCCTGTACCAATCGAAAAACAAGGGGCGCAACCGCGTCACGCTCTGGAAGGCTTAATCCCTTTCTCGTCCGTTACCGGCCGGATCCGGCCGTTGTTCAGAAGGTTTTGTGCAAAGCCCGCCAAGGGGGAGGCGGGCTTTGCACGTACGAAAGCGGTTTCGTCCGGCAGGAAAACTGACCGCCCGGGACCGGTTTCGGCTTCATCTTTCCAGGCAGGATTCCGTTCGGATAAGCAGCACGGGCACGCAGGCCTCGTGCAGAACCTTGATGGCCACGCTGCCCAGCATCATCTTTTTTCCCGAGCCCGGATCGATGCCGATCCTTCCCGTGTAGCCGCGGGTAGCGATGAGAATCAGATCGATTTTGGCGTTTTGCGCATAGTCGGAAATCAGGCTGGCGGGCCGGTTGCCCTCCAAAAGCGCGATATCCGCTTGGATTCCCCCGGCGCGCAGATCGTCTTTGATGTCGGACAGGTACTGCCGGGCTTCGTTTTCGGCTCTTTTGCGCAGTTCGACGTATCCGGGGTGGCCGTGCAGGTTCCGAAATTCCGGATAATCCACCCAGAACACCTTGAGCAGGGTGACCTCGCCGGAGAATCCGCTCTTCACCAGTTTCTTGATATGCGGCAATGCGTATTCCGCAAGTTCCGATCCGTCCAGAGGAACCAGGATTTTCTTGTACATGTTCGGCCGTCTCCTTTCGAGGATTTTGTGCCCGGAAAAATGAATGTCCGGCGGCCGGTCTGGATTAGCGCCGGCCGTGTGTCTGTCTGATATCCGCGCCGCGGTTCATTTTCTTTTCCGCGGCCGGCAAGGTTTTTGCCGGCGGACGCGGCCGGTTGTCCAGTCGGACGGTACCGGCCGGAGCATTGCCGTGCCGGCCCGATTCGTGGACGGATTGCAGAACGGATAAGCGACTCATGATGCCTGCCTTTCCCGGGAACAATCCCGTTTTCATGATGCGGGCTCTGCCGCGGCCGCGAGCTGGTTGATCGATTCGAGAGTGCGAAAAGACGCGTAGCTTTCCTGATGATAGGGAAAATCCCAGGAGCCGCTGCGATGGACGATTTTCCCGCCGAAGCCGGTTTTAAACCGGTACAGGCCGTAAAACGGATGGCTCGAATCCGGACCGGGCGAAACGGCGCCCATATCGTAGGTGAGGCACCCTTTATTTCGCGCCAGCCTGATGGCGTCCCAGTGCAGGGCGTAGGGTCCCATCAGATCCCGCCGCTCGCCGGCGGAGGCGCCGTACAGATACAAGGCCTGGCGTCCCGCAATAACGAAGATTCCGCCGGCGAGGATATCCGAGCCTCTGGCGGCCAGAAGAAAAATGGTTTCAGACGGTCCGCGGCCGGGCGCGCCGGCGGAAAACAGCGCGGCAAAGGAGCTGTAGGCGCAGGTCGCAAAGCCGTTCCGTTTTGCCGTCTGAAGATACAGATCGTAAAAAAGCGGCAGCTTGTCGAAGGGCGCGCGAAAGACCGAGACGCCCTTTTTCCGCGCCAGACGGATGTCGTAACGGGTCTTGGATTTCATGCCCGCGAAAATCTTTTCCACGGGCGGGCGCAGGTCGATCACCAGCGCATCGGCAACAGTGAGATCCAGAGTGGCTTTGCGCAAATTCCAGGTGCGGGTCCCGAAGTTCATGCGCAGCTCCCGAAGCGGCGGGGCCGGATGTCCCGGCCAGGGCTCTCCTTTCGGGGCATCAGAGGCATATGGCGATGTCCAGGGAAGATCGTAGCGGACGAAGGCGACGGAAGAATCCAGATGCTTTGCGAGCGCCAGCGACAACGCCTCCAGGAAAAGGCCCTGCTGTTCCGGTTCCGGGCCGGCTTCGGGACCCTGGGGAACGTAAGCGACGCCCGGTCCGGAGTCGAGCGTCCTGGTCAGCAGCAGAACGTCGCCTGCCTGACCTGTCGATGAGCGATAATCAAAAGCGGCCGGCTGCCAGCCGAGGCGGGATTTGACCTCGCTCCAATAGGCCGTTTGAAACGGAATGTCGGTGGGCAGGAGGGCGGATACTTTTTTGGGCTGTAGGTCGATGTTCATCTGCACTTCCGTAGTTTCGTTATTTTTGGGGTATCTCGTCCGGAAACAGCGCCACGCGCGGTTTCTCGTCGGTTGATTTACAGAGTCCTTTTGACAAACAATGTACGGAATCGGCCGCCTCTTGTAAATGCTGAAAGAATGCACTTGAATTGCCTATAAAATATGGGTAATGTCAGTTTCGCTCATTGGCGGCGGGAGGGGATAAGGATGGAAAGAAAAGACGGCGTTGAAATTGCTTTGCAGGAACGGATCAAGGAATTGAACTGTTTGTACAAAATGGCGCGCCTGGCGGAAATCCACTATGATTCTCTGGAAGAATTTCTGAAATCGCTTGTCGACTTTCTTCCGCAGTCATGGCGCTATGAAGACGTTGCCTGCGCGCGCATTGTCTTCCGGGGCGAGACGTATGAAAGCCAAAAGTTTGCGTGGACCGAATGGCGGCAATCCGCACAAATCCGCGCCGGCGGCGAAGCCGCGGGCGATGTGACGATTCTGTATGTCCAGGAGCGGCCGGCGGCGGATGAAGGACCGTTTCTCCGTGAAGAAAGAGCCCTGCTGGAGGCCATCGCCCAGCGGATCGGCGAAATTGCCGTCCGGGTTCTTGCCCGACAGGAGCTGCAGGAGTACAACCGGCAGCTTCTTTTGGAAAGAAAGGCGCTGCAGGAGGCAAATGCGGCGCTACGCGTCGTCCTGTCCAACATCGAAGAGGAAAAAAGACGGATTTACGAAAATATTCAGATGAATATCGACAAGGTTGTCATGCCGGTTCTTTCCGCGCTCGCGCCCGCCGTGCCGGAAAACAAACTTAAGTACGTGGAGATTTTGCACAACAGTCTCTACGAAATTCCTTCTCCGTTTGTCGAGCGGGGCGCGGAAGTGTTTCGCACCCTGACGCCCGCGGAGGTGGACATCTGCAATATGATCCGCAACGGCATGCGCTCCAAGGAAATCGCCCGGCTGCGGGGCGTTTCCGAGGCGACCGTTCATCGGCACCGTGAACACATCCGCCGGAAATTCAAGATCGCCAACGAGCCGGTCAACCTGACGGCTTATCTCCAGTCGCGCCTGGGAACGGCAAAGAAAGGTTCCTGAACAGCCGTTTCCCGCACGGCGAATTTCCGTTTTGCCGATTGCGGAAAGCGGATGTCCTCTGGCCGGCGCCGGGAGCTTCGCTGCCCGATGTTTTTCTCATTTGAAGGCGCCGAAGCCGGTGTAGGTCGGGACGTCCAGATCCTCGCGGCCGCCCCGCATCGGATGGGCCGCCTCCCAGTCGACCCGGCCGTCCCAGGCGCCGGTTACGGCCCAGGCATTGACGTCCGAATCGCAAGGCGAGACCGGGCAGATGCCGGTTTCGGGGATAACCTCGCTGGGAATAAGCGCATAGCCGTAAATCAACGCCAGCACGACCAGGAGCGGCGATCCGTCGGCGGTCATTTCCCGGGCCACAAAATAATGGTCCGCGGCGGCGTAGTTGAGATCGCAGCAGTTGGCCTGGCATGAGTTGCGCTGGGCGATGACGTGCCCAAGTGCGCCGCTCACGTCGTTGCCGGAAAAAGCCATGGCTTCGTCGATGATCCGCTGTGTTCTGGCGTCATCCACCGGCGTCCAGGAATTGCAGGTATACGTGCACTGAAGGGTCGTTGTCTGTGCCGGGCCGTCCTCCAGGGCATGGGCGATTTCATGCGCGAGCAGCGTTTTGCCCTCGCGGCTCGCGGGCGAAAAGGCTCCGTCGCCGAATACAAGGTCGCGGCCGAGGCAGAAGGCTCTGGCGCCGACGGCGTTTGCCGCCCGGACTGCCTGTTCGTCCGTGTGGATGCGCAGGAAACCGAGGTCGTATCCGAAGCGCGGTTCGAAGAAGGACCGCAGGGCATCCGGCAGCGCCCGTCCCGCTCCCAGCGAATGAATTTCGGCTTCGGCCGCCGGGCTCACGGCCAGACCTTCGCTTCCGCTATCGCCGGCCTTCCGGTGCGGACGGTTTTGTTGTCCGCCGTCGAGCGGCATTTTTTCAAAAGCGTCGGACCTGTTCATGACGTCATCGGCGATGCGTCTGGCTTCCCGCTCGCCAAAGCTTTCGGAGCGGCCGGCCTTGAGGCTTGCGTGGATGCGGATGGGGCAGGCGTGGCAGGCGCCGCCGAACGGACAGGAGCGCGGCGCCGGAAGCGGACAGAGAGAATCTTTTGTGTCTTGCGGATAGACCGCGACGTCGTTGAAGCGGTGATGGACCGTAAAAGAAGCCGAGGCGGCTTTCGGAACTCCGCTTGACCGCGCGGAAAGCGGACCGGCCGTCCGTCCGGTTTCATGCCTTTGCTGGACAGTGACTGCTTTTTGATGCATCGGACACCTCCTTTTAAAAAACGGCGACGAAAATTTCAGGAAAAGAGCCATGGGCGCTTTGGCATTGCGCTGCGCCCGCCAAACAGCCCCGGGACAGCCCGGATCAAAAGTTTGTGCCGGAAACAGCGTCGCGCCATCGGAGTCAGGCTCTGGTAAGCCAGGTTCCTGCCGCAGGATGATCGATGATCGGTAGAGACAATAAGATTGAGAAATTCTTGTTGACCTTTTGGGCCGGTTCGTCAAGTGCAATTTTTTAAAGCGCCGGACGCTTTCTGCGGACGTTTCGGGGCAGCGGATTTTTTTGCGCCGTTTCAGCGGCGGTTGCGGCTCACCTGCTTTCGGATGACCGTGAGGCCGTGGTGGTATTTTCCACAAAAATAAAGTAAGAAGCGCGCATGAAAAACACACGCACAGCACAGGATATTTTGCAATTGGCCCGCGGATTCATGGAAAGCCGGCTTCTTTTGACCGCCGCCGAGTTGAATCTTTTCACGCTGCTTGACGAGGCGCCGGCAACCGCCGCAGCGCTGGCCGGACGTCTGCCCGCCGACTTACGGGGGCTCACGATTCTGCTCGACGCCCTTGCGGCAATGGGGCTTATGATGAAAACGCCGGACGGCGCCTATCGCCCGGCGTCCGATGCCGCGGTGTATCTGAACGAAAAAAGCCCGCAGTCGGTGCTGCCGATGGTCCTGCATGCAAACTCCCTGTGGAAAAGCTGGTCGAGCCTCACCACGAAGGTGACGGGCAGCGAACCGTTTGCGATCCCCCCGGCGGAGATCCGCTCCGCCGAAGAGATTCAGGCATTTATCGGCGCCATGCACGTGGTGGGCCTGCCGATGGCGCGTCAAATCGTCAAGGCCGTTGCAATCGAAAACGCCAGGAACCTGATCGATGTGGGCGGCGCGTCCGGCACGTACACGATAGCCTTTCTTTCGGCCGCGCCCTACATGAGAGCGACGCTGTTCGACCGGCCCGCGGTGATCGACCTGGCGCGCGAACGCCTTGCCGCAGAAGGCCTGATAAGCCGGGTTCGCCTGGTCGCGGGAGATTTTTACACGGACGAACTGCCCGGCGGGCATGATCTGGCGCTCGTTTCCGCCATCATCCATCAGAACGGCCCCGCGCAAAACGTCGATCTCTTCCGGAAGGTCTGCCGCGCCCTGGTTTCCGGAGGGCGGATCATCATCCGGGATCACATCATGGCGCCGGACCGCGTCACGCCCGAAGAGGGCGCGTTTTTTGCGGTCAATATGCTGGTGAATACACAGGCGGGATCGACGTACACGTTTGCCGAAATCCGGTCCTGGCTTGAGGAAGCGGGATTCGTCAACGTGCGCCTGGTGCAAACCGGCAGCCGCATGGACGGTCTGATCGAAGCCGCCGTCCCCTGACGGCCGCCGGTCGGTAAATGTTAAAACTTGGTCGGCCAGTTGGCCAGCAGATGCCGGCCGATGCCGGCCGTGCGTCTGTCCTCGCAAATGTCCAGCGCCCGGATGATGTAATTGCGCGTGTCGCGCGGATCGATCACGTCGTGGAAGAAATGCGCGCCGACCGCCGAATAGGGGGCGCTGTCGCGAACCATTTCCGCAATATACGTGTCCCTCTGGGCCTGGAGCTCGGGCGAACCGGCCATCTTTCCGGCAAACACGATATTGGCCGCGATTTCCGGCGCGACAAAGCTCACTTCCGCCGTGGGCCAGGCGACGATGAAATCGGTCCGGCAGCCGGGGCCGGCCATCGTATGAAACGCCATGCCGTAAGCCTTGCGGACAATCACCGTGATTTTGGGAACGGTGATCTGCCCCAGGGCGTTCATGAAGTTCATCACCCTGGCGCCGACGCGGTTGCGCTCCGCTTCCCGGCCGACCAGGAAGCCCGGCGTGTCTTCGAAAAAGAGCAGGGGAATGTTGAAGGAGTCGCACAACACCAGGAAACTGATGATCTTGTCGATGCCGTTGGTGTCGATCGCTCCCGCGCCGAATGCCGGTTGATTGGCGACGAAGCCCACCACCCGGCCGTCAATGCGTCCGAGCGTCGTGATCACGCTTTTGGCGAAATCGGGCTTTATGGGAAACAGAAGGCCGCCGTCGGCAATCGTCTTTAAAATTTTGTTCATGTCGTAGGCGCGGTTCCTTTTTTCGGGCAGAATGCTGAGAATCTTGTCCATGGCAGCGCCGGACCCCTCGGGAACGGGAAGCACGGGCGGCTTTTCATCGCAGTGCGAGGGCATGTAGGACAGGTATTCACGGATGATGTCCATGCACGCTTCGTCGTTTTCGGCCACGCGGTCGATGTTGCCGGTGATTTCAGCGTGGACCTTCCAGCCGCCGAGTTCTTCATCCGTGATCTTTTCGCCGATCGCCAGCTCCAGCACCCGGGGGCCGGAGACGCCCATGGCGCTGCCTTTTACCTGCACGACGAAATCCGACAGGCAGGCCATCCACGTCGGCATGCCGTAGCATTCCCCCATGATGGCGGTGACGAGCGGAGAGCGGCGCACGCGGCTCATCGCCTCCACGAACGTGTCGTAGCCGCCGCCGCCGTAAGAGGCCAGGCCTCTGGCGCCCATGATGTCCGGCATCCGCGCGCCGCCTGCTTCTCCCAGATAAATGAGCGGAAAGCCCCGGCGCACGGCTTCGCTTTTGATATCCACTTCCTTGCGCGCGGCAATCCGGCTGCTGGTGGCCGCGAGCACCGTAAAGTCGTTGGCGATGACGGCCACGGGCCGGCCGTCAATTTTGCCGTAACCTCCCACCTTGCCGTCCGCGGGGGTTTTTTCCTCCATGCCCGGCATGTCCGAGTGATTGAGTATTCCGACTTCCAGGAAGGTGCCGGGATCGAGCAGACGCGGAATCCGCTCCCGCGCGGTCAGTTTTTTCTTGTCGTGCTGAATTTTGATTTTGGCGGGTCCGCCCATCTGCCGGGCCTTTTCTTTGCGCTTTTCCAGGTGCTCCAGTTCTTTTTCAAAGGGCATGTTCTTTTCCTCGTCTTGCTTCAATATTTGACCGATCCGGCGATGGTCGGGCCGGATCAGTCAGGCGCCTGAATTCATACCCTCGAAAATTTTTTTATGTCAAGCAAATGTACAGGAAATGCGCAATCATACGGTGAAACAAGCGTTTAGCGAGGATTCCCTGGATGGGTGTGCGGCGTTCTTTCCACTGCGAATGACCAATAGGTGCAGGGAACGGTCGCGACCGTTCCCTCATTTTTCCTTATTTGCGGTCGGGGTCGTAGGCGGCAGCCAGTTCCGGATGCGTTTGCAGATGCTGCTGCGCCCGTTCGACCTTCTGATCCAGCGACAACTCCTCGTCCTTTTCTATCGCCATCAGATAAAGCAACTGGAGAGACTGTTTTTCCTCTTCGGCGTAAAAAGCGGATGCCACGTCTGCGCCGAAATACGCCAGACGCAAATCATGCATTCCTTTGAAGCGCTCGATGACTTCTTCGAGGGTTGCCGGCTGCTCGTCCGGAGGATAGCTTATTTTCACATTCCGCGTATAGTTAACGAAATAATCCAGCAGATTGGCAACCTGACGCTGCGCCGAATCGGGAAGCACCTTTGACAGCTTCTGCATTTTTTCCGCTAATTCGTCGGGTGTGTTGAGCGCGCATAACTTTTCGATGTTGAGGCGCGTTTTTTCATTGAGTACAAGATTGCCGTGCGCGTCGGCCGAAAACATGGCGTAGATTTCTTCCTTTTCAGCCGCTTCTTTTTTTTCTTTGGCCTCAGGCTGCAAGACGGCCGCAACAGCCTTGCAATCCGCGGAGCTGCATGCGGTGATCCTGTTTTCCGGCGGCTGATGCTTTGTGTGCGTGGAAAGTACATGCCTGGCGACGCTTCTGTACTGCGCCAGTGGCGGGGACTCGCGATCCCGCGTAAGGTAGCCTGCCGCTCCTCCGGCAACCAGCACAACCAGCAGCAGCCATATCCATTTGCCCTTCATGAAGCTTGCTTTCTCGATGAGCATGGGAAGAATATTCTCCTTTGTCAAGTGTCCCGATCTTTGGCCGAGGGCGGCACAAACGCGCCGGATCGGGGCGATCCGGCGCGTTTCGTGTTTCCCGTTTTCCGCCTTTTAATACGGACAGGTGCTCAGATATGTGTCGAACCGTGAACTGGTCGCGTAAGCCGTATGCTCGGCGCCGCACAGAAACGGCGTGTAGCGGGTGTCGCCGTCAACGAAGCGTTTGGCGAAGGCCACACCGTAGCGGCCGATGCGCTGATCCGTGCTGTTCGGCGTAAAGTGCGTCGCGCCGTTGAGCAGGGCGTACGCTTTTTCAGGGTAGCTCAGGCTGTTGTAGAAGGGACGCGCATGCGACGCATAGGGCGCAATGGTGTCTCCGTCCGCGCCGAAAATCATCTGGGGCACGCGCACCGAGGAGAAACTGGTATAGGTGTTCCACGGCGTCAGCGGAATGCCGGCGCGCAGCGTCGAATCGTTCGCGGAGGCGATGAGTGTGCCGCCGCCGCCCATTGAATGCCCCGCCACGGCTCGGTCAGCGGTGCGGATGCGGGCCCGGATGGTGCTGCTCGACGAGTTGAGCAGATAGCGCAGCGCCGCGGCGAGCTGCGTGGCGCGGCTTGACGGATAATCGTAGATGGTGTTCGTGTTCATGGCGATAGTCACAAATCCGTGCGTGGCCAGCCTCCGGGCAAACCAGGAAATCGAGGAGCTTGTTCCGGTAAAGCCGGGGCACACCGCAACGGCCGCATACTGTCCGGACGTGGTCGGATAGTAGATCGTTCCGCCGCCGAACCCCGTCACCAGACTGGAGACACTGTCCGTCGACACGGCAAAAGGCCCGTCGCCGTTGAGCAGTGTCGATGTCGGCGCAGGACCGATCTCCACCGCATAAGTCATACTTACGGCCAACAGCACAGTAAAGATCGCAGACAACAACATTTTCCAAACTTTCATAAAGAACCTCCCCCCCTTTTTTGATCGTTCTGTAAAAGTTGCTTCATAATGGCCGCCGCCCTCTATGGAGGCGGGCGGCGGCCAACACCGCGCGGACACGCATTTTAGTCGCCGTTTTCCTGGACCCATCCGTCGTCACGATGAACAAATCCACAGAAAGCTTTATGGAACCATCCCCCCCCGTGAATGCGTGATTCCTGCCGGGCAGGCAGTTATAAAAATAGACCGCCACCGGAAACAAAAGGATACGATGATCATAAAATGTGAATTTGCATTATGTAAGCAGGACGCATGCCAATGTCGCTAAATTAAATATAAGCAATCGGATTTGTTGATAAAATATTAAAGATTGCATCCGGGTAAAGTTTTTTGGTGGATAAATAGTTTCAAATATGTTTCACTCGACTCACCTCAGAACTGCCATAATGATACTTATTTGATACTGCGGCACGGCCGGGAAACAAATAAGGAAGGTCAGATATGGAGAATCTGAATACCGACACCATCACCAAGGAAAAGTCCAAAGCAGACGACGCGCGTCCGGGTCATCAGGGAAGCGATTCCCCGCTGGACTTTTACAAAATGTTCAACGGCGAAGTCGATCTGGAAAAGGGCGTTACTCCCCAGGAGGTCCTGCGGGCGTGGCTGGCATTCAAGGAGCTCACGCTTGGCGAGTGGAATGCGTTTGTCAGCGGCGCGGAAAAAATCGACACGTCCGTTGTTCCGCCGCTGATTTTTAAAAGCTGGCAGCGCAGCCGGGAATACGGCATCAATCCCCGCGGAGCACTGAACAATGAGATTCTGGCGGGCCGGGCCCTTGAGGAGCTGTTTCAAAACAACCGGCTGCTCATCGATATCAGTCAGCCTTTCCTGGACAGGCTTTACAAATCCATGACGACCAGCAGTTTCACCGTGTCGCTCTCCGACAAAAACGGCTACATTCTGAAGGTCATGCAGGATGAAAAGTACGTGGACCTCCACCGGCAGTTCAACTGGCGCCCCGGCGCGCTTTGGACGGAGGAATGCTGCGGCACCAACACCATCGGGACTCTGCTGAAGCAGAAAAAGCCGCTGCAGATCATCGGCGCCCAGCATTACAAGCAGATCTTCCATTTTCTGGCCACGTCGAGCGCGCCGATTATCGATCCGGAAGGCGAGGTCATCGGCGGCATCAGCATCATTTCTCTTTTATTCGGCGCGCACCCGCACACGCTGGGCATGGCCATCGCCGCCGTACACGCCATTGAAAACGAGCTGAGACTCCGCAAAGCGCTGGACCGCCTGCAGAGCGCCTTTTCCGAAACGGACATTGCCTACAGCCTGCAAAAGGCGATCATCGCCTCCATTCCCGAAGCGTTGATCGCCGTCAACACCGCGGGAAAAATCACCGCCGTCAACGCGCGCGCGCAAAAGCTGTTCGGGCTGGAAAACAGCGCCGTCGCGGGTGAGCCTCTGGAAGCCGTCTTTCCCGAAGAAGCCAACCGGCGCTTCTGGAATTTGATCAACCGTCGGGATCCGCTGACGGACAGAGAGGTTCGCCTTTATTCTTCCAGGGGATCCGGCGACTTTACGCTGACGTGCAGCAGCATTTATTCGTCGGGCGGAACGGCCGCGGGCAGGATACTCCTTTTTTCGGAAATCCAGAGAATCAAATCCCTGGTGAACAAATTTGCCGGCGCCAAGGCCAACCTGAAATTTTCCGATATTCACGGCCGCAACGAGCAGCTGCGACGGATCATTGACGAAGCCCATGTGATTTCCAAAAGTGCGTCCAACGTGCTTCTGCTGGGCGAAAGCGGCACGGGCAAAGACATTCTGGCCCAGGCCATTCACAACGCCAGCCCGCGCCGGGACGGCCCGTATGTGGCCATCAACTGCGCGGCGATCCCCCGCGATCTGATGGCGAGCGAACTGTTCGGCTACGCCGAAGGGGCGTTCACGGGCTCGCGTCGCGGCGGCAGCCAGGGGAAATTTGAAATGGCCGACGGCGGCACGATTTTTCTGGACGAAATCGCCGAAATTCCGCTGGACATCCAGGCGGTGCTCTTGCGCGTGATTGAAGACAAGTGCGTGCTGCGCATCGGTTCCAACCAGATCCGGACGGTCGATGTGCGGATTGTCTGCGCGACAAACAAAAACCTGATTGAGGAGGTGAACCGGGGAAGCTTTCGCAGGGACCTCTATTACCGCCTGAATGTTTTCAACATCCATCTGCCGCCGCTGCGCGAAAGGAAGGACGACATTCCGCTGCTCGCGGAAGCGTTTGTGAAAAAATGCGCCTGTGCCCTGGGCAAGACCATCGCCGGCGTCGATGATAAGGTGCTGGAGTTTTTTGTGCATTATTCCTGGCCCGGCAACGTGCGGGAGCTGCAGAATGTCGTGGAGCGCATGGTGAATTACGCCGCTTCGGACCGCCTGACGTTCGATCTGGTTCCACGGGAAATTGCCGGCATCGACCGGTCAAAATCCACGTCCTTCGATCTGGTGGCGCCCGATGAAACGGAGAAGAATCTCATCGGCCGGATGCTGGCTTTGAAATTCAGCAAAGTCCAGATCGCCCGCAAACTCAACATCTCCCGGGCGACGCTTTTTCGCAAATTGAAAAAGCACGGCTTGGCCGGAAAACCGTCCGGCGATTAGCCAGGCGCCCCAACGCCACGGCCGCCGGCGGCGCAATACGCCGGGTGCCCGCATGAGCCGCTTTGCCGGATTGCACAGCGGCAGCCGGAATCCTTTGGGCGGGATGATCGTTCGGCCGGCGCCCGGAAAGCGGTGCAATGTCTATCGTTTGTTTTTTCTTCGGAGGTATTGGTTCATTTGCGGCGGATCAAGCTCGATCCAGTCCACCTTTTGAAGCAGCGTCCATTCGGCGTCCGTGTAGCCGCGGTCCTTATTGTAGGTAAAGACGCCGACAAACTTCACCTTGCGGGATTTTTTCCAGTATTCCGCAAGGTCGGGATTCGCAAAGAAAATGTCGTCCTGGATCAGAATGAAGTCGAGCGGGTGTTCCTTTTTGCCCAGAAAGCCCAGGAAAAAAGTAAATTTGCTGATTGGGGTAATGTCGACGGATGAATAGTGATGGCTGAGAAAGCGGAGGCCCCAGTGGTCGTTGAAGACCAGCCCCCCCACCATGCACTCCGGGCAGACGGCCTTGAGCGGATCAATATTATTGGCGAAAAAGGATGACGCGAACACGTGATCCTGAAATCCGTAGGTTTTGATCATTTCGCCCACCCACCGCGCAAAGGCTTCGACATGTTTGCCTTCTTCTTTCATGTCCAGGGAAACCATCGGGACAATTCCCTGTGCTTTTTTCTCCTGAATAAGTTCAAACAATTCCACAACCGTCAGAAAGGGCTGCGGCGGCAGATTGGGATTGGCGGCGTTGGGCGGAATTTTGGCATAGCTGTCGTATTTTTCGCTGAAAGCGCCGGGAAGTCCCGTGGCGCGTTTCATCAGATAGTCGTGTGAAACCAGACCGATCCGGTTTCCATTGGCGTCGACGAAATCGATGATGTCCAGTTCGATATTGGGATTGCCGGATTCCAGCGCTTTGGAAAGAGCCGCTTTTGAGTTTTCCTGGGCGAAGGACGCATCGCCGCGGTGCCAGCCGGCTGCCGGGAAGTTGAAAGCCGTGCCTTCTCCGCAGAGAAAAATAAAGAACGAAACCGTCAAGACGAGCGCCATCCCGGCTTTTCCTGTCCATTTGCTGAAAGTCTTCATGAGTCGCCTCCGCCGCTTTATTTGTTTTGATGAGATGCCTGCCGAAAAAAATTCAGTTCTTTTCACACGGCATGGTGATGCATGGAAATGGATATTTGTTGAAGGAAGTGATTAAAACAGTATCCGAAAAGAGTCAATGGAAATGTAACCGGAAGAAAGATTTTACTCCATCTCCCACCGATCCTTTTTTATTTTTGCGGCTGCTTTTCATTCGGGAGAAAAAAAAGAGGAACCGTGCGGTTCCTCCTTTTCCGGTGAAATTTTAAATGTCGCTTAGACGGCAAAGGCGTCTTCAGCGATGTTCATGGCGCTCTGTTCGTCCTTCTTGATCGAGTCCAGCTTGGCCGGGACCAGCGCGGTGATGCGGTTGATAAAGAATTTCGCCCCCTGGATTTTGCCGTTGTAGAACGCTTTGTCCCTGTCGTTTGCGGCATTGGCCAGGCCCTTGGCGGCGGCGTTGGCCATCCAGACATGCAGCCAGCCCACGAGCGCGTCGGACAGGCAGTTGAGGTAATCGGCGGCGCCGATGAGCGGAACGTAAGGCGTGGTTTTCATCATCTTGGCAAATTCCATGGCCGCTCCGGCGCAGGCGTTGAGCGCGCCTTCCACAACGGCGGCTTCAGCTGCTAAAGCGTCGGATTTCTTGGCTTCGGCAATCGCCGCCTGGGTGAGCCCCAGAAGGTTCATGAAATACAATCCCTTCTTCATTCCGAGTTTGCGTCCCAGGAGATCCATGGCCTGAATGCCGTTGGTGCCTTCGTAAATCAGGTTGATCTTCTGGTCGCGCATCATCTGTTCGACCGGATATTCGCGGCAGAAGCCGTAGCCGCCGTAGGTCTGCACGGCCAGCTGGCAGACGTCCATCCCCATTTCCGTGCAGTAGGATTTGACCATCGGGGTGAGCATCTCGATCATGCCGTGCCAGTATTCCTTGTCCTGCTCATTGTTTTCGGCATGGGCATTCATTTCCTTGTCCATGGCATAGTAGCAAAGGAAGGCCAGCGCGCGGATGCCTTCCGTGACGGACTTCTGCCGAAGCAGCATGCGGCGGACGTCCGGATGCTGGATGATGGGAACCTGGGGCGCTTTTTCGTCCTTCATGGCTACGGAGATGATGTTCTGGCCCTGGAGGCGCTGCTTGGCGTAGTCGAGCGCGTGCAGGTAAGCCGCCATCGCGAGCGAAACGCCCATCATGCCGACGCCCTGGCGTTCTTCGTTCATCATCTGGAACATGATTTTCATGCCGGCGCGCTCTTCACCCATGAGGTAGCCGATGCATTTGCCGTTTTCGCCGAAGTTGAGCGTGCAGGTGGCGTTGCCGTGGATGCCCATTTTGCTTTCGATGCCGCCGCAGTTGACGTCGTTGGGTTCGCCCAGTTCGCCTTTCTCGTTGATGCGGATTTTGGGCACGACAAAAATGGAAATGCCCTTGGTGCCGGAAGGATCGCCTTCAATGCGGGCCAGCACCGGATGGATGATGTTTTCGGCCAGGTCATGGTCGCCGGCGGAAATGAAGCACTTGGTGCCGGTGATGGAGTAGGTTCCGTCCGCATTCCTTTTGGCGGTCGTCTTCAGCGCGCCCACGTCGGAGCCGGCGCTGGGTTCGGTGAGGCACATCGTGCCGCCCCACACGCCCGTGTACATCTTTTCGAGAATAACCTGGCGCAGAGGATGCTGGAAGAAGTCTTCCACCAGACGCGCCGCGCCGTGGGTCAGTCCCGCGTACATCAAAAAGGCCTGGTTGGTGGCCAGGAACATGTGGTAGCAGGACGCCCCGATGATCTGCGGGAAGACCTGTCCCCCGACTTCGGCCGAATCGGATACGGACATCCAGCCGCCCTCGTTATAGAGTTTCCAGAGACGATGATAGGCTTCCGGCGCAAAGACTTTGCCGTCCTTGAACACCGCTTCAACGGGTTTGCGATGAACTTCATCCGGATAGGTGGGGGCGATGTCGTTCTCGGCGAATTTCTGCGCCTGATCGAGCACCATGTTGCACATATCGGCGTCATGATCGGCATAGCGGCCCTTGCCCAGAATCGTTTCTCCGATATTGAAAACCTCATACAGCTGAAATTTGATATCTCTTTCATCAATCCACAAACTAGCCATAGAAACATCCTCCTTCCATTGTTAATAAGAAGTAGAGAACGGTCTTGTGACCTTCAGGTCATCACAAGCCGTTCCCTACAGAGTTATAATGTCACGGGTAATCTCAATGTGAACTGATTTCACTCATGACAGCATGCTATTTTTCTATTGCCAGAAATCCGTTCGGGTGGAAGTCGCTCCCCGTCACCTTTTTCGAAATGCCTTTCTGGTCCAGGAAGGGAGTAATCCCGCCCATGAACAACGGCCAGCCGGCGCCCATGATGACGCCGGTGTCAATATCTTTCGGACTTGCCACGACGCCTTCCTTGAGGATGATGTCGACTTCCACGGCGATGCGTTCCAGCACGCGCTGCCGTATTTCGTCGTCGGTGAATTTCTTGTTGCCCTGCGGCCAGCCCGCCAGAATTTCGGGATCGACGGCGACGCCCTTGTCCGTCAGGATCAGGATGGCTTTCTTTCCCTTGGCCACCAGATTCTTGAGGCCCTCATTCACCTTAAACCGGTCCGGCCACGCTTTGTTCAGGGTTTCGAGCACGTGCAGGGAGATGGCGGGCCCGACGAGCGCGGTCAGGGTGAAAGGCGACATGGGGAAGCCCATCTCGTGAATGGCCATGTCCGTCTGCAGGAAATCGGCCCCTTCGTCGAGCACGCGGAAGATGCCGTCCGACATGGCCGTCAGAACGCGGTTCACGAGGAAGCCGGGGGCGTTTGCCACCAGGACCGGCGTCTTCTTGATCTTTTTGGCAATGTCGAAAGCCGTGGCCAGGACGACATCGCTGGTCTTGTCCGTTTTAATGATCTCAACCAGCGGCATCATCGCGATGGG
Organism: Syntrophaceae bacterium UBA1411; assembly: GCA_002304995.1. Lineage (GTDB taxonomy): Bacteria > Desulfobacterota > Syntrophia > Syntrophales > Smithellaceae > UBA8904. The sequence continues at coordinate 52,290 of DBPV01000097.1, forward strand.
ATTAAAGAAGTGGAACCCGACCACGCGGGACGGATCTTTCAGGAATTTGCCCATCTCGGCGACATCGAGAGACGAGGTGTTGGTCAGGAACATGCATTCGGGTTTGCAGGCAGCTTCCAGATCCCCGAAGACCTTTTGTTTTACGGACATCTCTTCGAAAACCGCCTCGATGACGAAGTCGCAATCCTTGAATTCATCATAGGATATCGTTCCGGTGATGAGTTCTTCGCCCATCCACTTGGCTTCGGCCTCGGAAAGTTTACCTTTCTTCGCCGTCTTCGCCAGCTGATCCCGGACGTAGGCCAGACCTTTGTCCACAAATTCCTGCTTGATGTCCTTCATGATCACCGGGCACTGGTAGCGCTGGGCAAACAAAAGCGCCATCTGGGAGGCCATGAGGCCGGCGCCGATGACGCCGATCTTGGCGATCTTGTTGCCTTTGACTTCTTTGGGCGGCCGGCCGGGAAGCTTCTTGGCGCGGCGCTGGGTGAGGTCAAACGAGTAAATGCCGCACTTGAACTGATCGGAGGTGATCATGTCGGCCAGCGCTTCATTCTCTTTCTGGAATCCTTCATCGAGCGACCAAACGCCCGCTCCCTTGATAAGTTCCAGCGCGCGGTAGGGTGCTAATGCGCCCGAATGAACCCTGCCGACAATCATTGCTTTGGTCTTGTTGTAGAGCTCGTCGCTCATCTTTGGATCGACCGCCTTGCGCTCGATCTTTTCTTCGCCGGTGATGATGCGTTCCAGCAACGCCAGGGATTCGTCCACAAACTCCGCCGGTGCGATCAGTCTGTCCGCCAGACCCATTTCAAAGGCCTTTACGGAATTGATCATTTTGTTCATGTTGAGCGGATTGGAGATGACGAGTTCGATGGCGACCTGCGGTCCGCAAAGTTTGGTGACCAGCTGCGTTCCGCCCCAGCCCGGCACGAGGCCCAGGAAGCACTCGGGGAGCGCATAATGATCGCATCCGCCCGGGCTTTTGGAGATGGTGCGGTAGTTGTGGTAAAGTCCGACCTCGACGCCGCCGCCCATCGTGGCGCCATTGTATGCGGCCAGTGTCGGAATCTTGAGCCCCATGATGCGTTTGAAGGTCTGATGCCCCGCGGCGCCGATTTCGAGGGCCGCCTGCTTCGTTGCATTCGGATCGGCGCTCATGATGTCGGCGCCGACATTGAAAATGAAAGGCTTGCCGGTCAGGAACCAGCCCTTGACATCCTTATCCTTCTCTACGACGTCGATGACTTTATTGAGCGACTCCAGGGCCTCAACGCCCCAGGTATTGGGGATGTTGGGAAACTGCCCGTTGTCCATCGTGACGATCGCTATCTTGCCCGCCTTCTTTGACTGAAAGAAGTTTAATTTACATTCCGTTATGTATTTAGCCATAATATGAGCCTCCTAGATTGTTTTCCCGACTACGTTTTCCCAAATGATCGAACCGCCCATGCCCAGGCCCACGCACATGGTGGTGAGTCCGTACCTGGCTTTCGGATTCAACTCGAAATCCTGCGCCAGCTGCATGCTCAGGCGGACGCCGGAGCTGGCCAGCGGATGACCCATGGCAATGGTTCCGCCGTAAGGATTGAGTCTGGGATCTTCCGGAGTCTTCATGCCGAAGTGCTTCATGAAGCCGACCGCCTGCACGGCAAAGGCTTCGTTGAGTTCAATGATGTCGAGATCCTCGAATTTCATGCCGTAGTTTTTCAGAACCTTTTCCGTGGAGGGAACCGGTCCCCATCCCATGACGGACGGATCGACGCCGACGAAGGCGGCGCCCACAAACTTCATCTTGGGTTTGATGCCGAGCTCTTTGCATTTTTTACCGGACATCAGAAGCGACACGCAGGCGCCGTCGTTCAATCCCGAGGCATTCGCCGCGGTGACATGACCTTCCGCTTTGAAGGGGAACTTCCGGAGGCCTTTGATGCTCTCCAGGGTGGTTCCGCGTTTGGCCTGTTCATCACGGTCGGCAACTCTCCACCCCGTGGGGGAGAATACCGTCATATTGACGCAGTGCTTATCGTAGTAGCCGGCATCCAGTGCCTTGAAGTATCTTTCCAGGACATGGAAAGCATACTCATCCGCCTCGTCTTTGGTGACCGGCTGTTCGCCATGTTCAGGCATCCAGTCATGCAGCTTTTCGGCCGTGTTGCCCATGTTAAAGTATTTCGGTTCCACCATTTTCTCGGTAACGATCCTGGGATTCGGATCAGCACCCGCCCCCATGGGGTGGTGGGCCATGTGTTCCACACCGCCGGCAATGATCATATCGGCAACGCCTGTTCTGATATAGGACGAGCCGATGCTCTGACAGGTCATGCCGCCCGCGCACATCCGGTCCACGGAGAATCCCGCCACGGTTTCCGGCAGGCCTGACGTGAAGACAACGGTTCTGCCCATCGTGGTTCCCTGATCTCCGACCTGCGTCGTTGCGCCCATGATACAATCATCCACCTCTCCCCATGGAACGGCAGGATTTCTTCTCACAAGCTCTTTTATGACTTTTGTAACCATGTCATCCGCACGCGTGTACCAGTAGAAACCGTCCTGTCTGGCTTTTCCGAACCATGTCCGCACGCCGTCTACAAAATACGCATCTCTTAAATCCATACATCCTCCTTGCTATGCCTGTTTATTAACTCCTGCACAGAGATCATCCGTTACGGTGAGGCCTCCTGCGCCTCTGAGTTTTGCAGAACGCCATCCGGCGAATCCCGGTGCGATGTCACAATTCAGATCAAACGATCAATCCGCCGGCAGCAAACCTCGTTGCTGTGCGGCTGGAGAAGCATTGGGCGGTTGACCTCAGCGGTCATCAATAAAAAAATCTAAAAGCTTTTGATTTCCTGTCGTTGCTTGCGAACCGATTATTGATACAGAATCATTTTCATCAGTTGGAAAGCCTTGTCGCTCGCAGTACTAGCATTCATCGTGCCAGACAGAGGTGCTTTTATATGTCATTAATTTAATGCGGAATTTTTTAGCCTTCCGAATTGCTGCATCAAAAAATGATTCATTACAGTCTCGATGAGACAATAATGATGCGCCATGAGACATTTTTTAGCGATGATGGATTGGCCGGAAACAGGATCGGCATCATTAAAGGAAAGCCGCCGCGGCTTGATCAGATCTTCTTGAGCTTCATGGCTTCGATCACATTTGTCACCTGGATGGCGTCTTCAATCGCCTCCTCCATGCGGTCGTACACCTGCGTCCATTTCAGGATCTCCAGAAACGTGTCTGAAAGCTCCATTCCTTTCCGGGATTCAAACAATTCGCCCATGGATACGAGTAAGAATAAATCGGTCTCCTTCTTGATCTCATTGACCTTCCGGATGGTTTGTTCGTCCGAATCCCGGGTGCGCAGTCTTTTGAGCATGGCGGAGACCTCTTCTGTGATTTCCCGGAGGCTGTCGGTCAGATCCGCGACGGGTTTGCGGGTCTCCCGGAAACCATACAGGCCGATTCGTGTGGCCACCGCCTTGACGGCATTGATGGCCTTCTCCTGAGCCATGCTGAGGTCGTGGAGGTCCTGCCGCTCGATCTGGCGGATCTGAACAAGCGATAATTCCTCCATGATGCTGCGGGTGATATCCCGGGCTTCCGCGGCCAGGCGATGAATCTCTTTGCAGGCGGCGGCGACGTCGCAGCGCGGATCGGTAAAAATGTCGTTGAGCAGTCCGACGGACGCCTGCCATTTGCCGAACTGTTCCATGAGCAGCTCAAAAAAGTTGAATCGGTTGTCCAGAAGACTGAAAGACATAGGGCTCCTTTACGGCCGGCCCGCGAACGCCGCGCCGACTTTTTTCCGATGCACCCGGCGGTTGAGCTTCGCGAAATAAACATAAAACACCGGGGTAATGTAGAGGGTCAGAAGCTGGGAAAACAACAGCCCCCCGACGACGGCAATGCCCATGGGCTGCCTCGCTTCGGCGCCCGCCCCGTATCCCAGCGCGATGGGCAGGCTTCCGAACAGGGCCGCCATCGTGGTCATCATGATGGGGCGGAAACGGATCAGGCAGGCCCGGATAATGGACTGTTCCGTATCCATTCCTTCGGAACGCTCCGCCTCCAGGGCGAAATCGACCATCATGATGCCGTTCTTCTTGACGATGCCCACGAGGAGGATGATGCCGACGAAGGCGTAGAGATCCAGCTGCATATGGAACAGGAACAGCGCGGCGAGCGAGCCGAATCCCGCCAGCGGCAGCGCCGTCAGGATGGTGAGCGGATGAATAAAACTCTCGTAGAGGATGCCGAGCACCATGTAGATGAGAATAATCGTGATGCCGAGCAGAAATCCCATGCTGGCAAGCGAACTCTGAAAGGCCTGGGCCGAGCCCTGAAACATCGTCCGCACCGTCGGCGGCAGCGTTTCGCCGGCCACTTTCCCGATGTTGTCCATCGCGGCGCCGATGGAGGTGTCGGGCCGGAGATTGAAGGAGATGGTGGCGGCGGGAAGCTGTCCGCTGTGGTTGATGCTCAGCGGCGACACGCCGGACCGGATTTCGGCGAAGGCGGAAAGGGGCACCAGTTTCCCCTGGGCCGATTCCACGTAAAGTTTGGAAAGCGCGGGCGGAGCGTCGCGATATTCCGGAAGGAGCTCGAGAATCACGTAATAGTAATTTGTGGAGGTGTAAATCGTGGAAACCTGGCGGCCTCCGTAGGCCGAATAAAAGGCCTCCTGGATATCCCTGAGGGTAATGTCCTGGGCGGAGGCCTTGTCGCGGTCGACGATAATTTCCAGCCGGGGCTTGCGGATCTGCAGGTCCGATTTCACGTCCATCAGACCGGGAATGGCCTTCATCTTTTCTTCCATGAGTGTGCCGTAGGTATAAAGGTCGGCAAGCTCCGTGCTGAGCAGGGTATACTGCCAGTGGGCGGTGGTGAACCTCGCGCCGATGGTGACGGGCGGCGGATTGACCGGAGTGGCGATCAGGCCGGGAACATCGTTGAGCCGGGGCCTCAGGCGGTCAATCACCTCATCGACCGAATGCTCGCGCTCGGCCCGGGGCGGCAGGCCGACAAACACCAGCCCCGTGTTTTCGCTGATGGCCCCGACCAGGGAAACGGTTGCCGTATTCCGGATGTCCGGAGACTTAAGGAGAATGTCGTCCAGCATGTTCTGGCGATGCAGCATGTCCTGGAAGGAGGTTTTGTCCTCGACTTGGGTGAAGATGCGGAAGTAATTCTGGTCCTGGCTGGGAATGAATCCCTTGGGAATCGTCTTGAACAGCTGCACCAGGGCGACCATGATCAGGATAGTGACAATCAGGGCCGGCAGGCGGTAGCTGAGCACGACGGCGCGCAGGGATCGTTCGTACGCCGCCAGCACCCGGCTGAAGCCCTTCTCGATGGCAGCGAAGAGGCGGCTCTTTTTGCCTTCCTGCGGACTGCCGCTTCCGAGAATCCGGCTGCACATCATGGGCGTGAGCGACAGCGACAGGAAGCCGGAAATCAGAATGGCCGCGGCAATGCAGACGGCAAATTCGCGAAACAGGCGCCCCAGAATGCCGCCCATGAACATAATCGGAATGAACACCACGACCAGCGAGATCGTCATGGACAGGACGGTAAAGCCGATTTCCCGCGTTCCCTTCAACGACGCCTCCAGGGGATTTTCCCCCATCTCCTTGCGGCGGATGATATTTTCCAGAACGACGACGGCGTCATCCACCACAAAGCCGATCGCCAGAGTGAGCGCCATCAGCGAGAGATTGTTGAGCGTATAGCCCATGAAATACATCACGGCAAAGGTGGCGATGAGCGACAGCGGCACCACCACGCTGGGAATCAGCGTGGGCTTCATCTCTCGGATGAAAATAAAGATGATGGCAATGACCAGCAGAAGGGTGAGGATCATGGTGAACTGGACGTCGAAGATGGAGTCCTCAATAAAGAGAGACAGGTCATAGGCCGTCAGCATCGACACGGCGACGGGCATCGTGTGCTTCAGATCGTTGATGCGGGCCTTGACCAGCTTGGCCACCTGGACAGTATTGGCGCCGGGCTGCTTGCGGATGCGCAGACAGACGGCCTGTCTGGCCTTGCCGTCGGTGAGGAAGCGCGCCGAAGACTTGTCGTTCTGCACACCGTCGATCACCCGCCCGAGGTCGCCCAGGCGAACGGGGTAGCCGTTTTGATAGGAAACGATGAGGGATTGAAAAGCTTTCGCCGAGGTCAGCTGTCCTTTGGCGTCCATGGTGTAGGAGGTATTGGCGCCTTCGAGGGTTCCTCCGGGCAGGTTGACATTGCCGTTCTGAATGGCGGTAAGCACCCGGTTGATGCCGATTCCGCGGTTTGCCAGAATTTCCGGATTCAGCTGAACGCGAACCGCGTATTTTTGCGGAGGAATGGCGTCCACTTCGGCGATGCCGGGCACGGTGGAAAGCTGGGGGATCAGGATATTTTCGGCGTAGTCGTTCATTTCGGTGACGGGAATCGTGTCCGAAACCAGAGAAACGACCATGATGGGCATGTCCGCCGGATTGACTTTCTTGTAGGCCGGCGGCGCGGGCATGTTGCGCGGCAGGACGCCGGAAGCGGCGTTGATGGCGGCGCTGACGTCCTGGGCGGCGGCATCGATGCTCCGCTCCAGATCAAACTGGATGCTGATGGCGGTGGTTCCCAGGGTGCTGGTGGAAACCATTGAGCTGACGGAGGGAATGGAGGAGAAGGATTTCTCCAGCGGCGTCGCCACCGTCGCCGCCATTGTTTCGGGGCTGGCCCCGGGAAGGGATGCCGTGACCGTCACCGTGGGGAACTCCACGTTGGGCAGATTGTTGATGGGAAGCTGCCGGTAGCTCAGCACGCCCAGGAGAAGAAGACCCGACATCACGAGAATGGTCATCACCGGCCGTCGGATCCAGATTTCGGAGAAGTTCATATTTTTGCCGCCCTATGCGTTGCCGCTCCTCTTTGCCCCCGGTCCGCCGGCGTCGGCGGAAACCTGCCGGAGATTATTTTTCCAGGGCTCCTTCCAGGGAAGGTTTGATGATGACGGGGAATCCACTTTGAAGCTTGTTCTGGCCGTTCGTTACCACCGTCTCCCCGGCGGCAACGCCGCGAACAATGACGGCATACGGGCCATAGAGCCGGTCGACCGTGACGGGCCGCAGCTGCGCCTTCATTTTCGGATCGACGACGAAAACATAGCCGCCGCTCTGCCCGGTTTGCACCGCCTGAGACGGAATGATGACGGCGTTTGCCTCGGTGGCAAGAATCATTTGGACCGTGACGAATTGTCCGGGCCAGAAAATCAGGCCTGTATTGGGAAATTCGGCTTTCAGGGTGATCATGCCGGTCTTGGCATCGACGGCGTTGTCGATGAAGGTCAGCTTTCCGCCGGCTGCCGAACCGCCGGCGCCGGCGATCCGCGCCGTCGTCCGCAACGTTCCGGCGGCGGCGACCTTTTTCACATCGGCCAGGTATTTTTCAGGGACGGCGAAGCGCACAAAAATCGGCCGGAGCTGATTGATGACGACAAGCGGCGTGCGATTGGCTTCAAGGATGGAACCCTGGCGCAGCAGCAGGGCGCCCGTCCGGCCGGAGATCGGCGCGCGGATGGTGCAGTAGGACAGATTGAGGCGCGCCTGCTCCAGATCGGCTTCATCGGCGCGAATGACGGCCAGCTGAGCCGCTTCATCGGTCCGGTACTTGTCGTATTCCGACCGGGAAACGGCGCCCTCTTTAATCAAATCGTTGTGGCGGTCGGCTTCCGCCTTCTTGAACTCATGGAGCGCCTTGTCGCGGGCCAGCTGCGATTGGGCGGCGCTCAGCTTTTCCTGGAAAGGCGCCTGATCGACGGTCATGAGCAGATCGCCTCCCGACACATCCTGGCCTTCCCGGAAGTGGATGTTCATAAGCTGCCCGGTTACACGAGCCATGACGGTAACGGAGTTGTAGGCTTCAACGGTCCCTACGGCCTCGACGGAAACGGGGATTGACCGGGCCTGGGCCAAAGCCGTTGTTACCGGAACCCCCTTCATTTTCGGCGGCGGCGCCTTCGGGGAGCAAGCCCCGATGAATCCGGCGGTGAGAAGAAGAGCGGTTACGATGACGAACGTTCGGAATCTTTGCCGGAGGGGCTCACAGAAAAGGGTACGGCCGAAAAAGGAAATCAATGGTTTGTCTCCTCGATGGCGTTTGTCGGACCTGTGCCGGGTGGGCACGTGGAGACTATATAATCTTTCTTTGCCGCCAATTCAAGCCTTGAGTGGAAAATCGGCAGGAATTTACAATTCGCGCGGCTCCTTTCGGGGGGGCGACCGGCGTCCGGCCGGGCGTCGGCGCCCCAAAAGCCTTGAGGTCTTAAAACCCGAACAGCGCGCTTTGCATGACGGGCGTCATCAGGCAGACCTGCTGTGTCGTCAGGTAAACGCCGCGCAGTCTGTGCGTGCTTCGGCGATAGGCTCTTGCATGTTCTTCTGACCAGAAGAATACGCTCTCGCGTCAAAAGGCGCTGATGATGCTTTCATCTGCGAGACCGGTCAGATCGACATGCGGAATAAAGATCACCGGTTCGCAGCCGCCTTCCGCCCGAAAGGACAGGTCGCTGCCGATGGTCATCGTCATCGGCATGCCGCAGTGGGCGCAGGACGTATGGACGGTTGCCGTAAGCGATTCATTTCTCAGTCGCCCCTGCACGAAGGGCGTCGCAAACGCGTCAGCGGCTCAGGCGGCGTAAATCGATTCGCCCGTATTGAAAATCACCCGGTGCGGTGTCTGTTCGACCGTCACCGGATACGCCCAGACGACGTTACCCGCCGCATTGCGGTAGAGAAACGTCATGTGTCCCTGCAGGTCGTCCAGAAGGGTTTCCACCCGCGCGAGCGTCATGCCCAGGTCGCGCGCGATGGACGCGGGCTCCAGCGGCTTTCCCGAAAAAGGCAGCTTGCGGACCGCGTAATGATGCACCCGCCGGTGGTCCGGCGTCATAAAGGCCATATTGGCCACGATTTTGTCCCGGCCTCTGGCGCGCTGCCCGTCCAGCATCGCGGGCGGGATATTGAGCATGCAGCGCCACAATCCCATCATAATTTTATTCTTCATCGACACCTCCCGTTTTGTCGGTCTGGCGGCGATCCTGCACTATGAAGCTATCGTCGGGTCAAGAATTATTTTGCCGGCAAAGTGTCCAAGATTAATGTCGCGCCCCGATATTTTTTCGCTCGCGGAGAAAGCCGGGCTGAAATGCAGGGCGGACCTTCAGATCCGCCAATGGCAGAGCGCGGAAGTGGAAGTAAGAGCGGTACAGTGTGGGGAAGGGGCTTGCCACAAACAAGGGTCGTCCATCCACCATCCACCATCCACCATCCACCAGTCACCAGTCACCATTCACCATAGCGGATATGCCGGGTCGTACATCTGGGCCTTGATGTAGCCCGGAAGATTGACCGGTTCCTTCATTTTCGTCAGTTTCCGGGCGAAGGCTACTTTGGCCACGGCCAGCGCAATGGCGGCCGAAACGTCGCGGATGCGGCCAAGCGAGGGGAAAATCCGCCCTTTTTCGAAATCTTCTTTCGAGACCTGCTCGTCCAGAGATTTGGCGGCGGCCGAAAACATTTCATCCGTGACGCGCGCGGCCTGCGCCGCCATGACTCCCAAACCGACGCCGGGGAAGATGTAAACATTGTTGGCCTGTCCGGGGATAAATGTCCGGCCGTCCAGTTCGACTTTCGGAAACGGACTGCCGCTGGCGAAGACGGCGCGCCCGTTCGTATGGCGGTAAGCGTCCTCGGCCGTGCATTCGGCCTGCGAGGTCGGATTGGAAAGGGCAAAGACAATCGGGCGGTCGTTTAACCGCGCCATCGCCGCGAGAATCTCCGGCGTAAACGTCGCGGGCTGGCCGGACGCGCCGATGATGGCCGTAGGCCGGATCGCTTCCACAACCTCCGGCAGATTCCGGTGGAAGGGCAAATCGTGCGCAAAACGGCGCTTGTGTTCCTCCAGATCCGTCCGGCAGGCGACCACCAGACCCCTGGAATCGACAAACCAGCAGCGGCCGATGGCTTCTTCTTCAGTGAGCCCCTGAGCCATCATTGCCTTGGCCACAAGACTTCCGATTCCCAGCGCCGCCTCGCCTGCGCCCAGAAAGACAATCCTCTGCCCGGTGATTTTGCCTTGAATCATCCTGAGCGCGGAATAGAGCCCGCCCAGCGTAACGCCGGCGGTCCCCTGAATGTCGTCGTCGAACATGCAGTACCGGTCGCGGTAACGCGCCAGCAGCCGGAAGGCGTTTTTATTGCCGAAGTCTTCGAGCTGAATCATGACATTGGGAAACACGGCGCTTGCCGCTTCCATGAATTCGTCCAGAAGCGAGTCGTAGTCGTCGCCGTCGAGGCGGGGTTCCGGAAGGCCGACATACTGGGGATCGCTCCACAATTCGCTGTTGTTGGTCCCGACATCGATCATGACGGGCAGACAGGCCGCCGGATCGATGCCCGCGCAGGCGGTGTATAAAGACAGCTTTCCCACCGGGATGCCCATGCCGTTGGTGCCCAGGTCACCCAGCCCCAGAATGCGTTCGCCGTCGGTCACCACGATCACCCGGACGTTTTTGCACGGCCAGTTTTGCAGCACCTCCCGGATATGGCCCCGGTCGTAGCGCGTAATGAACAATCCGCGCGGACGGCGGTAAAGGTGGCTGTATTCCTGGCAGGCCAGTCCCACGGTCGGCGTGTAGACGATCGGGCTCAGCTCTTCGAGATTTTCCACCAGCGTTTTGTAATACAGCCGCTCGTTGCGGTCCTGCAATCCGATCAGGTAGAGATACTTTTCCAGATTGTTGGGTTTGCGGCGCACGTTGTACATGACGTGCTGAATCTGCTGCTCCTGGGTCGAAATGCGCGGCGGCAGCAGTCCGTGCAGGCCCAGCGCGTCGCGCTCGGCCGCCGTAAACGCGGTCCCCTTATTGAGACTGGGATCGTGGAGGATTTCGACGCCTCGCAGCAAATGATCGTGGCAGCCGTCATTCATTTTCATTTTGTCCTTCTTGGATTTTCTCTCAGCCATTGGTCGGTGCGCTTTCCGGATCGTCAATCCCGTATTTTGCCTTCAGATATTTTTCCATGGTCTGCGGAAATAAAATCCACCCCAGCAGGTCTTCATCCGTCCTTGCCAGATCGCCCATCGCCTTTTTCGCGTCTTCGATTTCCGGCGGGAGGTGATCGGCCGGCCGTCCGGTGATGGGGGTCTGGCCCCGTTTATAATTTTTCAGTATTTTCCGGACCAGCGCTTTGTCGATGGGCGCCGGCGTCCTGCCGTACAGGCCCAGGACGAGGTCTTTGAGCTGATTGGAGATCCGGACATACCGGCCGAAAAGAACATTGAGCACCGCCTGGGAAGCGATGATCTGCGAAGACGGCGTCACCAGGGGCGGATAGCCCATGTCTTTGCGCGTCTGCACCACTTCTTGATAAATCTCATCCAGCCGGTCCAGAGCTTTCATCTCCTTAAGCTGGCTGGCCAGATTGGAAATCATGCCGCCCGGAATCTGATGCGCGAGCACGCCGTTGTCGATGATGGAAAGCCGCTGGTCCGCGAGGAGATGTTTGTATTTGGGCGCGATTTTCTCCAGGTGTTCGCTGAGCGCCAGCAGTTTTTGGAGGTCGATGCCCGCATCCCTCTGTGTCCCCTGGAGCGCCGCCACGATGGGCTCGATGGCGGGCATGGAGGTCCGGAGCGCATATGGCGCCAGGCAGGTATCGATGATATCCACGCCGGCTTCCACGGCTTTGAGGTACGTCATGCTGCCCATGCCGCTGGTGTAATGCGTATGCAGATGCAGGGGGACGCGGACGGCTTTTTTCAAAGCGGTGAAAAGCGCGAAGGCGTCATAGGGGGAAAGCAGGCCGGCCATATCCTTGATGCAGATCGTGTCCGACCCCATCTGCTCGAGTTCCCGCGCTTTGCGGACATAATAATCGATGGTGTAGATTTCACCGCCCAGGTGGCTCCGGGTGAGCGAGTAACAGACGGTCCCCTCCACATGCTTGCCGTTTTGCTTGATCCGCTCCACGCAGGTTTCGATGTTGCGAAAATCGTTGAGCGCGTCAAAGCAGCGGAAGATGTCGATCCCGATTTCGCAGGACTTGTCCACGAAAGCCTTGACGACGTCGTCCGCGTAGTGGCGGTAGCCGACCAGGTTCTGTCCGCGCAGCAGCATGGTAAAGGGGGTTTTCCTGACGTAGCGCTTCAGAATCCGGGGCCTCATCCACGGATCTTCGGCGAGAAAGCGGTGCATCGCGTCGAAGGTTGCGCCTCCCCAAACCTCCATGGCCCAGAAGCCGCACTGATCCATTTCTTCGGCAATGGGAATCATATCCTCTGTTTTCATGCGCGTCGCGTAAATCGACTGATGACCGTCGCGGAAAGTGTTGTCCTGAATTCGAATCGGCCGGGGGGGTGTCTTGCTTTTGCTGGGCATCATCTTAAAACATCTCAAATAAATTTCTTTATACGCCAAATCAATACCGCAAATCCACGGCAAATACCACAGCATTCCTGTGCCGCGCGGGAAGCCTCCGAAAATTACCGGGAATATTTCAGATTTGCAGGCTGCGGGCAGCGGCGGGTCTCAATGCCCGACTGTGCGGGAAGCTTTTTGCCCAAGCGGACCGGCGGCTGAGGGTGTGTTGGGCCCATGCGGTTATGATAGCCGGTCGGCAAAGGCATTTCCGCCCGCTGCATCGATATCTTCGCGATTATTGAAGACGACGTTGTGTATCGTTTGTTCAGACCATTTCGTTTTACGCCAGGAGCCGGAGCATTTCCGGCGGCATGAGAAACCAGGTCGCGAGCGACCGGCCGATGATTTGTCCTTTGGCGTCGAAGAGGGCCGTTCCGGTGTACAGTTTCCTTCCGTCGCTCCCCGTGGGCCAGGCGGCGACGACGCACGGCTCGCCGCAGCGCGGGGGCTTTTCGATCCGGCCGATCAACCGTCCTAAAAAGCCGGGCTTCGTATCCGTCAGTTCCCAGAGAGCATAGGCGCCCGGGCAGTCCAGGGCCGTCCAGAGAAATTCCGGCCGGACATAGCCCTGCTCGTCGCCATGCTCTACTGTCGGCGTCCAGGGAGCGGCAACCATGTTGGTGCCGGGAACGCGGCCGGGGTGAATCTTCAGACCTTCGCCTTCCGGCACATCCGCGCCGCAGCAAAAACAGATGGGATGAATGCCGTGTCCGGTGACGTGGGTATAAGGCGTCGGTTTCAGGGCCAGGGAGGCTTGCGCAGCCGTGACGGCTTCTTCATAACCGGGGGCGTCCGGCACCGATAGATCCATGATGCCCGGCATGGCCGAAATGATCATCTGCTCGCCGTCCATCAGATAATGCGTTCCGTCGTCGCCCGCGCAAAGGTGCAGTTCCCGGTCCAGCGGCGTGGGGCGTTTGATCATCACGTCGATCGCGCCGCCGATGTATTCGGCGAAGAGGCTGCAAACGTATCCGCCGTTGGCGATGTCCGGCGGGCCTTTATATTTTGATGGAATGGTCACGCTGCTCAGCGTTTTCAGACCCGATTGATGTTTTTCCCGAGACATGAGATGGTCCTGTTCCTTCCTTTTGTTTGCTGTTGCGGATCATCCCTCGCTTATCAGATTTTGTTTGTCAATAATTTTCTGAACACGTTTTGACCGCTGCATCCTTCCGGAAAATCCAACCGTTGTCAGCCGGCGCCAAGCATATCGCCCTTTGTTCGTTCTTCGCATTATTCGCCACACGATCTTGTTTCCGCCAAAGCCATGCTGGAAGCAAAACGGTATTGATATGTCGGGTTTCTTTGCCATCAAACAGTAGAGAAATGTCTGAAAGCTTATTCTGGCATCAACATCATAATGAGCCGCCATATACCCATAATCTTCCTGTGCTGTCGGAAAAAAGTGGATTATTTGTAGATCAGTGCTGATTTGTTTAATATGGTTCGCGACATCAATAAAAGAATTGAACCTGTTTTGCTCCGCCGCGCCAATGATAAAAGCGGTTTTTTAGAAAGCGTTTTGAAACAGGAAAAAGTCGTTTACAAAGCGGCGCAGTAATAACGCCGCTTTTTCACAGGAGCAAATGAAAAGATATAATTGCGCACCATAACGAAACTAGGGACGCTGTTAACATTTAAACTTATTCTTGACATATTGCTAAAGAATGGCTAAGAGGAAGGCATGCCGAGAAGCGCAAGAATAGACGCCGCTGATGCCGTCCATCACATAAGGGATACAATGGATAATGTTTGTCTGGTATTGGTCGATCTGCAGAACGATTACTTCCCTGGTGGAAACATGCCCCTTGTTGGGATTGAAGAGGCGGCATCGAACGCGCAACGTATGCTGAACAAATTTCGTGCGCTGAAGCTCCCTGTCATTCATGTTCAGCATGTTTCGACCCGTCCTGGAGCAACCTTCTTTCTTCGGGATACGACAGGAGTAGCAATCAATCAAACGGTAGCCCCTCACAGCCACGAAGTTGTCATTATCAAAAACTATCCCAATAGCTTCCGAGATACTTCTCTCCTCGAAACCTTGAGAGATGTGAAGAGCGAGAGCCTCATTGTCTGTGGTGCAATGACCCACATGTGTATAGACGCGACCACACGGGCTGCATTTGATCTTGGCTTCGCGTGTACGGTTAGCCACGACGCTTGCGCAACAAAGGCTCTGAAGTTTAGAGAAGTCACTGTAAAGGCATCACAAGTGCATACCGCTTTTATGGCTGCGCTATCGGGGGTTTATGCGAACGTGATATCGACGGACGAGATTCTAAGAAAGATGCCATAACCATGGTATGGAGCCGACGTTCTACAGCCGCGGCTCATGCCCGTGTTATAAGAAAATAAATCATGAATAATTGGGGTATTCCAGATTGGCTTGAGAAGCACATCATTGAAAGAGATAAATGCTGTGTATATTGCGGCGTTAAGTTTGGCTCATCAACACAATCAAGAAAAACTCAAGCCTCGTGGGAGCACATAATCAATGATGCACGAATTATAAATAAAGAAAACATTGCGCGTTGCTGTGTGGCTTGCAATTCGAGTAAGGGCACAAAGAAACTTTCTGAATGGATCAACTCAAAATATTGTAAAAATAAAGGCATAAATAAGAATACTGTAGCTCAGGTTGTTAGAAAAGCATTGAATAAAAACTTAGAGAAAAGAGGGACACGGGTAGAGAAAAGAGGGTGAATGGAGAGTGAAGGGATGAAGAGAGGGACGACTGCAGAGCGGGGCACGGGTAAGAAAGTAAGTTTCTAAAGGTGACGTTCCGCAAAATATCAATTTACACTTAGCCTTTTGGGTTTTGCTCCATCATGGCCACTATTTTCAAACGAAGTTGTAAGGAGTGCAAAGAGGTACACGGGTAAAATAAAAAGTTACCCTGTCGGTATTTCTCAGTCCAATACCCGGCAACCATTTTTCGTGCAGTCAGTTTCCCTCTTTTAGGGAAATGCTTATCGATCGCGGCGCATCTTCATTGCGTCCGGACATTTATTCTCATTTTTCTTGCTCCGCGACCTTGTCTTTCTCATGGTCGTCTGATGAACAGATCATCATGCCGGATTTCTTTATAAAGTAATATGCTGCCGCCAGAGCCAAAACAATGCAGGCTAAACCGATAACTTTCACACCGTCAATATCTTCAATCTTGATCACGACAATCTTCCGCGCAACAGCGATAATGGCGACCAGGACAACCACTTCGACGTGCATGACATTTTCCTTCAGGTAAACCTTGATGGTGTCCAGCAGCTCGATACCGATAAGCACCAGCATGAAGACGCCGAAGAGTTCCATGAGCTGATTGAGGTCTATAACGGCATAATTGGATTCGAGCACAAACTTAAAAATATAGTATCCCAGTTCGATGGTGGCCAGTATCAGCACAATCGTCATCAGTGCGATAAGAGAATAAATGATGACTTTTTGAATGATCCTTCCTGCCTTTTTCATAAATCCCCCGATGATGATAAGATTGGCCAACGATTTACTCTTTGCTGTTTTCAGCCGGCTACACGACCCATTGACCGCTGCGGCGCTTGCGGGCATTGTCGAGCAGGTACTCATCGGCGGATGGGGCGGTGTCGGGATTGAAGCAGCTCCTGGCGCCGGAGGCGTCTCCCTCGTCTCCCAGGACCAGACGCTCGTTTTTCGCCACGCCCGCCAGGATCGTTTGCGCGGAGTGTGCGGGCGTTTGCGCGGTCGGCGGAGCTTCCACGCCGCCTGTCGACCAGATCGCGGTGGCCGTCGTTCCCGGCGTGGCGGAGGTAAA
>DBPV01000071.1 GCA_002304995.1 Syntrophaceae bacterium UBA1411
GACGCCCGGGACAATTTTTTTTCGAAGTTCGATCATGTCTTCAACAGTTACCACTTGGGCAAAGGCAAGCGCGATGAAAGCCTGTTTGACGACCTTGCCGGATTTCTGAAGACGGAGCCTGGCCGGATTTTGTTCATTGACGATGCTCCGGGCAACGTCGCACGCGCCAGGCAAAAGGGCTGGAACGCCATCCTGTACCGCAACGCGGAAACGTTTGACTCCGACATGGCGGAGTTTTTCGGGACGGCCCCGCCGGCCGTTGCCGGGAAAGGAGATTGTTCATGATTGTCACGGTAGTCTCTGTCGTCGTTAAACCGGAAGACGTCGACCGGTTTATCGAGGCGACGCTGGAAAATCACCGGCAGTCGCGTGAGGAAAAAGGCAATCTGCGTTTTGACGTCCTGCAGCACCGGGATGATCCGACGGCCTTTACGCTGTACGAAGCCTACGAAACGGAGGAGGCGGCCGCCGCGCATAAAACAACCGATCATTATCTGCAATGGCGAAAAGCCGTTGAACCCTGGATGGCCGGTCCGCGCCGGGGAATCGCCCATCACGTTCTTGCGCCGGCGGATCTGTCGGTATGGAAACGCTAAACGATCTTCATCTGTCCGGTCTGCCGAAGATTTTTTTCGGCGCCGGCGCGGTTTTGCGCCTGCCGGAAATCGCCCGCTCCTACGGACGTCATGCGCTGGTGCTGATCGGCGGGCAATCGCTTGCCGCGTCCGGTCGCTGGCAGGCGCTTGCCGCCGGGCTTGCCGGGGCCGGGCTTTCGTACCGGGTTTTTTCCATCCGGAGCGAACCGACGGCGGCCCTCATCGACGGCATTACCGCCGAGCTTGGCCGGACGCCCGTCGACGTGGTGGCGGCCGTCGGCGGCGGCAGCGTCATCGACTGCGGCAAGGCGGTTTCGGCCATGCTGGTCCAGGAGGGGTCCGTGAAGGATTACCTCGAAGGCGTCGGAACCCAAAAGCCTTCCGGCGCGAAAGTTCCGTTCATCGCGGTTCCGACGACCGCGGGCACGGGAAGCGAAGCGACGACCAACGCCGTCGTGTGCGACCGCAGCGCGGGCTATAAAAAATCGCTCCGCCACGGCGCGTATCTGCCGGATGTCGCCCTTGTCGATCCGGAACTCACGCTCGGCACGCCTGAGCCTGTGACCCTGGCCTGCGGGCTCGACGCGGTCGCGCAGCTTGTCGAATCCTTCACGTCCACGAAAGCGGATGCCGCCCTCGATGCGCCGGCGCTGAAAGCCCTTTGCTTTGCCGCGGAAAGTCTGCCGCCGCTGGCGCTCGGACAGAGCGACACCGTCGCGCTGCGCGGGAAAATGTCCTATGCGGCGCTGGTGTCGGGCATCATGCTCAGCCGGGCCGGTCTCGGCGCCGTCCACGGCCTGGCGGGTCCCCTGGGCGGCCTGTGCCCCGTGCCGCATGGCCTGGCCTGCGGCCGACTCCTGTTTCCGGTGATGACGTTTGTGGTTAAAAAGGTGATCGATGAAAACAACGGGCCGGCCATTCGCCGCTTTGCCGCGATCGGCAACGCCCTTGCCGGTTCGGGCGGCGGCGACGATCTGTCCGTCTGCCGGCGCTTTCTGGAAGTTTTGGGCCGCTGGACCCGGTCTTTCCGTCTGCCGCCTCTTTCGCAATTCGGCATGACCGCCGAGGTGATGGCGAAAGCGGTTTTGCTGGCCGATAACAAAAACAGCCCGGCCCGGCTTTCCCCCCGGGAAATGAAGGTCGTTTTGGAAACCGTCCGCTGAGCGCGGCTGTTTCAAGGTTTCGCGTCTTTGCCATAAAGGGCGCGCAGTTCCTTTTTGGCCTGCTCCAGAAGGATTACCCGCCCAGAATCTGCACGAGGATTTTCCGCGCGCGTTCGCGATTGTCGAAATCGATGAAGACGATTTGCTGCCAGGTTCCCAGCGTGAGCTTTCCTCCCGTCAGGGGAACGGATAAGGACGGCTTCATGAGCGCGGCGCGGACATGGGAAAAGCCGTTGCCGTCCCCCCATCTTTCGTTATGGGCGTAAGGAATGTTCGACGGGGCGATCCTTTCGAGGGCATACCGCAGGTCTTCCAGAGCACCGGCTTCGTATTCGATGGTCGTGATCGATCCTGTGGAGCCGGGGCAAAAGAGCGTGACCAGCCCCTCGGCAATCGGCGCGCGCGAAAGAATGGCCAAAACGTGCGGCGTGATGTCGATGATGTCACAAAAGCCTTTGGTGTTAAGCGCAATGGTTTCCGTAAGTGTCATACGAATTCCTCCGAAGATGGATTATCTGACCGCCCGCCGGCCGGCTCCCGGTTGGAAAAGGCGCTGAGCGCCTCGGTCTGCAGGAGGTCTTCGCGGCCTTTGTACTTGGGTGAAAAGTGAAAAAGGCAAAAGCGCTTCACCCGGGCCAGCGCCGCGAGCCGGCCCGCCTGGCGCGCCGTCAGGTGATGCTTTCTTTCGGCCGTTGCCTCGTCCTCGTGCAGAAAGGGCGCCTCGATAAACAGCAGCTCCGATCCCCGGGCCAGGTCGATCATTCTGGCGGCGTTCGGCGGGCTCCAGACGGCGTCGGTAATATAACACACCTTCTGCCCGGCTGTCATTTTTACGGCCCGGTTCCGCAGCAGTCCCAGCGGCAGAAACGTTTCCTCCTGCCGGCCCGCCTCGCTTTTCCAGAAAATGCGCACGGGTGTCTCCTCCGGTTCGTTGTTCAGAATCTGCTCCTTGAGGCGGGTAAGCCACGCGCCGGTCGGCAGACCCATTTCCGCAAGGACATTCTTCTTGATGTTCAGACGGGTCTTTTCCTCGAAGCTGAAGGCCAGACAGGGAATGCTGTGGTCGAGGAAAGCGGCGCGGACGACGAAGGCTTCCCCTTCCACAAGTGTTGCCGGACCGGTCGCGGAGGATTCCTCCTTTTCCGGAACAAAGCCGCTACGGCAGCAGTAGGTGCGGGTGATGCGGCGGTGTTCGTGCACTTCCGTCACGGCCAGCGCAAAATCGGTGGTGTAATTGCGGACCAGGTTCCAGGTGTAGGCGCCCAGTTTGCCCTCCACGTTGGCCAGAAAGCCGGGCGGGCCGAAAAGCGAGATGTGCTGGTTTCGTCCCAGGCAGATGCGCAGCAGATGGTCGAAACCGATGAAATGATCCATGTGGGTGTGCGAAACAAAGATGTACCTGATCTTGCGGATCTGGCGGGGCGGCAGATGCTGCATGTCGCCCAGGTCGAACAAAAAAGCCTCGCGGCGGTACTTGAGCTCCAGATAGACGCCCGGATCGGACGAGGGGTGATTGACGAGAAAGACTGTAAACATGGCTTTGTCTCCGCCGATTGCCGTTTGCCGCCCGCGGGAAGGGAAAATCGCTCCGGGGCGCCCGGCTGTATTTTTACCACAGGCGGCGCAGAAGGTCAGCCACTTTTAAACGTGCTGCGGGAAGAAAAGATGACAGCGATTTTGACTTGTGATAAGTTCAGCGTCATGAACGTCAATATGAATATGAACAAGGACAAGCTCATCCTTTTTTTCCTGGCCGTCCTGGCTGTGATTGCCGTCGGATTCGTGCTGAAGCTGGCCAAGCCGGTGATTTTGCCGCTCGCGATCGCCTGGCTTTTGACCTTTGTGGTCGGGCCCGCGGTCAACGCGATGACGCAGCGGAAGATTCCCCTGCCGATCGCCATTGCGGTCGTCATGCTTTTCCTGTGCGGCGTCGTTTTCCTGGGCGTGTTTTTTCTCTATGGCCGGGTGGTCACCATTGTGACCGAGTTTCCCAAGTATGAAGCCAGGTTTCTTCACATCGGCGAAGAACTGAACGCTTTGTTTCCCTTTCAGTACAATCTGCTGGCCGATTCCAACTGGAGAGAGACGGTGCACGACATGCTGGCCGGCCTGCCGGGATCGTTCTTCACCATTCTCTCCAATCTGGTGATGGTCATGATTTTTCTGGCTTTTCTGCTGGCAGGAAAACCGTACGTCAAGCACAAGATGGACCACGCGCTTTCCGAAAGGCGGGCGGCGCAGATGAAAAAAATCGTCGGTTCCATTTCCTCCGAAATCAGCCGCTATCTCTGGGTCATGGTGATCATCAGCCTGACGACGGGCGTCCTGATCTGGCTGGCCCTGTCCCTCATCGGCGTCGATTTTCCCGTGACGTGGGGCGCGCTGGCCTTTTTCTTCAACTTCATTCCCACGATCGGGTCCATTGTCGCCTCTCTTCCGCCGATTCTGCTCGCGCTGGTTCAGTTTTATCCCGCCGTCTGGCCGGGGGTGGTCACGCTGGTCGCCATCACCGCCATTCAGATGACGATTGGAAATTTTATTGCGCCGAAAGTTCTCGGCGACCGTCTGCACCTGAGCCCGGTGGTCATTTTGATTTCTCTTTTGTTCTGGGGCTGGTTGTGGGGCATCGTCGGAGCGCTTCTGGCCGTGCCGATTGCCTCGGCCATCAAGATTGCCTGCGAAAACATTGAAGAGCTGCATCCGATTGCCATCATGATGGGGTCGGGCCGGCGCTTCTGGAAGGAAAGCCGGAAAGTTAAAAAGAGCGACGGTTGAACGGGTTGGTCGGGAACAACCGGCATGAATGAGTGAAGCCGGAGGCGCAAGGGAGAAGGCCCATGAAGGAAAAAATCATTTGTTTTACGCTGGGGCTGTCCGGCGGGGATATCGAAAAAGGCAGGGCGTCCTTCGGTCAGATGACCGAAGGAATGCACGAACTGGACGTGATTGCCCTAAGCGACGCCATGCTGGCCGCAACGGTGGAGGAAGCGCTCGATCAGGCGGACAGGACGAAAGGCGGGCAGGCCCCGGCTCTTTCCGGAAACCGGGTGGTCATGGTGAACACACAGGAGCGTCCGCTGGTTCTGCAGGTCCTGAGAAGCTTCAAGGCCGTTCTGCCCGATCCGCAGGACCTGATCTTTGCCGTCATCACCGATACGGCCCGGACCTGGACGTTCGGCGAGTATCTCGGGCATCTCCAAAGGGAGCATGAATATATGAAAACCCACCGCCCGGAAAACCAGCCGGATATGAAACGGATGTAGCCAATACGGACGTTCTTCCCGGCCCTTGACAAGAGCCGAAACGTTTTCATTTTATAAACCATGGGACGAAAGATACCGGTTTTACCGGACCGTCCGGGAGGTTCTGAAAATGAAGAGTCGGATTTTGAGAAACGCTTTGCGCGGTGGACTGGCGGCCGCGGTTCTTTTTTCGTTTTTGGGCTGCGCCGGCCCCAATATCATCAGGGAACAGGCGGTGCCGGGCATTCCCCCCGGAAAATACTCGCACATCATCAGACTCTATAATCCTGAAGGCGAGCCGGAAAGGTCGCTGGCCGGTCTGGTGATTTCTACGGGGAGTGCGACCGTCTGTTCGGATTATCCGCGCGAAATAATCATTAAAAGTCTGGACGAACTGCCGTTGATGGAAAAGAAAGCCTTTCCGTATTTCAACAACTACGTGATCCGGGACAAGGACGAGATCGTGGGGTACGTTTCCCTGCAGATCGGTTACCGGACGGTCATCTGGCGCACCGCAAAAGACCCCGCGTGCGCTTATCGGGCGCAAATCGTTCTGCCCGATCATGTCTGGCTCAGCGGCAAACATCACGACGCCGACCAGAGCGGCATCAACTGGTAGCCGCGCCATTTTGCAGCTTCGCCCGGCTCTCAAGCCGGGCGTTCTTTCTTTTCAACTTAAATTCTTGAAACATCAGAACAGTTTTGATACGCTTCGCGGCACAATTTTGTGCCCCGTACGAAATTGTTCTGCAATGGCTTGAAAAGAAAGGACGATTCTCCATGCAATTTTCTGAGCGCGTTTTTTGCGGCCGGCTGGCGCCGCAGGATATCGGACGCCGTGTGCTTCTGGCCGGGTGGGTGGACGCCTTCCGGGATCACGGCGGCCTGCTGTTTATTCATCTGCGCGACCGCAGCGGCATCGTACAGATTGTCTTCAGTCCGGACGCCGCCGCCAATGATGTCTGCCGGCAGGCGACGGCCCTGCGCGCCGAATACTGCATCGCGGTCACAGGCAACGTCCGGCAGCGGCTGGCGGGAACGGAAAATCCCAACATCGAAACGGGATCCATTGAGGTCTTCGTGACGGAGCTGGAGGTGCTTTCCGAATCCGACGCCCTGCCCTTTTCCGTCTCCGACAAGGCCATGGTGGCGGGCGCTCCTTCGGCCGGATCCGACACGGTGGCCGAGGACCTGCGCCTGCAGTACCGGTATCTGGATATCCGCCGCCCCGCCATGCGCGACAACCTGGTGGCGCGCCACCGCATTTTTCAGTGCGTCCGCGAATTTCTCGACTCCCGGGGCTTTGTGGAAGTCGAAACGCCGGTGCTCACGGCCAGCACGCCCGAAGGCGCGCGCGACTACCTGGTGCCCAGCCGCGTCCATCCGGGAAATTTCTACGCCCTGCCCCAGTCGCCGCAGCTGTTCAAGCAGCTTTTGATGATCGGCGGCCTGGAGCGGTACTTTCAGCTCGCGCGCTGCTTCCGGGACGAGGACCTGCGCCCCAACCGCCAGCCGGAATTTACGCAGCTCGATATCGAAGCGTCGTTCATCGATGAAGAGTTCCTCTTCGAACTGATCGAAGAGCTGACCGTTCGGATGTTCGCAATCGGCGGCATCGAACTGGCGCGGCCCTTTGCGCGGATGACTTACGCGGAAGCGATGGACACGACCGGCTCCGACCGGCCCGATTTGCGCTTTGGGCTGCGCTTTGTCGACGTCACGGATGTCTTTGCCGAAACCCGTTACGCGATCTTCCGCCAGATTCTGCAGCGCGGCGGCTGCATCAAGGGCATCAACATCTCGGGCCAGTCCGAAAAACTCAGCAAGAACGTTTTGCAAAACGAATACGCCCGGGAAATCGCGCCGTCGTTCGGCGCCAAAGGCATGACCTGGATGCGCGCCGAAGGCGGAAAGCTCGAATCCAACATCGTCCAGTTTTTCAGCGAGAAGGAACTGGAGGAATTGCAGCGCCGCTTTGCGGTTGCCGACGGAGACGTGCTCATCCTGATCGCCGATCCTTCCTATGCGGTGGTGACCTCCGCGCTGGGCCAGCTTCGTCTGCACCTGGCGGGCCGCCTGGGGCTCATTGCCGAAAACAGTTTTTACCCGGTCTGGATCACGGAGTTTCCGCTTTTTGAACCGACGGATGAAGGAGGCGTCACCTCGAGCCACCATCCGTTTACCGCGCCGGACCGCGAGGACTTCGATCCGGAAAACATTGAGGAACTGCTTTCGCTCAAGTCCCGCGCCTACGATCTGGTCATGAACGGCGAGGAGCTGGGCGGCGGCAGCATCCGCATCAACAACCGCGACCTGCAGCGCAGAATTTTTGCCGCGCTGGGGCTTTCGGAAGAAGAGACGCGGGAGCGATTCGGCTTCTTTCTGCGGGCGTTCGATTTCGGCGCGCCGCCGCACGGCGGACTGGCGCTGGGCATGGATCGCACTGTGTCAATGATCCTGCAGACGCCGTCGATCCGCGAAGTGATCGCGTTTCCGAAAAACCGCAGCGCGGCCTGCCCCCTGACCGGGGCGCCCTCGACGGTCAAGCGCGAGCAGCTGGCCGAACTGGGGCTGCTTGATTTGGGCGGCAAAGAAGTGCTGCCGGGAACGGCGGAAAAGGAAGACCCGATGGATTACCTCTCCTGGGTGTCGCGCATCGGCATCTCCGCCGCGGAGCGTCCCGTAATGGAGGAGATCCTCGCCGGGGCCGCGGCGCTGGCCCGTCTGGCTGAAGAAAAGGCGGGGCCGGAAGAGCCGATCTACACCGTGGCGGCCGTGTCCAACCGCATGCGGCCGGGCACAAAGGAGCAGCGCTCGGAATTCGCCGCAAACGGCCGGTTCCTCAAAAGCGCTCCCGCGGTCAAGGGAGATTACTTCAAAGTCGCCAGCATTCTGGAATAAAGGGAGACGTCATTTCATGGATTCCATTTTTTTCTACCGCAACTCGGCCACTGCCCCGGCAGACGGCCCCCTGGCAGGGTTGAAAATCGCCGTTCAGCCCACTGTCTCTGTGGCCGGCTGGCCCGCCGACGCGGGTTCCAAAGCCCTGGCCAATTTTACGGCGCTTGAGGACGCAACCGTTGTGAGCCGGCTTGTCCAGTCCGGCGCTTTTATCTGCGGCTCGACCCTGGGCAGTGAATTCGGCTTCGGCCTCGCCGAAAGCCGCGCGGGCGAAGCCGTCAAACACAACATCGCCGCTGCGGAGCTGATGCTCGACATGATGGGCGAAAGCCGCCTGGCCGCTTGCGGCGCGGGCGTCTGCGGCTTCAAGCCCAGCTATGGCCTGGTGTCGCACTTCGGCCTCATCGGCCTCATTCCGTCGCTGGAAGTCTGCGGCCTCTTGGCCGGTTCGTGCCAGACGATCCGGCATCTGCTTCGGGCCCTGGCCGGTCCCGACGATAAGGATTTCTCGCTTCCCGACGAAAAGCCCGGAGAGTTTTACGCGCCGGCACCGGAGCCGTCGAAGACGACGATCGGCGTCATTGCCGAAGCGCAAAGCGCCCTTCCGGATGCGGAGAAAAGCAAATTTCACGCCTCCGTCGCGGCGCTGCAAAAAGCGGGCTTTGCCGTCCGGGAGGTCTCCTTTCCCGACTGGCCGTTGTTTTTGCCGGTTCATAAAATTGTCGGTTCTGTGGAGGCGTCTTCCGCGGCGGGGCGCTACGACTCCGTCCGCTACGGCGAGCGCGCGCCGGGTGCCAGAAACTGGAACGAGATGTACCTGGCGTCCCGCGGCGCGGCATTCGGCACACTTTTGAAAAGCTTTCTGATTCAGGGCGCGTATTTTCAGTTTCAGCGCTACGACGCTTATGAAAACGCCTGCCGCATCCGCGCGCGTCTGGTCGCAGACATGAAGAAGCTGACGGATGCGGTCGATTTTCTCGTCCTTCCGGTTTCCGGCGGCGCCTCCGAAGAGCGTCCGCGGACGCTCGACGAAACCTACGGGCGGTTTGCTGCGACGGCGTTTGCCAACGTCACGGGCCAGCCGGCGCTGGTCCTGCCGCCCGCTTCCGCGGCGGAAGCGCCCTTTCAGCTGGTGGGGCCGAGGCTGGGCGACGCGGCGCTTTTGGCGCTGGGCGATTTTCTGCTGTCTGTGCGCGAGAAAGGAAAATAGGAATGGACTTTGAAGCGGTCATCGGATTGGAAATCCACATTGAACTCAACTGCAAGACCAAAATGTTTTGCGATTGCCCCAACCGTCCCGGCGACGATCCCAATCTCAACACCTGCCCGACCTGCCTGTGGCTGCCGGGCGCGATTCCCCGGTTCAGCGCCGAGGCGCTGGAAAAGGCGTCGCTTCTGTGCCTGGGGCTGGGCGCCGAGCTCCAGCCGCAAAGCGCCTTCGACCAGAAGGTGTACTACTATCCGGATCTGCCGAAGGGCTACCAGTTGTCGCAGGCCCACAGGCCTCTGTCGCGCGGCGGCGGCATCGACATTACCGACGAAGACGGCAATCTGAAAAGGCTGCGCATCCACCACATTCACATGGAAGAGGACGTCGCGAAGCTGGTGCACGAGCTGGAAGGCCGCGTGCCGATCAGCCTGGTGGACTTCAACCGCGCCGGCTCCCCGCTGGTGGAAATCGTGACGGAGCCGGATTTGCGCACGCCGCATCACGCCATGGAGTTTCTGAAGGCGCTGCGTACGCAGGTGCGCTACGTCGGTTCTTCCGAGTGCAGCATGGAAAACGGATCGATGCGCGTCGACGCGAATATTTCCGTTCGGCCCCGGGGCACCAGCCAGATGAACACGAAAGTGGAAGTCAAGAATATGAATTCCGTCCGCCATGTGGGCGACGCCATCGCCTATGAAATCAGCCGCCAGAGCCAGGCGGTGCAGGCGGGCGAGGCGGTCGTGCTGCACACGCGCCTGTGGGATCCGGACAAGAAAGTCACCCTGCCCATGCGCGGCAAATTCGAAGGCCCGTGCGTTCCCGACCCGATGGTGCCGGTTATTGAACTGTCGCCCGCCTTTATCGAAGAGATGCGCTCGCGCCTGCCGGAGATGCCGGCCGCGCGGGCCGAGCGCTTCGTGAACGACTACCGGCTCACCGGCGAGGAAGCGGCGTTTTTGAGCGCCGATCCGGACGTCGCGGGCTTTTTCGAGGCGCTCGTCAAAAAAGGCGTCGCGCCGCGCACGGCCATGCACTGGCTTGCCACGCAGCTCATTCCGGCCGTGAAAGAACGCAGGCTGGAGCTCGGCGCGTCGCGGGTGACGCCGGAGCGCCTGGCGGCGCTCCTTGCCCTGCTGGCCAAAGATGAAATCAACGCCAACGCGGCGCGCGAAGTTCTCGCGCATCTGTTTGAAAGCGACGAGACGCCGGAAGCGATCGTGAACGCCCGCGGTTTCAGGCAGGTGTCCGACGCGGGCGCGCTTGCGGCGATGATCGACCGGGTGCTGGCCGCTCAGTCGGCGGCCGTGGCCGATTTCCGCGCCGGCCAGGGAAAAGCGCTGGGCTTTCTCATCGGTCAGGTGATGCAGTCCTCCGGCGGCAAGGCCAATCCGAAAATCATCCGGGAGCTGCTGACGAAAAAGCTGGGGTAAGGAGTCGCCGGATCGGGGCAGGCGCGCATCCGGACACGCAGGATAAGCGCGGCGGTCCAGGAAACATCACGGGGCTTTCTCCGGTCGGAGAAGGCCCCGTTTGTTTAAAAAAACGGCGGCGGCTTTTAACCGGCTGAGGCTTGCGCCTGGGCCGCGTGGTAGGAGCTGCGCACCAGGGGGCCGGCTTCGACGTGCTGAAATCCTCGGGCGCGGGCGATTTCCCCCCATTCGGCAAATTCGTCGGGCGTCCAGTAGCGGGCGACCGGCCAGTGCCGAAGCGTCGGCTGCTGGTACTGCCCGATGGTGAGGCGCGCGCAGGAGACGGACGCGAGATCGTCGATCAGGCGTAAAATATCCTCCCGGGTTTCACCGAATCCCACCATGAAACCGCTCTTGGCGGGGACAGGCGAAAGGGCGACGCGCGAAAGCAGGTTTAGCGACCGGCGATAGTCGCCCTGCGGCCGCAGACGGGGGAAAAGCGCCTCGGCCGCCTCCAGATTGTGATTGATCACGTCCGGCCGCGCCGCGATGACCGTCTCCAGGGCGGACGCGTCGCCGGCGAAGTCGGGAATCAAAACCTCAATGCGGCAGCCGGGAACGGCCTGGCGCAGCCGTGCGATGGTGTCGGCAAAAAAACCCGCGCCTCCGTCGGGCAGATCGTCGCGCGTCACGGACGTGACGACGACGTAGCAGAGCTTCATCTGCAAAACGGCGGCAACGAGGCGGTCGGTTTCACCGGCGTCGATCGCCTGCGGACGGCCGTGCGCGACATTGCAGTAGAGGCAATGGCGCGTGCAGACCCGGCCGAGAATCAGAAACGTCGCGGTTCCGCTTGCAAAACACTCGGCCAGATTGGGACAGGCCGCCTCCTGGCAGACCGTGTGCAGGTGCAGGTCGCCAAGCGTCCGCCGGATCCGGCGGCAGCCGTCGGCGTAAGGCGGGCGGACCTTGAGCCAGGGCGGTTTGCGCAACAGGGACTGCGGGGCTTGTTGATTTTCCATGGGAACACCGGCCGATTGACGAAAACGCTTGCGCGCCTTGATTCTTTCTACGCTTTGGGTTTGCTCCAGCAGACGTCCGGCTTGCGGGCGGCCAGGACTTCGTCCAGGCGGCCGACCGGCGTGGAAAGAGGCGCGTCCTTCACGCGCTGCGGATTTTCCTCCGCCTCCCGGGCAATGGCCGCCATGGCGTCGCAAAAGGCGTCGAGCGTCTCTTTGCTTTCCGTTTCCGTAGGCTCGATCATGATGGCTTCCGCGACGATGAGCGGAAAGTAAATCGTCGGCGGGTGGTAGCCGAAATCGATCAGACGCTTGGCGATGTCGGTGGTGTGCACGCCGCTCAGGGCGACCTGCCGGCTGCCGGAAAAGACGCATTCATGCATGCAGATGCGGTCGTAGGGCAGATCGAAATAGGGCTTGAGCTTCTCCTTGATGTAGTTGGCGTTGAGGACGGCCATTTCCGCGGCGCGGATCAGCCCGGCGGCGCCGAGCGACCGGAGATAGCTATAGGCTTTGACGATGACGGAAAAGTTTCCGTAAAAGGCGCGGACCCGTCCGATCGTATCCGGAAAGTTCGACGACCAGCGCAGTCCCGCCTCGCAGGGAACGATGCGGGGCACCGGAAGAAAATCCGTCAATTTTTCGCCCACGCCCACCGGACCGCTGCCCGGGCCGCCGCCGCCGTGCGGCGTGGAAAAGGTTTTATGCAAATTAAGCTGGATGACGTCGAACCCCAGGTCGCCGGGGCGCGTCTTGCCTAAAAAGGCGTTGGCGTTGGCGCCGTCGCCGTAGAGCAGGCCGCCCCGGTCGTGGACGATCCGGGCCACGTCTTCGATGTTGCGCTCGAAAAGGCCGAGCGTGTTGGGATTGGTGAGCATCAGGGCCGCGACATCTTCCGTCATCAGAGCGTCCAGGCGCTGAAGATCGACGCCGCCTTCGGCGTTCGAGCCGAGCGTGACCGTTTCGAATCCGCAAAGCGCGCCGGAAGCCGGATTGGTGCCGTGGGCCGCGTCGGGAATCAGAATCCGCCGGCGCTTTTCACCTTTTTTCTCGAAGTATTTCCGGATCATCATGACGCCGGTCAGCTCGCCGTGTGCGCCGGCCGCGGGCTGCAGCGTGAAATCGGCCATGCCGAAAACGGCGCACAAGAGCCTCTGCATGTCGAAGAGGAGCTCCAGATTGCCCCGGGCAAAAGCCTCCGGCGCGGCCGGGTGCAGGCCGGTGAAGCCCGGAAGCGCCGCAACGGTTTCGTTGATTTTGGGATTGTATTTCATGGTGCAGGACCCGAGCGGATAAAAGCCGAGATCCACGCCGAAGTTCCGCCGCGACAGATTGGTGTAGTGGCGCACCAGGTCGGTTTCGGAGACTTCCGGCAGGTCCAGCTCCTCGCGCATAAACGACGCGCCGATGACATCCTCAAGAGAGACGGCCGGAACGTCGCCCGCCGGAACATCGGCGGCCGTGCGGCCGGATTTGCTTATTTCAAATATCAGTTGCATGACGGTTCCTCAGGCCTGAATTCTTACGGTTTTAAAATCTGCGCCACGCGGTCCATGTCTTCGCGGGACAAGAGCTCCGTCGCGCACAGCACCAGCGCGCCGTCCAGCTCCGGATAATCGGCGCGCAGGTCGTAGCCGCCGACGATGCCTTCCGCCGCGAGCCTTTCATTGGCCGCCCGCGCGTCGGGGCAGCGCAGCGTAAATTCGTTGTATCCGGGGGCGGAAAAGACCTCCGACCAGCCGGCAAGATCCGCCAGCCGGTTTTTCAGATACTGCGCCTTGTCGACGTTGAGCCTGGCGAGCCTGGCCAGGTTTTTGCCCAGCGCCGCCAGGTACACGCAGGCCGCCAGCGCGCAGAGCGCCTCGTTGGAGCAGATGTTGGAGGTCGCCTTTTCCCGGCGGATGTGCTGTTCGCGGGTCTGCAGCGTCAGCACAAAACCGCGCCGGCCGTTTTTGTCGACCGTCGCGCCGGCCAGACGCCCCGGAATGCGCCGCAGGTACTTTTCGCGCGCCGCGAAAATGCCCAGGTAGGGGCCGCCGTAGTTCAGCGGGTTGCCGAAGCTCTGGCCTTCGCCGACGACGAAGTCGGCGCCGCAGGCCCCGGCCGGCTTGAGGATCCCCAGACCCGTTCCGTCGGTAAACGCGGCGACGAGAAGGGCGCCGCACCGGTGGGCCTCATCCGCGAGCGGCCGGACCTCTTCGAGGCAGCCGAAGAAATTCGGGTTCTGGACGATCACGGCCGCGACATCCTGATCGAGCAAGGCGGCAAGCGCGGGCAGATCCACCTGCCCGGAGGTCCGGTACGGCACTTCCGTGACGGAACAGCCGTTGGCCCACGCATAGGTCTGCAAAACCTGGCGGTAGTGGGGGTGGACCGACCGCGCGACAACCAGCCGCGGGCGGTCGGACATCTTGGCGCACAGCATGGCCGCTTCGGCCGCCGCCGAGGCGCCGTCGTACAGGGAGGCGTTGGCGATTTCCGTGCCGGTGAGACGCGCGATCATCGTCTGGTATTCATAAATCGCCTGGAGGAGCCCCTGGCTGATTTCGGCCTGGTAAGGCGTGTACGCGGTGTAGAATTCGGCGCGCCCCACGAGATGGCTCACCACCGCCGGAATATAGTGCGCGTAAGCGCCCGCGCCGGTCAGCGTGGCGCGCGGCAGGGTGTTTTTGGCGGCCTGCGCCTGCATGAAGGAAAGGGTTTCCTGTTCGGAAAGAGGCGCGGGCACGCCGGGCAGGCCGTCCAGACGGAATTTTCGCGGAATGTCGGCAAACAGTTCGTCGAGGCTTTTCACGCCCAGGAGCGCCTGCATCCGGGCGATGTCGTCGGA
>DBPV01000017.1 GCA_002304995.1 Syntrophaceae bacterium UBA1411
ATGTTTTTGATGAAATATTCGCGACCCGCGACGAGCCGGGCGTTTGAGCCGCCGCAGCCGGGGCAGGGCGCGTCGATCTCGCCCGCGCTTGCGACGGTATAGGATTCGCCGCAGTCACCGCATTCCAGGCGGATCGGCGTCCGCTCGATTTCCAGCCTGGCGCCTTCGGCGGGCGTTCCGCGGCTCACGTAGTCGAAGTAGCGCTGCATCCAGTCGTCTTGCAGGTCGCTCAGTTTGCCGACCTGGAGGCGGATGGTCACGACGCGGCGGACATCGTTTTTTTCGGCGTGCGCCAGAATGATTTTCAGAATGCTTTCCGTGACGGGCAGTTCGTGCATCGGCGGCCGTCGTCCTTCTTATGCCGGAACGAAGTCGGCAGGCCGCGTTTCTTTGAGCTTCAACGCTTCCGTGGGGCAGACCACCGTACAGACGCCGCATCCCAGGCACTTTTCCGGATCGACGACGGCGAGTTCGTCCTCCAGGGACAGAGCGTCGAAGAAGCACCGGTCCAGGCAGGCTTCGCATCCGCTGCACAGATCCCGGTCCACGAATGCTTCGTAGCGGCTGGGGGCGACCCATTTTTTCGGCCCCTTCATGACCGCCCAGTTGAGGCAGCAGTCCTTGCAGCAGTTGCAGATGACGTGGCCGACCACCTGGCGGTTGTCCACGACATGCACCAATCCTTCCTCGCGGCATTTTTTCAAAAGCGCAACGGCTTCGCTTTTGGAAAGCGCCCGGCCCGTGCCGCGCTCGATATTGTATTCGGCGGCGCGGTCCACCTGCATGCAGACTTCCAGCGGCTTGTCGCAGTTTCCGGAAATGACGCGGCAGGAGCAGTTGGTCACGGAAAGCACTTTGGCGTCCTGGACGATCTTTTCAACGTCTTCGTAGGCCAGGACGCGGGACTGCGTCTCGACGCTTTCGTTGACGGGCACCACCCGCATGATGGAGCCGGGCAGGATTTCCATGATCTTTCCGCCGTACGCCGGCCACTCCACGGCCATGTATTCTTTCCACAGATCCAGGACCTGCCGGGAGATGCCCGGCGTGAGGCTGGTGGAGTCGTGCATCTGCGGAATGGATTTGACCCGGTAGAATTTCTTTTCGCCGCCCTTGGTCGCCTTGAAGATCAGCCCCCGGGAAAACAGGGAATCCATCATCGTCCGGACGGCCTCGACCGGCAATCCGGACTTCTGCGCGAGGTCTTCCGCGGTGGCGGGCGGGGAGGCAAGCAGCATCACTTTCGCCTCGTCGTCGTTGACCAGCGCGTCGAAAATTTTGGGGACCAGAGGCGAATCTCCCGCCCCGACAGCTTCCGCCAGCTTTTTGCACAATGTCATATCCGTCATCGGTGTTCCTCCATGGCTTTGGCTTGAAAATTTCTTCCCTATGGATATTCTCCCGCACGCAGGCGCGGCGGGGCGCAAAGGAAGATGGGATTTTTGCCGCATTGATGCAGCACGGACTTTATTACACCCTTTGCGCCGATCATGCCATGGATTTTTTGCCGGGCGGTGTTTCCGGAATTCCGCATGCAGCATAACCGTCGCGCCGGCACAGGGCGGGGCCGGTTCAAGAAGGCCGGATTTCCGCCTGCGCGGAAATGACGAAAGCAGGTCCTGTTGAAAAACGGTGAATGAATCTGAGAAGTGGGCCGGGAAGGATTTTAAAGCCCGCTTCCACCCCGGCCCTCTTCAGAAAGGGGGAACAAAAAGAGGAACCACCCGCTGTTGCGTTTCTTTTCCCCGAAGCGCCGTGCCGCCGGTCTTCGCCGGCGGCACGATTGCGGACGGAAAGTATCCGGTTTTTTAGTCCTGGTAAAGCGCCAGAAGCTGCTCGGCGTATTTCTTCATAACGAGCGGCCGTTTCAGCTTCATCGTCTGCGTGAGCATGCCGTTGGCCACCGTGAAATCCTCCGCGAGGAACAGGAATTTCTGCGGCACTTCATAGCCCCCGTAGGTCTTGCGCAGATGCGTGATGATTTCTTTCGACAGATAATCCGTCAGGGCTTTGTCCTGGAGGGATTCTTCGAGCGTGTCTTTGAGGAGCGGTTTGATTTTCGCATCGGCCTCCAGCGCGGCAAAGTCGGGCACCACGGCGGCGACGTTGTAATCCTTGCCGTCGCCGTAGAGCATGATGTTCAAAATCCAGCGCAGCAGTTTGGCTTCGTTTTCGATGCCTTCCGGATGGACATACTTGCCGTTGGCCAGTTTGTATTCATCCTTGAAGCGTCCGGTGATGTGGAGGAAGCCTTCTTCGTCCAGCCAGCCGCGGTCGCCCGTGCGGATGCCGGAAAAGCCGTTCCATTTGTCCGGCATCATCACTTCCGCCGTCTGCTGGGGCTTGTTGTGGTAGCCCATCATCACGTGCGGACCGTAAACGATGATTTCTCCGTCCAGACTGTCCTCCCCGACGCGGGACTTATCGATCACCACGCGCATGTTTTTATCGACGGTGCCGACCGTTCCGTACTTGTTGCCGTACTTGGGCGAATTCATGCTGACGGTGGGGCCCGTTTCGGTGAGTCCGTAGCCGTCGAAGGTCGGCTGTCCGATATCCTTGAAGAACAGCGCGATTTCCGGTTTGATGAGCGCGCTGCCGGTGACGAAGAATTTCAAGTTGCCGCCGAAGACATTGCGGACCTGCGAAAAGACCAGCGCGTCGTAATCTTGAAATTCTTTTGTTTTCTCGGGAAGGTCGCGGTTTTTGACCGCTTCGGCCACGGCCGCGTCAAAAAACTGCTTTTTGACCGGATCGGCCGCGACGCCCTGCATGATCGTATCATAAACCTTGTTGACGATGCGGGGAACGACGGAAAGCCCCGTGGGCTTGACTTCCTGGAAATTCTGGATGAGTTTGTCGACGGATTCGGCAAAGGCGACGCCGCCGCCGCAGTGGATGTAATCGTGGAGATCGGCGGACAAACCGAAAACATGCGCCCAGGGCAAAATGGCCACCACGTGCATGGTTTCATCGAGGCTGAATCCGTCCACACCGGAGCGGGCGCACAGCGTCAGGCTGCCGTGGGAGAGCATCACGCCTTTCGGGTCGCCGGTCGTTCCGGAGGTATAGACGATGTTGGCCAGATCCGACCAGTGGGGCTTGAGAGAGGGCGCGGGATTCCTGGCGCCCATGCCCTCGAGGGCCGGAAGCGAATTTTCGCCCTCGCCGAAAACGAGGAAGATTTCTTTCAAGGTCGGAATCGTATTTTTAAAATCTTTGATTTTTTCATAAACGGCGGCGTGCGCGACAAAAAGGAATTTCACCTCGGCGTCCCGGACGATGTATTCGATCACTTTCGGCAGTTCCTGCAGGTACATGGGAACCAGCACGCCGCCCAGACCGTGGACCGCCTGCTCGCAAATAAACCATTCCGTGCAGTTGTGGAGGATCACGCCGACCTTCTCTCCTTTGTTCAAACCCAGTTTCTTCAGGGCCGCCCGGAGATGGTCGACCCGATCGGCCACCTGCCGGAAGGTGACCCATTCATACTGGCCGGATGCGGGATTTTTGGTGCCGAACAGCCGGTTT
>DBPV01000063.1:0-24777 GCA_002304995.1 Syntrophaceae bacterium UBA1411
TATTGCAAAGACGATATTCCGTTTTCTGAAGGTATTGACAGACCTCCGGGAAAATCCTAAAGTCCGCCCATGAAAATTGTCTTATTTACCTTCACCGGACAGCGAAGGAAACGATCATGACCCAGGAAAAACTGTGGACCGGAGCGTTTGTCACGGCAACCGTCATCAACTTTCTGGTGTTTTTGACGCATTTCCTGCTCATGGTCACGATCGCCTCCTACGCCGTCCTGCACTTCGGCGCGGCTCCCGACACGGCGGGGCTCGTGGCGGGCATCTTCATCATCGGCGCTTTGCTGGGCCGGCTGGCCACCGGCCGTTTTCTGGAAAAAGCGGGAAGCCGGCGGGTCCTTTCGGCCAGCACCGGCATTTTCATCGTCACGTCGGCCCTGTATTTCGCCGCGTTCGACCTCGCGACGCTCATCGTCATCCGTCTGATTCACGGTATGGTCTTCGGCGCGGCCAGCACTGCGGCGGGAACCATCGTCGCCCAGATCATTCCCGCCGGCCGGCGCGGCGAAGGCATCGGCTACTACAGCATCGGCGCCATCCTGGCCGTGGCCCTGGGGCCTTTTCTCGGCGTCCTTTTGATTTCCGAGGCGCATCCCCGGCTGATTTTTCTGGTGACGTCGGTCCTGGCGGCGTGCAGCTTCGTCCTGTCCTTCTTCATCGGCCGGCAAGCCGACATGCCGGCCGAGACGGAAACGACCGAGACGGGCGCCGGCTCTCGTCTTGCGGGTTTCCTGGAATTCAAGTCCGTTCCGATTTCGATCATCATTCTGGTTATCGGCTTCAGCTACAGCGGCCTTTTGACCTTCATTTCCCTGTACGCAAAGGAAATCCATCTCGAGAAAGCCGCCGGCTTTTACTTTCTGGTCTATGCCGTGACGGTTCTGATTTCCCGGCCCTTCAGCGGACGCCTCTATGACGTCCGGGGCGCCAACTTCGTCGTCTATCCCTGCCTGATCGTTTTCGCCGCCGGCATGCTGCTCTTCAGCCGGGCCGCCCATCCCGCCGTCCTGCTCGCCGCGGGGGTGATGATCGCTCTGGGATACGGCAACTTCATTTCCTCGGCGCAGGCGATTGCCATCCGCGGCGTCGCGCCCCATCGCCTGGGCCTGGCGACATCCACTTTTTTCATTTTTGTGGACCTGGGCTTCGGCGCCGGACCCTACCTGCAGGGTCTCCTCATCCCTTACACGGGATACCGCGGCCTGTACGGCATCATGGCCGGAGTCATCCTGGCCGCGATTCCGCTTTATTACATCCTTTACGGAAAAAAGGCCGGGGCCGAACGGTCGGCCGCGCCGGAAAATAACAAGAATATTTCAGGAGGCCCAAACGCATGAAAGATTCCTCGCCGTTTATCGTAACCATCAGCCGCCAGCTGGGCTGCGGAGGCGCCTATGTGGGACAGCAGCTCGCCCGGCGCCTGAACATCTTTTACGCCGACCGGGAAATCATCGACGAGGCGGCCAAACGCTTTTCCGTGCTCGAGGAGGATTTGAAATCCCGCGAGGAAAAAAAGCTCTCCTTCTGGCAGTCGTTCATCCGGTCTTACGCCGTCACGCCGGACGCCTACGTGCCGCCGCGCATTCTGCCCCCCTCCGACCGGGAGCTGTTTCAGGCCGAAAGCGACATCATTTTACGCATCGCCGGCGAGCGGGAGGCGGTCATCATCGGCCGCTGCAGCGATTATATTCTGCGCGATCATCCCAACCATGTCAGCGTTTTTCTGCACGCCGACGCCGCCTTTCGCCGCGCCCGTCTCGAAAAGCTCTACGGCGTCTCTGCCGAGGCGGCCGAAAAAATGATCGTCCAGAGCGACCGGGAAAGAACGCTTTACCACCGCGCGGCCACCGGCCGGGAATGGACCGACGTCCGGCGCTACGATATCAGCCTCTCCACCGGCAAAGCGGGCGTGGACAGGACGGTCGACCTTCTTTTGAACTACATCCGGGACCTGAAACGGTAATGCGACGCGGCCGCGCGAAAAATTCTTGCCGGATCCGGCTCCTTTGTGTTTAACTTCCGTCCATGATTAAAAAAGCACGTCTTGACGGCCGGCGGCGCGGCGCCGGCAAAACGTCGGGGAGGCCCGGTTGATTCGCCGTCATCCTTTTTTATTTTTCTTTCTTTGTCTGGCCCTCCTGTGCGCCGCCGTCTTAGGCTTGCGCCTGGGCTTTCGCTATGTCGAGGTGGGCCGGGGCATCGCCGGCAGCGACGGCAGCCGGCCGACGATTTTCTACGGACGGCCGCTGGAGATCCGCCCGGGCGATTCCCCGGACAATCTGCGCCTGGGCGACCGCCTGAACCGCCTGACTTACCGCCGCGTTTCCGGAAAACCGACCGCGCCCGGAACTTACACGCGCGACAAGGGACATATCCGAATTGTTCCGCGGCATCGGAACGGTAAAGAAAAGACGGCCCCGGTGGAAATCGCCCTTGTGGACAGCCGGGTAGTCTCCTGCGCCGTCGACGGCAAGGCGCAGGAGTCCGTGCGTCTGGAAGCGGAGGAAATCGGCCGCCTGCTCAATCCGAAGCTCGAGTCCCGCCACCAGGTGACGCTCGAAACCGTCTCTCCGCACCTGCAAAACGCGGTCATCGCCTGCGAGGACAAGCGCTTTTATTCCCATCCGGGCATCGATGTCTTCGCCGTCGGCCGCGCGCTGGGAGTCAATCTCCGGGAAGGCCGCTTTGCGCAGGGCGGCTCCACCATCACGCAGCAGGTGGCCAAAAACTTCTTTCTCTCGCCGCGAAAAACCGTCGCGCGCAAGCTCAACGAAGCGGAGCTCGCGCTGGCGCTGGAGCTGCGCTACTCCAAAAAGCAGATTCTGGAGATGTACCTCAACAAAATTTACCTGGGACAGACGGGCGTCGAACGCATTTACGGCGTCGAGGACGCAGCGGACGCCTATTTCTCCAAACGCGCGGCCGATCTGACGCTGCCCGAGGCGGCGCTTTTGGCCGGCATCATCCAGGCGCCGAATCGCTATCTCCTGTTTCGCAACACAAACGCAGCCAGGGCCCGCCGCAACCGCGTCCTGGGCCGGATGAGAGATCTGGACATGATTTCGGAAGAAGCGTTTGCGCAGGCGTCCGCGGCGCCGGTGAGGCTGCGTTCGGGCGAGGCGCCCGTCCACCTCTCCTCGTACTTCATCGACTACATTCAGCGGATCACCAAAGACGAGCTGGGAACCGAACGGCTCTACCACGGGGGGTACCGCTACTACACGACGCTCGATCCCGTCATTCAGCACGCGGCCGAAGAGGCGGTCACCCGGGGACTGGAAGCCATCGAAACGAAGGCCCGCCGCACCCGCGAACCGCTGCAGGCCGCGCTCGTCGCGGTGGATCCCCGGACGGGAGAGCTCGTTGCCCTGGTCGGCGGACGCAATTACGCCCAGACCCGCTTCAACCGGGCCCTGGACGCCCGGCGCCAGCCGGGCAGCGCCTTCAAGCCGTTCGTGCTCACGGCGGTCCTGTCTTCGTCGCTTGCCGGAAAATCGCCGCTCACGCTTTCGAGCCTGGTGTCGGGCGAACCTATCACGCTGGACACGCCGGAAGGCCCCTGGACGCCCTCGAATTACGAGGACAAGATTTACGGCGAGCTGACGCTCCGGAAGGTCTTCGAGGACTCCGTCAATACCGCCACCGTGCGTCTGGCCTATGACATCGGATTTGAAAACGTGCTGGACGCGGCGCGGCAGGCGGGCATCAAAAGCCCGCTCAAACCGGTCGGATCGCTTGCGCTGGGAAGCTTTGAAGTGACGCCGCTGGAGCTCGCCTATGCTTACGCCACTCTGGCTTCGGGTGGCATCCGCTGCGAGCCGTTTTCCCTGTTTTCGGTCACCACGGCCGAAGGCGACTCCCTGATTGCCCGCTCGCCCAAACGACAAAAGGTCTTTGATCCGCGGGTGGCCTATCTGGCAGGCTATGCGCTTCAAGGCGTGCTGGAGCGCGGCACGGCCAGCGAAGCCCGGGCGCTGGGCATTTCCTTTCCCGTGGCAGGCAAGACCGGAACCACCAACGGCAACCGCGATTCGTGGTTCGTCTGCTACACGCCCGACATCGTCTGCGCCGTCTGGGTCGGATACGACGCCGGCGCGGACACCGGACTCACCGGCGCGGCCGGCGCGCTGCGCATCAGCGCGCGGTTCCTGCGGGCCCTCTATCCGCACGCCGGACCTGCTTTGCCGAAAGTGCCGGAAGGCATTGAAAAGGCCCTCATCGATCCCGACACCGGCTATCTGGCGACGCCGGCGTGCCCGAAAACCTTTTCGGAAGCCTACCTGCTCGGAACGGCTCCGACCGAGACCTGCCCGGCGCATCCCGTTTCTCCCGTGATGGACGCCATCCGCGAAAGGATGCGTGAAGCGGGCGGATTTTTCCGCCGTCTGTTCGACTAGACGGCAATCCCGTAAAGTCAAAAGGCCTGCCCGGCGCAACGAAGCACGCCCAGACGGCCAGCGGAAAGGAAAAGGCCGGCGTCAGTTTTTTCCGTCCTTGAACGGTCCGCTCCAAATCAGGCCTCCGCTGTCGCTATAGACTTCGCAGCGAAACAGCTGTCCCGCGCCGTCTGCCTTTTTACGACCGCAGCGCCTTGATCGGATCCAGACGCGACGCCGTGCGGGCCGGATAAAAACCGCAGAAAACGCCGACCAGCGTGGACACGCCGAATCCCAGCATCACGGACGTATAGGACATGACGAACTGCCACTGGGACAGGCGGGCAAATCCGAAGGCGACGCCGGTGCCTAAAACGATGCCGATCAGGCCGCCCACCAGGCAGAGGATCACGGATTCAATGAGGAACTGGCTCTGGATGTCGCCGCGCTGGGCGCCCAGCGCGCGCCTCAGTCCGATTTCACTGCGGCGTTCGGTCACGGAGATGAGCATGACGTTCATGACGCCGATGCCGCCCACGATGAGCGCGATGCTGCCGATTGCGCCCAGGAGCAGGGAAAACATCTGCATCTGCTTTTTCATCCGTTCGATGAGTTCCTCCGCCGAAGTGATTTCCACCTGGGCGCCGCGGGACTTTTTCGCAAAATAGTCGGAAACCTCCGCCTTGAGCCGCTCGATTGGCGTATTGGGCGCCACCCGGGCCAGAATCGTGTTGATGTCCGCGTTCGGAAACGACCGCTGGGCCGTGGCCAGAGGCGCGAGCATGCCGCGGTTGATGCCGAAGGGACGCAGCCCTCCCTCAGCGGACGGGGCGAGCACGCCCACGATGGTGTAGGCGCGGTCGTTGACCGTGATCCTTCCGCCCACCGGCTCGGGCATGCCGTTTTGCCGGAGGAAACCGGCCAGTTCGGCGCCGACGACGCAGCAGTAGCGATTGGCGTCGAGATCGGACAGCAGTCTTCCCTGTGCGGCGGCCAGTTTATTGATGGAAAAGAATGCGGCGGTGACGCCCATCTGCTCCAGAGTGATCTTGGCCCGTCCGCGGTAATAGTCGCCGCCGCTGTTGACGTAAGGCGCAACTTCCGAAATCAGGGGCTTTTCCTGCGGAAGCCGGGCAATGACGTCCGCGCGGAACGGAGCCGCCGTGCTTTCGCTGAAGCCCCGGCGGATGGTCACGATATCGACGCCCATGTCCTTGAACTGCCGGATCGACTCCTGCTGGACGATCGTTCCGATGGACACCATGGCGATCACCGATCCGATGCCGATAACGATGCCGATCAGCGCCAGCAGGCTGCGCTGCCTGGCCCCCCAGAGGCTGCGAAACGCCTCGTTGAAATTGACGCGCAACAGATTCATGCCGAATAAATCATCCCGTCGATAATTTTCACCGCCCGCCCGCACTGACACGCAAGCGCCGGATTGTGGGTAATGATGACGATGGTGATGCCGTCCTCGCGGTTGAGGCGCCGAAAAAGCTCCATGATCTCTTCGCCGGTTTTCTGGTCGAGCGCGCCCGTCGGCTCGTCCGCGAGGATGATCGCCGGCTGGCCGACCAGCGCCCGGGCAATCGCGACGCGCTGCTGCTGCCCGCCGGACATTTCATTGGGCCGATGATCGGCGCGGTATTCGATGTCCACCTTGGCCAGATACGTCCGGCTCCGCTTCCGGATTTCGTCGGCGGCCATGCCGCGGTAGGTGAGCGGCACGCCCACGTTTTCCAGCGCCGTGAGCTTGGGCAGCAGGTGGTACTGCTGGAAGACGAAGCCGATCTTCCGGTTGCGCAGCGCCGAGAGGGCGCGGTCGTCGTCGTACGTCACGCGCGTGCCGTCGATGGAATACAGGCCGCTGTCGGGTTTTTCCAGAAGCCCCAGCATGTGCATCAGCGTGGATTTTCCGCTGCCCGACGGTCCGATGATGGCCAGCAGTTCGCCCCGGGCCACCGCGAGGTTGATCCCCTTGAGAACGTTCACTTCTGTGGGACCGACGCGGTAGGACTTGCGGATGTCCACGATGTCCAGCATCTGTTCGTTCATTCAGTACACCACCACATCGCCGGGTTTGAGGCCGCTTGTGATTTCCACGGCATCGAGCGTGGTGATGCCCGTTTCCACCTTCACTTTCGTAAGCGCGCTGCCGTGGGCGCGCACCGTCACGAACCGGTCCTGGCCTTCGAGGCGCACCGCGGCGATCGGCACCAGGAGCGCGTCGGGCTTGTTGAGGAGCATAATCTCCATATTCGCCGACATGCCCAGGCGCAGTTTGTCTTTCAGGGACTGGGGCACGCTGTCCATCACGACGGAGACTTCGAAGCTGGCCGTCTTCTTGCCTTCCGTGCTTTTGACCGCCTGGGACGATATATGGCCGACCTTGCCGGAAATCGTTTCGCCGAACGCATCCACCGTGATGCGGACCTCCTGGTCCTTGTGGATTTTCAGCACCTCCAGCTCGTCGACGCTCGCCGTCATCGACAGCCCTTCGGTGTTGCCGATGGCGAGCAGGATCTCGCCCTGGGAGAAGGTGACGCCCCGCTCGACGCTCTTGCCTTTCTGGTCCCTGTCCCCCGCCAGGTCGGGCAGCAAAACCGTTCCGGAAACAGGCGCGGCGATGTCGGCGCGGCGCAGCTGGTCCTCCAGGTCCAGGAGCTTCTGGCGGGCGTTTTGCAGTTTGAGCAGGGCGATATGCCGGTTTTGCCCCTGCGCCTTTTCCCGGACGACTTGCAGCTCCCGCACAGAAGCCTCGTAATCCATCTGGGCGGTGGTGAACTGCTGCCTGGCGCTCGCGTACTCGGTCGCCGGAACGATTTCCTTTTTAAACAGACGCTCCGTCTCCTGAAGCGTTTTCGCGTAGCCGTCGAGCGTGAGCTTGGAGCGGGTCACACTTTGCTCGGCCTTGGCCATCTCGTTGCTGTTCGACCAGTTGTCCAGTTCCCGGACCTTCTCCATCGCCTCGATGTAGGCGGTTTTCGCATCCCGGTACTTGACTTCCGTCTCGCTCCGGTCCAGCCGCAGCAAAATCTGCCCCTTGGCGACCGTCTGGCCGTAATCGAAGAGCTTCTCCCGGATCTGGCCGCTAAACGGGCTCGTGATGTTCACCACCTGGATCGGCTTCAGGATTCCCTTGAGCGCGATGCTGTCCGTGAGGGGGCGGGGGGCGACCGTAATCGTCGCCACCGCCTCGTCTCCTTTTTCGGCCGCCGCCGGCCCCTCCCCCGACAGGTGAGTCTGCCGCCAGGTGAAGACGCCGATGGACAGGAATAAAAGGATGACGAACACCGTGGCGACAACGCGGATGATCTGGACCTTGCGCAGAGCCGCCTGGAGAGTTTCGTTGGTCTCCTCCATCTCCAGGTAGGATTTCTGCAGTTCGGCGTGCTTGGCTTTGAGCTCCCCGGTTAGCCGCGCTTCGGAGGCCTGGAGCCGCTCCACCTGGGTCCGGTCCGTAAAGACGACGACCACCGCCACGTTTTTCTTCGCGCCGTTTTCCCGGGTTGAAAGAAAGGACGTGGTCACTTCAAGGCTCAAAACATCTTCGCCCCGGTACCAGGGAACGATCTTGTTGTGCGTCGTATCCGCGTCGTAAATGGCGTTGAGAATCGTCTGGTTGAACGGATCGTTTTCCGCGCGGACGAGAAAAATTTCGCCGAAAGGCTTCTCCAGGACCTCCGCGTGGTCGAGGCCGAGGATCTCCTCCGCCGCCGCGTTGATCGTCAGGATCTTTCCGTCCAGGCCGATGGTCATGACGCCGTCGCCCATGCTTTCCAGGATGTTGCGGAAAATAATGTCGTTAGCCATAGGTCCTCTTTACGGGTTTCCGGCCGGGGAATCGTCCGGGCCCGCCGTGCGGCGGATCCGGTCGTCTTCCCTGCCGATGTCGATTTTCCAGGTCGCGAGCGTTGTGCCCAAAACGGCGTCCAGGGCGGTCAGGGCATTCAGATAACTGGTGGCGGCCGCGAGTTCGCTGAGCTGGGCGGACTGCAAATCCCGCTGAAAACTGACGAACTGAAAGTTCGTCGTCCGGCCCGCGCCCAGCTTTTCCTGCTCGATTTGCAGTTTCTTTTCGGCCAGCTGCCGCGCCAGCTGCGCGCTCTTGAGCGAGCGGTAATTCGAATCGACGTTGCGCAGGGCGTTTTGCACCTCGATTTCAATGTCGAGCTTCAGCTTTTCAAACGCCAGGCCGGCTTTTTCCAGATCGTTTTTGGCGCCGTAATACGACCGCATGTCCGACGTCATGTACACCAGCGGAATTTTCAGCTCCAGGCCGGCATACCAGTCGCGCTCCGCGCCGCTGTTGAACGCCCGCCGGAAGGCCGCGTCGTACGTGTCGAACGTGCTCGCGGCGTAGCTGTCCGCCGTGGCCGCGGTCAGATCCAGGCTCCACAGGCGGTTGCGCCTGGCCCGCGTCAGCGTGAGTTTGGTGGCTTCCAGACTTTTAACGGCCCGCAGGTAATCCGTCCGGTATTGAAAGGCCAGCCCCAGCGCCTCTTTCAGAGGGGGAACGGCCACCGGCTGCTCGGCTTCATCCGCCGCTTCAAAAAAGGTGCTCTTGTCGATATTCAGAACCTGGATGAGCGAAAGCCTTGCGTTGTCCAGGTTGTTTTTGGCGTCGATGACCTGCGTTTCCTGAGCGGCGATGTCCGCCTGCGCCTGAACGATTTCCGTGCCGGCCAGGCGGCCGGCTTCGATCATATCCTTGTTGTAGGCAAAAAGCGTCCGGGCGCGGACCAGCCCCATTTCGGCGATGACGAGCTGGCGCTCGGCGGTTTTGTAATTCCGGAAACCTGTAATGGCGGTTCGGATGGTGGACGCGATCGTGTCCCGGAGAGTCAGGAGATTCGTCTCCTCCGTGATGCGGGCAATGCGGACATTGTAAGCCGCGTTGGTGAGCCCTCCGCCCTTGAGCAGCGGCTGCGAAAACACGGCGGTCCAGCTCGACGAGTAGCTGTAGTCGCGGCCCAGGTCGGGCCGGTTGCCCGTGTTGTTCCAGGCAAAGGTCAGGCTGCCGCCGGTGGGAATGGCCAGCGTGGCGGAAAAGTCGCCCGTATAATTCAAGCTCTCCGTCCGCGTCGAACTGACGCCGGGGCCGGGCATTGTGTAGGAGGACTGGCGGTTGACGCCGAGCGTGACGGTCGGATCGGTCGGCAGATAATTGCGCCGCTCCGCCAGCTGCAGATCGATGCGCTGCAGTTGGCGGTCCAAAAAAGCGCTCTGCAGCGTGACGTTGTTGGCGAGCGCAATCGCCACCGCGTCCGCCAGCGTCATTTTCCGGACCTGGGCGGCATCCCGGGGGGCCTGCGGTGCGCTTTGGCAAAGCGCCGGCCAGGCCAAAAGAAAGGCGACCCAGAAGACCAGGCCAAAGGCGACAGCCGGCCGGACCCATGCGGTCCGCCGCCGGAAAAGATCGTCATTGCGGGAAAAAGAATCGTATCTCATTTACATCCTGACCATCATCTGACGTCCGCCCCAACCGCCGTCTGCCGTCCTGAAGCTTTTGCTGGAAGAAATAAACCGGTCCGGTTTGATTTTCCCGGACGGAATTTATAAGAGGGAAGACCGTTTCTGTCAACCCAAAACTAGGCCCGCAGACGCTGCCCTCGATCCGGCCCAATGCCGGAGGCCCGCGCCGGGCGCCGTCTTTCGTTATTTTCCGCCGTTTCTTTCCAGAACATCGCGGACCGCCCCGGAAAGCTCCGCAAGCGTGAAGGGCTTTTGAATAAAACCGCGGCAGCCCCTCTCCAGGAGGTCGCGGGCCTGTCCGTTGAGACTGTATCCGCTCGACAGGAGCACCTTGACGGAAGGCTTCAGGCGCGCGATCTCCGCGAAGGTTTCGCTGCCGCCCAGATCCGGCATGAT
Source organism: Syntrophaceae bacterium UBA1411 (assembly GCA_002304995.1). Classification (GTDB taxonomy): domain Bacteria; phylum Desulfobacterota; class Syntrophia; order Syntrophales; family Smithellaceae; genus UBA8904. The sequence continues at coordinate 10,257 of DBPV01000063.1, forward strand.
CATGTCCAGAACCACCAGGTCGAAGGCGCCTCCCTGCGCTTGGAAAATCCGGATGCCGCTGCGCCCGCCCAGGGCCGTCTCCACCGTATAGCCCAGCCTCCGGAGCATTTGCGCCCCGACGCTCAAAATCATTTCCTCGTCGTCGATGACCAGAATCTTCTCGCAGCCGCGGTGGAGCGTCGTTGCCCGCGGCGTTTCCTCTTCCGCTTTTTTCGCCGACGCGGGAAGATAAATGTCGAAAGACGTTCCGTCGCCCTTTTCGCTTTTCACCGTGACGGCGCCGCTGTGATTCTTGACGATGCCGTAAACCGACGCGAGCCCCAGCCCCGTGCCGCGGCCCCGCTCCCGGGTGGAAAAGAAGGGCTCGAAAATGCGCGCCTGAACCTCTTTGTCCATGCCGACGCCCGTATCGCTCACCGTCAAGCGGACGTACTTGCCCGGCGCAACGCCCAGAACTTCGGCCTCTCTTCGTCCGATGACGGTGTTGGCCACGGCAATCGACAGTTCGCCGCCGCCGGGCATGGCCTGCCAGGCGTTCACAAACAGATTCAGCAGCACCTGATCCATCTGGCCCCGGTCCACGTCAACATACGCCAGGCCTTCTTCAATCGAATGGCGGATGCGGATTTCCCTCCGCGTTCTGCCGAACAGCTCCGAACTGCGGACGACGAACTTGCCCAGGTTGGTCGCCCGGAGCTCGTACTTGCCGCCGCGGGCAAAGCCCAAAAGCTGACGGGTCAAATCGGAGCCCTTCTGGACATAGGCTTCCATGCTCTTGAGCCGTTCGTAAAACGGATGATCCTCCTCCATCCGGTCCAGCAGCAGGGAAACGTTGCCCAAAATGCCCATGAGCAGATTGTTGAAGTCGTGGGCGATGCCGCCCGCCAGCGTGCCGACTGCTTCCATTTTCTGGGCACGCAGGAGCTGCTCTTCCATGTTTTTCTTGTCGGAAATGTCCACCAGAAAGCCCCGGTTTCCGGCCGGCCGGCCGTCGGTGACGATGCAGGTGCTGTGCACCAGCGCGGGAAACGTGGCGCCGTCTTTTTTTCGGGCCGTGTAGGCGCTGAGGCCGAGGTCTTCGCCGGCCAGCACTTTGAAAAAGTTCATCTTCGCCCGGTCATGATCTTCCGGCGCCAGGATATCGCAGAAATGGATGCCCCGGTCGAAATCCTTCCGGTCCAGGCCGAAGCGCGTCAGCGCGGTTTCGTTGATAAAGGTGATCCGGCCGTTCACATCCGTCTCGTAAACCGTTTCCGGCAGCAGACGGGCCATGTCCCGGAACCGCTCCTCGCTTTGGCAAAGCGCATCCTCCGCGCGCCGGCGGTCCGAAATGTCGATGAGGGACGCGACGGTGCTTTTTGTGCCGGGAATGAGCGCCACGCTCATGAAGAAGGACTTCACCTCGCCTGACCGGGCAAGAGCCCGGATCTCATAGCGGTCCGGCACGCCCAAGGGATCGCTTTTCCGCCGGTGATGCCGCTGCCGCATCTGCGCCAGATCGTCTTCGAAGATAAACGCCGTCCAGGGCATTTTATGTTCCACGTCGCGGCGCGGATATCCCGTGAGTTTTTCGAAATTGGAATTGACCAGCACGACGGTGCCGTCCTCGGCGATGATGGCGTTGGCTGTGGCCGTATGCTCGAAAATGGTGCGGTAGAGCTCCTCGCTTTTTTGCAGAGCCTCCTGGGCCCGCCGGCTTTCGGTGACATCCATGCAGGACGCCACGCTCTCCCGCGTGCCGGGAAGCAGCGCCACCGTAAGATGAATATACCGGATATCCCCCGTTTGGGTTCGGAGGCGAAACTCGTAGACCGTGGGAGCGGAATCCGGATCGGCGCGGCGCAGATCGTGATATTTGCGCATCCGGGGCAGATCTTCGGGAACGATGAAGGTCGTCCAGCTCATCCTGCCTTCAATTTCCTCCCGGCTGCAACCGACCAGGCGGGCGAAATTGGAGTTGGCCAGCACGATGGTGGTATCCTCGGCGATGAGGACGGTGGCGTTTCCCGTGTATTCGAAGATGGTGCGGTAGCGCTTCTCGTTGCGGCCCGCCCGGCGGACCAGCGCCTGTTTTTCGCGCTCCAGATCGCGGATGTGATTTTCAAGTTCGGCTCGGGTAGGCTTGCTGTTCACTTTCTTCTCCGCCGGAATTCGTTCCGTCTTTATCACCGACGCGTTACTGATGAATCCTCTTCCTGATGAGGCAGGCGGAAAAAGCACTGCATTTCCTTCCGCAGCCGCAGCACAGAGGTTATTAGCACAAAATTCCCGCAGGATGAAGAAGATTTGCACGCGGGATGCCGTCCGGTTTCGGGGATTGACACGGGCTTTCGGCCCCGTTATAGTGAGGCCGCAAAAATTAAGGAGGCGAAAAAACCCGTGGCCAGACGGATAAAAAAGATGCTGATCCTCGCAGCGGTGGTTGCTGCATCGCTTATGTTCTCCCTTCCCGCCGGGGCCGCAAGCCAGCGCCTGGCGCTCGTCATCGGCAACAGCGCTTACGAAACAGGCCCGCTTGCCAATCCCGTCAACGATGCGGCGGACATGGCCGCCTCCCTCACCCGTCTGGGATTTACGGTCATCCTCAAGAAAAACGCAAATCTGGAAGTCATGGAGGAAGCCATCGAGGATTTCGGCGGACGTCTGAAGCGGGGCGGCGTCGGCCTTTTCTATTATGCGGGGCACGGCATTCAGGCCGGCGGAACAAACTACCTCATTCCCGTCGGCGCAAAAATCAAGAAAGAATCCGATCTGCGCTACCGGGCGGTGGACGCGGGCCGCATTCTCGATGAAATGCAAAACGCCGAAAACGGCATGAACATCGTCATCCTCGACGCCTGCCGCGACAATCCCTTCAGCCGCAGCTTCCGCTCTTCCACGCGCGGGCTTTCCATCATCTCCGCCGCGCCGAAGGGCACTTTCATCACCTATTCCACCAGTCCCGGCAACGTGGCGGCCGACGGCCGGGGGCGCAACAGCCCCTATACCGAAGCCCTGCTCAAGCACATGGGCACGCCCGGCCTGCCCATCGAGCATGTCTTCAAGCGCGTGCGCCAGGATCTCGGCGCGAGGACAAGCGGCCGGCAGATTCCCTGGGAGCTGTCCTCCCTGAGCGGCGACTTTTATTTCCGGGGCGGCGCGGGGGCCACGGTGGAAACGCCGCCGGCGGACAATTCCGCCGCCGCCGCGCTGGAGGAGGAGCGGCGCAAGCTCGCCGACGAAAGGGAAAGGCTGCGCCGGGAGGACGAGGAACGCCGGAAACTGGCGGAAGAGAGGGAAAGACTGCGCAAAGAAGCGGAGCTTGCCGAAGCCCGGCGCAAGATCGAGGAGGAAAGAAGAAAACTCGATGAGGAAAAACAAAGGCTCGCAAGCCTTCCCAAACCGGATCCGGCGGGCGGCACGCGCTATATCGCGTCGATGAACGCCAAAGTCACGGCGGTGAAACTTTTCGAAAGCCCCTACACGGCGCCGCCCAAGGAGCAGCGCAGTTACCGGACTTCCTTTTCCCGGACCAACACCCGCTACGTGGTCTGGGAACTCAACCTCAGTTTCCCGGCACAGGGCAACCGGAAGGATTTCACCGTCGAACACATCTGGTTCAATCCGCACGGAAACGAAATCTTCCGCTCCGCCTTCAACGGATACGTCCTGGGCGACTGGACCTGGTCTTATCACAACACCGGCTACGGCTGGCGGGAAGTCTCCAATACGACCTGGGTTGCCGGCCGCTACCGCGTCGATCTGTACGTCGACGGCGTCAAGATCGCGAGCGAATTTTTCACCATGTACTGATCCTCTGCCGCCGGCGCGCTTTAATGGTCCGCCGTCCAGCCGCCGCCCATCGCCTTGTAAAGATCGACAAGCGCGCGGAAGAGGCCGCCGCGGGTTTGAATGTAGTTGAGCTCGACGCTGAACAGGTTGCGTTCGGCGTCGAGCACCTCCAGATAGCCGCTGTAGCCGTTTTCATAGCGCAGGACGGCCAGGTCCCGGTAGTTGCGCAGGGCGTTCACCTGCCGGAACTGGGCGTCGAGCCGCATCCGGCTCTGCTTCTGATCCGCCAGGGCGTCTTCCACTTCTTTAAAGGCCGTTTGAACGGTTTTGAGATAGGTCAAAAGCGCCTGCTTCTGCTGCGCTTCGCTGGCCTGCACCTGGCCGCGGGTGCGTCCCGCGGTGAAAATCGGCATCGTGACGGAAGCACCGAGCGTCCAGATCCGGGCGGGCGCCGTAAAAAGCCTGGTCAGATCCGCGCTGGCGTTGCCGAACGTTCCGGTGAGCGAAATGGCCGGGAAATAAGCCGCCCGGGCGACGCCGATTCTCGCGTTGGCGGCGATGAGATCCTGCTCGGCCTGCCGGATGTCGGGGCGGCGCTCCAGGAGGGCCGACGGCAGCCCCGCCGGCACGGCCGGAAGCGCGAGCTCGTCGATGCTCCGCCCGCGCTGCACCGGACCCGGATTGCGTCCCAGGAGAAGGGTGACGGCGTTTTCCTGCTGGGCGATCGCCTTCTCGATTTGGGGAATCGTCGCACGGGCGTTTTCGTATTCGGAAAGAACCTGGCTTAACTCGAGCTCCGAGATGACGCCCGCCTCGTAGCGCAGGCGGAAAATCTCCAGCGAGGCTTCGCGGGTCTTGAGCGTTTCGCGGGCGATGGCGAGCTGCCGGTCGTAGTTGCGCAGGTCGATATAGGCGCCGGCCACGGAAGCGGCCAGCGACAAAAGCAGGGCGCGATGGGCGTCTTTTCGGGCCAGAAGCTCCGCCCGGGCCGCTTCCGTGCCCCGCCGCAGTTTTCCCCACAGATCGATTTCCCAGCTGGCGTTGAGATAAATCTGGTAGGTCGGATAAGGATTGTCCACGCCGGCGGGCCAGCCGCTTACGCCCGCTTCCGTGGCNNCGCTGCCGGGTGGCCTGGGCGTCAAGGCCCGCCCTGGGAAAAAGCTCGCCCCGCGTCGCCACGTAGCGGCCGCCGTATTCTTCAATGCGGGCCGCGGCGATGAGGACGTCCTTGTTTTCCTGAAGCGCCGCTTCAATGAGATCGTCGAGCACCGGATCGCCCAGCTGCTCCCACCAGCGCGCGTTCACCAGCCGGCGCGCCTCCGCGTCGGCGAAACGCCAGGCGGCAGGCGCCTTTACTTCCGGCCGCCGGTAATCGGGCCCCACGGCGCATCCGGCAATCANNCCAAAAAACGAAACCCAGGAGGATAATTCTCTTGCTCATGAAGCCGGCCCTCCCTGCTCTTCGGACGCAGCGGACGCTTCGCCCTCGCCGGACGGGTTTTTTTTGCGCGGGCGGGTCAGCCGCTCCAGAAGAAGGAAAAACAGCGGAATGAAAANNCCGCCGATCACGCCCGTGCCGATGGAGTAACAGCGGAATGAAAAAGATCGCAAGCAGCGTCGCGCCCAGCATGCCGCCGATCACGCCCGTGCCGATGGAGTGGCGGCTGTTGGCCGACGCGCCGGTCGCGACGGCCAGCGGCACGCAGCCCAGCATGAAGGCCAGCGACGTCATGATGATCGGCCGCAGGCGCATCCGCGCGGCGGACACGGCCGCGTCGTAAACCGACAGGCCTTCCCGGGTCTTGAGCACGGCAAACTCGATGATGAGGATCGCGTTTTTTGCCGCCAGCGCAATCAGGGTGATGAGCCCGATCTGGAAATAAATGTCGTTGGTCATGCCGCGGAGCCCTATGGCCACAAGCGCGCCGAAGAGGGCAAAGGGCACGGCCAGCAGGACGCCCAGCGGCAGCGTCCATTTTTCGTACTGCGCGGCCAGAATGAGAAAGACCATGATGAGGCCGAAGATAAAGACCACGACCGTCGCTGCGCCCGCCTTCTTTTCTTCAAACGCCTCGCCGCTCCACGCGTAGGAAAAGTCTTCGGGAAGAACGCTCCGCGCCGTCTTTTCCATGGCGGCGATGGCCTGCCCCGTGCTGTATCCCGGCGCCGGACCGCCGATGATCTTGGCCGCGGGAAAGTTGTTGAACCGCGTGACCATATCGGGGCCGGTGACGAAGTGCTTGGCGACCAGCGCCTTGAGCGGCACCATGCTGCCGCTGCGCGAGCGGACATAGATCTGATCCATGTCGGTGGGCTTGGAGCGGTACTCCGGCTCCGCCTGGAGAATGACCTGCCAAAGCCGGCTGTACTTGGAAAACTGGCTCACGTACATGGACCCGAAGAGAATCTGCAGCGTAGTGTAGACGTCCTCGACGGGAACGCCCAGGTTTTCGGCTTTTTCGCGGTCCACGTCCACCCGCAGCTGCGGATAATCGGCGCTGAGCAGACTCGAGACGCCCTGCAGTTCGGGCTTTTTGGCGGCTCCGGCCAGGAAGGCTTTGGTGACGGCCGCCATCCGGGCCATGTCGCCCGTGCCGCGGTTCTGAATCCAGAACTCGAAACCGGCGGTCGTGCCCAGGCCGGGAATGGACGGCGGATTCACGGGCAGGACCAGGCCTTCGCGGAAAACCGAGCACTGGGCGGCCGTCCGGGCGATGATCGCCGGCGCCTGGAGAGAGGCGTCCTTGCGCTCGTCGTAGTCCTTGAGGGAAACAAAAAGCGCGCCCGCGTTGGTTTTCAACTGGCCGTCCATCAGGCTGAAGCCGTCGAGCTCCACCACGTCCGCCACCGCCGGATCCGCCTGGAAGATCCCGCCCGTCTTGCGGTTCAGCGCCTCGGTGCGGTCGAGGCTCGCCGCATCGGGCAGAAAGACGGCGGTCATCAGATACCCTTGGTCTTCCGAGGGAACGAAGCTGCCGGGAATGTGCCGGAACAGACCGGCTGTGCCGGCAATCATGACGGCAAAAAGACACAGGGCCAGGGCTGTGCGTCGAATCGCCAGCCGGACGCCGGCCGTATAGCCGTCCGTCAGTTTGGCAAACATAGCGTCAAAGCGCCGGAAAAACCGGTTCTTTTCTTTTTTCCGCGGCCGAAGCAAAATGGCCGCCATCGCAGGCGACAGTGTGAGCGCGACAATCCCGGACAGAACGACCGAAATCGCGATGGTGACGGCGAACTGTTTGTAGAGCTGGCCCGTGATGCCGCCCAGAAAGGCGACGGGAATGAAAACGGCGCACAGCACCAGAACGATCGCCACGACGGGCCCGGTGACCTCTTCCATGGCTTTCCTGGCCGCTTCGCGGGGCGGCAGGCCGAACTCCGTCATATTGCGCTCCACGTTTTCGATGACAACGATGGCGTCGTCCACGACGATGCCGATCGCGAGAATCATGCCGAACAGCGTCAGCATGTTGATGGAAAAGCCGAAGAGCGTCATGCCGGCAAACGTTCCGATGATCGAAACGGGAACGGCCAGAATGGGAATGACCGTGGCGCGGATGCTCTGCAGAAAGAGGAAGACGACCAGGACGACCAGCAGGCAGGCTTCAAAAAACGTGATCAGCACTTCCCTGATGGACGCCCGGACAAACGTGGTCGTGTCCGTGGCGATCCGGTAATCGATGCCGTCGGGAAAGCCCGCTTTCATCGTTTCGAGCGTCCGGCGCACGTCGCTCGATACTTCCATCGCGTTGGCGCCGGACTGCTGGTAGACGGCGATGATCGTCGCCGCCTTGCCGTTGAGGCGGCTGCGCAGGCTGTAGTCCTTGGATCCCAGCTCCACGCGGGCCACGTCCTTGAGGCGGACCATGGCCGCGCCTTCGCTCTTCGCCCGGAGAATGATGTTTCCGAATTCGGCGGCGTCGAGCAGGCGTCCCCGGGTCGTGACGGAAAAGGTCTGCTCCACCCGGCCTTTCGTCGGCGCCTGGCCGATCTTGCCCACGGCAAACTGCTGATTCTGGCTGCGGATGGCGTCGGCCACGTCCGACGCCGTGATGCCGAGCTGGACGAGCCGGTCAGGCTTGAGCCAGACGCGCATCGCGTAGTCGGGCATGCCCATGATCTCCGCCTGGCTGGCGCCCGGCACGCGCTTGATGGCGTCCAGAACGTAAAGGTTGGCGTAGTTGGCGACGTACTGCTCGTCGTAGCGGTCATTGGGCGAATAAAGACCGACCACCATGAGAAAGCTTCCCGACCGCTTGCTCACCGTCACGCCCTGCTGTTGCACCGACTGGGGCAGCTGCGGCAGGGCCTGATTGACGCGGTTTTGAATGTCCACCTGGGCCAGATCGGGATTGGTGCCGATGTTGAAAAACACGCTCAGCGTCATGAGGCCGGTGCTCGAGCTGGTGGACGACATGTAGATCATGTGATCGGCCCCGTTGATCTGCAGCTCGAGTGGCGCGGCGATGCTGTCGGAAATGACGTCGGCGCTGGCGCCCGGATAGGTCGCATACACGGTGACGACGGGCGGCGTGATGTCCGGATACTGGGCGACGGGCATGTTTTTCATCGCCACCAGGCCGGCGATGACGATGACGATGGAAATCACGCAGGCAAAAACGGGGCGGTCGATAAAGAAGCGGGAAATCATGAGCGCCTCCGCCTACGGCTTCTTCGGACGCCCGGACGGACCGTTGCCGGCGTCCGGAACGCGGGTTTCGGTGATTTGCAGGGGCGCGTCGGAATAAATCTTGATCAGGTTGTCGAGGATGACGCGGTCGCCGGCCGTAAGTCCGCTGTCGATGAATATATCCTTGTCGTGCCAGTCGCCGACCTGCACGACTCTCAGCTCGGCCCGGTTGGTCTTGTCCGCCACCCAGACGAAATGGCCCTTGGCGCCCTGGGTAACGGCGGTGCGCGGCACTAAAATGGCGTTGGGGCGGACGCCGCCCTGCAGGTGGACGCGGACGAACTGCCCCGGCCGGATGACCAGCGCGGAGCGGATGGGATTTTGAATTTCCGCGCGGACCTGATAGGTGCCCGTTTCGGAACTGAAGGACGGATCGGCATAGTTGAGCCGGCCCTTGTGGGGAAAGACCGATCCGTCGGCCAGGTTGACTTCGACATCGAAGTTCGACCCTTTCGGCATCTGGAAGGTCCCTTTGGCCACATGGTCCTGCAGGCGGAGGTTTTCATTTTCGGAGATGCTGAAATTCACCCAGATGGGATCGATTTTGGCCACATAGGTGAGCAGACTGTCCTGGCCGATGGCCATGTAGCTGCCCTCCTGCTTTTTCGACCGTCCGGCAAAGCCGTCGATGGGCGATTTGATCGTGGTGTAGCTGAGCTTGAGCTCGGCGTCCTGCACGCTGCCCTCGGCGGAAAAAACCGCCGCGCGGGCGGTCCGTTCCTGGCCGACGGCGTCGTCGAGGTCCTTGGGACTGGCCGCTTTCTTTTCCACCAGCGGCCGCACCCGCTTGAGCGTCGCCTCGGCGGTAACGAGCTGCGCCCGCTGCTGCTCCAGCACGCCGCGGGCCTGCTGGAGCGCGGCTTCAAAAGGCCGCCGGTCGATTTGAAACATCGTCTGGCCGGCCCGGACCCGTCCGCCTTCCTCGTAGGTCTTTTTTTCCAGGAAGCCCTCCACCCGCGAGCGGATCTCCACCTGGTGGGAGCTTTCCGTCGTGCCGACGAATTCAATTTCGATGGGCACATCCCGGGGCGTCACCGCAAGCACCGTAACGGGAATGGCATTGGCGCCCGGCGCGGCTTTTTCTCCGCCGCTGCAGCCGGCCAGGACGGCCGGAAAAATCGTCAGGCAACATAAAAAAACGAAACCGCTCCGGAAAAGACGACTTGCGCCGCGCATGGAAAACCTCCGTTGGAAAGAAAAACTTTCTTGCAGACCAAAGCACCGTCCGGCGGATCGGCACGCGGGCCGTTTGTTTTTCTCACCATCATCCGGCTGCCGTCCGTGGATGAAAATCATAGGAAAGTTCCCGGGCGATGTCAATTTGTTTGTCCCGCCGGGAAGGTTTTCACGCTGCCGCCGGCCGGCGCGTCATCCGCCCAGGTAAGCCTCGCGGATGCGCGGATTTCCCGCGAGTTCCCGGCCTGTTCCGGAAAGGACGATGCGGCCCGTTTCCAGCACGTACGCGCGCCGGGCGATCTGCAGCGCCAGGTGGGCGTTTTGTTCGACGAGCAAAACGGTTTTCCCCTCCCGGTTGATTTCCGAGATGATTTTGAAAATCTCGCGCACCAGGACGGGCGAAAGCCCCATGGACGGCTCGTCGAGCAGCAGCAGCTCTGCGTCGCTCATCAGCGCCCGCCCCACGGCCAGCATCTGCTGTTCGCCGCCGGACAGCATGCCGCCCAGCTGTTTTGTCCGTTCACGCAGACGCGGAAAGAGATCGAAGACCCGGTCGAGGTCGCGGGCAACGGCGCTTTTGTCACGGCGTTGCCAGGCCGCCAGCTTGAGATTTTCCCCAACCGTCAGGTTGCCGAAAATGCCCCGCCCTTCCGGCACGTGCGCGATGCCCGCGGCGACAATCCGGTCGGCGGGAAGATTTTTCAGATCCTTTCCTGTGTAGACGACGGCTCCCGCATAGGGGACAAGGCCGGAGACCGCCCGCAGAATGGAGGATTTTCCCGCGCCGTTGGCTCCGATCAGCGTGACGATTTCGCCCTTCGCAACCTCAAAGGACACGCCATGAAGGGCCTCTATGCCTTCGTAGGAAACGCAAAGGCCGGAAACGGTCAGAAGCAGATCGGAAGCGGTCACGGCGCCGCCTCCTCGCCCAGGTAGGCCTCCAGAACCTTCGGGTCGGACCGGACGGCGGCGGGCAGCCCCGCCGCAATGGTCGCGCCGAAGTCCAGAACGACCAGACGCTCGCAGATTCCCATCACCAGGCGCATCTGGTGCTCGATCAAAAGGATCGTCACGGAAAAGGTCCGGCGGATCCAGCCGATGAACTCCATCAACTGGAGAATTTCGTTGGGATTCATGCCGGCGGCCGGTTCATCGAGCAAAAGCAGCCTGGGCCGCGTGGCAAGCGCCCGGGCGATTTCCAGTTTGCGCTGCAGGCCGTAGGGCAGGCTGCGGGCCTTCTCGTGGGCCACGAAATCGAGCTTGAAAACCGCGAGCAAATCGAGCGCCGACACGGTGATGCGCTTCTCCTCGGCGCGGAAACGGCCGATGTGCAGAAGCGCCTCGACGGGCGAATAGGCCGCCTCGCCGTAGTGCGCGATCCGGACGTTGTCGAGGACGGTCAGATCCTTGAACAGCCGGATGTTCTGAAACGTGCGGGCGATGCCCAGCCGCGTGATTGCATGCGGGCTTTGTCCCGTGAGTTCCCGGCCGTCCAGGCGGATGCTGCCTTCCGACGGGCGGTAAACGCCGGTGATGAGGTTGAAGACGGTGGTTTTTCCCGCGCCGTTGGGGCCGATAATGCCGACCAGTTCCTGCGGCGCGACGGCAAGATGGAAATCCGACACGGCGCACAGGCCCGCAAAGTAATGGGTGAGTCCGGAAATCTCAAGGAGCGGCATCGGAGGCCTCCTTTTTCGTCTTCCGCCAGAGCCTTTCCGTTACCAGATCGCCAAGCGGTTCGAACAGTTTTGTCTCCCTGAGGCCCATGATGCCGCGCGGCCGGTAGATCATCAGCACGACCAGCAAAAGCGGCATGAAGACCATGCGCCAGATGCCCAGCGGCCGCAGGATTTCCAGAAGCAGGGTGTAAATGACCGCGCCGATGATCGAGCCGGCGAGCGAGGCGATGCCGCCCAGATACACCATGATCAAGACATCGGTGGATTTGATAATGTCGAACATGCGCGGATTGATGAACTGCAGCGCGTGGGCGAAAAGCCCGCCGGCGATGCCCGCGAAAAACGACGAAACGACGAAGGCGATGATTTTCACCTGGCGCGTGTTGACGCTCATCAGATCGGCCGCGATTTCATCTTCGCGGACAGACAAGACGCCGCGCCCGTAATTGGAGTACACCAGATTGCGGATCACCCAGACGCTAAGCGCCGTCCAGAAAAACACCCACGGCAGCGTCGTAAGCTTTTCCATGCCCAGAAGCCCGCGCGGCCCGCCGACCGCGTCGATGTTTTCCAGAATGGATTTGACGATCATGCCGAAGGCCAGCGTCACGATGGCCAGGTAATCGCCGCGCGTCTTGAAGGAGGGAATCGCCACCAGAAAGCCGATGAGCGCCGCGGCCAGGCCTCCCGCCAGAACCGCCACGGGAAATCCGACGGCGGCCACGCTTTGCGGCAGGACATGCACCGTGATGAGCGAAGCAGTGTAGGCGCCCACGGCCATGAAGCCCGCGTGCCCCACGGAAAACTCGCCCATGTAGCCGTTGATCAGGTTCAGGCTGACGGTAAGAATGATGTTGATGCCCACGTAAATGACGATGAGCTGCACGTACAAATCGACGAAGTCATATCTGTCGGCGGCGATCGAGAAGGCCAGTCCGCAGGCGAGCACGGCCGGCCAGAAATATTTCCGGGCGGTGAAGCGGCGCCATCCGTCGCGCCATGTCGCATATGCGGTTCCGGTTCGGTTCATGCTACACCTTTTGCGGCTGGGGCCGGCCCAGAATGCCGTAGGGCCGGAGAATGAGGAGGCCCAGCAACAGCGTGAACGCAACGAAGTCGCGGTACGTGGACGGGAAAAACGCCGCCACCAGAATCTCCACCGCGCCCAGAATGAAGCCGCCGATCATCGCGCCGCGCACGTTGCCGATGCCGCCCACCACCGCGCAGATGAACGCTTTCCAGCCGACCATGATGCCCATGTAGGGATCGATCACCGGATAGGCGAGGCTGTACAGCACGCCCGCCGCGCCGCCCAGGCCGGTGCCGATGGCGAAAGTGAGCGAAATGATTTTATTGACCGAAACGCCCATGAGCGGAACGATGGTCTTGTCCCAGGAAATGGCGCGCATGGCCATGCCGGCCTTGGTGCGCCAAACGACGAAATCCAGAATCAGCATAAGCCCCAGCGACAGGACGATGACCAGCACCTGGAGCGAGGAGATGGACACCGCTCCCACCGTCCAGGTGACGTTTGTCAGAAGCGGGGGAATGTGTTTGGGATACGGTGAAAGCGCCAGCGTGAAATTTTCCAGAAAGAGCCCCACGCCGAGCGCCGTGATGATGGCGGAGACGCGCGGCGCGGTCCTGAGCGGCTTGTAGGCCAGCCGCTCGATGATGACGCCCAGACAGGCCACGCCCAGCATGGACAGAAGGAGCGTCGGCACGAACGACAGCTTCAGGTAAACGGCGAGGAGAAAACAGAAGAAGGCGCCGACCATGAACAGATCGCCGTGGGCGAAGTTGATCATCGTCAGGATGCCGTAAACCATCGTGTAGCCCAGGGCGATGAGCGCATAGATGCTGCCCAGCTGCAGGGCGTTTAAAAGTTGCTGAAAAAAATAGGCCATCGACGACTCACGGTTTGGCGTCGGCAAACCATGTAAACTTCCCGTCCCTGATTTTCAGGATCACCGCGCTTTTCACCGGATCGCCGGAGCCTTCCCGAAACTGCATGGTCCCGGTCACGCCGTCGTAGCGCGGAATTCTGGCCAGCGCGTCGCGGACGGCCTGCCGGTCGTTTTTGCCGGCGGTCGCAAGCGCCTGTTTCAAAAGTCCGAACGAATCGTACGTCAGGGCGGCCACGTCGTCGGGCGTTGCGGAATACCGGGAACGGTAGTCGGCGATGAACTTCCGCGTCGCCTCTCCGGCCGCGTCCGCCGCGTAATGCGTGCTGAAATAGTAGCCTTCGCAGTCGGAGCCGCAGAGTTTGAGGAGCTCCTCCGAGCCCCAGGCGTCGGCGCCGATAAAGGGCGCGGCAATGCCCAGGCGTTTGGCCTGCTGGATCTGCAGCGGCACTTCGCTGTAGTAGTTGGGAAGGAAAATGATCTCCGGCGCGGCCTGCCGGATTTTGGTGAGCTGCGACGAAAAGTCCTTGTCGTTGGTCGTGTAGGTTTCAAACGCGACGATTTTGCCGCCGTTTTGTTCAAAGACCGTCTTGAAGATTTCCGCGATGCCCTTGTTGTATTCGGAGGCAACGTCGTACAGAACGGCCGCCTTCCTGAATTTCAGGTTGTCCAGCGTGAATTTGGCGACGACGCCGCCCTGGAAGGGATCAATGAAGCAGGCGCGGAATACATACTTCTTGGAGGCGTTGGTGCGGGAATCCAGCGTGGCCTTGGGCGCGGTGGACCAGGGCGTGATCAGCGCCACCTTGCCCGATTCGGCGATTTCCGCCGCCGGCAGGGCGTAGCGGCTGGCGTTGGGTCCGACGATCGCGACCACTTTGTTTTGCGTGATCAGCTTCTGCGCCGCCGAGGCGGACTGATCCGCCTTTCCTGCATTGTCTTCGATGATGAGCTTGATCTTGAACTTTTTGTCGCCCAGTTGAATTCCTCCCGCGGCGTTGACTTCCGCCACGGCCATTTCCGCCGCGTTTTTACAGGAGGCGCCTACGGCCGGAATATCTCCGGTCAGTTCGGCGATGAGGCCGATTTTGATCTGCGAGGCGTCGTCCTTGCTGCAGCCGCCGGCAAAAAGCGCACAGACAATCAAAAGAACCATCCCAACGATTGTTTTTTTCACGGCAGTTCTCCTGTTTTCCTTTCAAATTTTGTTCACAGCTTATAAGGGAAACGAAAGCCGGGTGTCAATGAAAAAGAAGGGATCGCGCGCCGGAACATCGGTCTTTTTTCTGTCATCCGGCAAG
>DBPV01000063.1:24807-42449 GCA_002304995.1 Syntrophaceae bacterium UBA1411
GCATCCTCCCGGATGACGAAATCGGCGAAGAGGTCGTCCGGCCCCTGCAGTTTCGGACGGATGCCGGCCGTGTCGGGCTGCACGTTTTCCGGTTTTAAAAAAGGCAGAAAAATCCGGGCCTGTCGGTAAAAGAGGTCGGCCTTGGACGGCGAAACGCGGTAGTCCTCCCGCCGGTCGATGTAAACCGCGTCCGGTCCCAGTTTCATCCGTCCGGCAAGATCGATCGTCAGGTGCACGCCCAGCCCTGCGGCAGAACTCCGGGGCGCGGGATAAATCAGACGGCTCACCAGCCCCGGCCGGATGCCGGACAGACTGAAATAGTCGCCCTTGCAGTAGTGCAGGCGGTAGCGCCCGCCGGCCCAGACGGCGACGGTATCGGACGAAAGCCCCGCGCAGTTGACGACAACCGCGGTTAAAAACTCGAACGTCCGGCCCAGATCGTCTCTCGTGAACAGACGCCAGCCGCCCTCTTCCCTTTCGGCGCCGGTCACCTCGGTGCGGCAGACCAGACGCGCTCCGTTTTCCGCGGCGCGGGCCAGATAGTATTCCATCAGAGCGTGGGCGCTGACAATGCCCGTCCTGGGCGACCAGAGGGCGGCTGCGGCATGCACGGCCGGCTCCAAAGCGTTGATCTGCGAGGCGGAGAGCATCTCCAGGCCGGCTGCACCGTTTTCCCGCCCCTGCGCGCAGAGCGCTTCGAGCCGGTCCGCCTCTTCAGCGTTTGCCGCCACGACGAGTTTGCCGGTTTGCCGGTGCGGAAGACCGTTTCGTCCGGCGATCTCATAGAGCAGACGGCTGCCCTCAACGCACAGCGACGCTTTCTGCGATCCGGCCGGATAATAAATCCCCGCGTGAATCACTTCGCTGTTGCGCGCGCTTACGCCGGCGCCGAAGGAGACGTTCTTCTCCAGAAGGTAGAGACGGGTTTGCCCATCGGCCAGCTCGGCCGCGCAGGCCAGGCCCACCACGCCCGCCCCGATAATGGTGATATCCGCCTTGTCCATGCTGCTTGTCGTTCCTTAAAAGACGCACTGGATGATTTATACACGAATTCCCCGCGCGCCGCAAAAATTCTTGAGCGCGCCGCCCGCTCGTGATAAAACAAACGGCAAATTCGGAAAGGCCTCGATAAATTTGAAAATCGCCAGTTACAACGTCAATTCGATCCGGTCCCGTCTGCACATCGTTCTGCCCTGGCTGGAGCAAAACCGGCCGGATGTGCTCTGCATGCAGGAAACCAAGGTGGAAGATGCGAAGTTTCCCGCGGCGGACATCGCGGCGCTGGGCTACACGGTGAGTTTCCGGGGCAGCAAGCAGTACAACGGCGTGGCGATCGCCACCCGGCAAAAGCCCGCGGAGGTTTTCTTCGGACTGGCCGGCGAACCGGCCGATCCCGACCGCCTGGCCGGTGTGCGCCTGGGCGACCTCGTGGTGCTGAACGCCTACGTGCCGCAGGGGCAGGAGGTGGACAAACCACAGTTCGCCTACAAGCTGGCCTGGCTTGGGCGGCTCAAAGCATTCCTGCAAAAAAACTTCCGGACCGACCAGAAGCTCGCGCTGTGCGGCGATTTCAACGTCGCGCCCGAGCCGATCGACGTCCACGATCCGAAGCGGATTCTCGGGCACGTCTCCTTCAATCCGGAGGTCTGGAAGGCTTACGAAGACCTGGCGTCGTGGGGCCTCGTCGACGTGTTCCGCCGGCATCATCCCGACGAACCCGGCCGATACACGTTCTTCGATTACCGCGTCCGCGACTCCGTCGGCCGCAATCTGGGCTGGCGCGTCGATCACATTCTGGCCACCGGCGTCTGGGCGGCGGCCTCCGCGGAGTGCTCCATCGACCTCGCGACGCGGACGGCCGAAAAGCCGTCGGACCACGCGGTGATCTGGGCCCGCTTCGAGGAGAAGAAACGATGAGCCGTCCGCAGGACCGGGAGCAGACAAACGACCGGATCGCCCGGGGCTTTGAGAACATCGCCCGTCATGTCGCGGAAGCGGAATCGATTGCCGGGCTTTTCGAAGCGCTGATCGGCGGCATCGAAGAGGAATTTTCGGTTCCGTTTGTCTGGCTTTCGCTCGTCGACGACGAACGGACCGCGCCGCTGCAGGAAGCGCTGAAGTCATCCGAAATGCTCAAACACCGTTTTTCCGTCGTGCCGCAGGATCTGCTGGAAGGGCTCCTGCCCGAGGGCCTGCGCCCCGTTCTGGCCAATCAGAATCTGCAGCCCTTTTACCGGTTGTTTCCGTCCAGCCGGAAATATTTCGTCCGGTCCATCGCCGTCGCGCCTTTTGCGCTGGACGGCCGTCTGATCGGCGCGTGGAACAACGGCGACGCGGATCCCCATCGCTACGAGGCGGAAATGAAGACCGACCTGCTGGCGGGGCTGGCCGCGCACGTATCGGGCCAGCTCGACCGTCTGGCCGCAAAACAACACAGGGAGGCCGGCGACAGCGGCCCGTCCGGAGGATAAAATGATCGAACAGTGGATAGCGGAAATCAAAAAAAGCGCGCCGGCCGAGGCGCTGGGCATGATTCTCGTGCATAACGGCGTGGTGCGGGCAACCACGAAAACAGGCGCCCCCGTCGGCGGCATGAAGCTGTCCTACGACCGCGCCGGCCTGGAACAGGCGCTGGCGCGCTTTCGCAGCCGGGACGGCATTGCGGAAATCCGCGCCTGGATCAACGAAGGCGACCTGAACGTCGGCGACGACATCATGGTGGTCGTGGTCGCGGGAAGGTTCCGCAAGGACATCGTCCCCGTGTTTCAGGAACTCATCACGCTGATCAAGACGGAAATCGTCCGCGAAGAAGAGCGGGCCTGAAGACGTCTTTCGCAGTCGCGGCATCAAGGAGGGTGGTTGCCATGAAGAACGTTCTGATCCTCTTCGCCCATCCGCGGTTTGAAAACTCGATTACCAACCGCGCCCTTGTCGCGGGACTCGAAACCGTCGCCGGCGTGACGCTGCACGACCTCTACGAGGCTTACCCCGACTTCAACATCGACGTCGAACGGGAGCAGGCGCTCCTGGCGGCCCACAACGTCCTGGTCTGGCATTTTCCCTTTTACATGTACAGCGCGCCGGCGCTCCTCAAGCAGTGGATCGACACGGTGCTCGAATACGGCTGGGCGCACGGATCGAAAGGCAACGCGCTTTCCGGCAAGACCGCGCTGGTGGCTCTGACCGCCGGCGGCAGCCGCGACGTTTACACGCCGGCGGGTCACAACCGCCATTCGCTCGGGGAGTTTCTCACGCCTTTCGAACAGACGGCGCTTTTGTGCAAGATGCGTTATCTGCCGCCCTTCGCGGTGCACGGCACGTATCTGCTTAAGGAAGATGAGCGCTCGGCCTATGTCGCTGCCTATCGCCGGCTGCTTGGCCTTCTGACCCGGGACGATCAAAATTTTCGCGGCGCGGAAGCGTATGACTATTTGAACGACTGGCTTGCCGCAAGACAGGATGACGTATGAGCGGTTCTTTTCTCCAGGACGCCCTGATCTATCTGGCCACCGCGGCGATTTTTGTGCCGATCGCCAGAAAGCTCGGGCTGGGCTCCATCCTGGGCTATCTGCTGGGCGGCATTCTGATCGGCCCGTTCTTTCTGGGCTTTGTCGGCGAAGAAGGAAAGGACATTATGCACTTTGCCGAATTCGGCGTGGTGATGATGCTCTTTCTCGCGGGCCTGGAGCTGGAACCCGCCACCGTCTGGCGTCTGCGCAAATTCATCCTGGGCGCGGGCGCCGTGCAGATGGCCGGCACCACGCTCGCGTGCTTCGCGCTTTTCCTCGCGCTGGGATTTGGCTGGCAGGCATCGGTCGCCTTCGGCCTGGCCGCCTCCATGTCCTCCTCCGCAATCATCATGCAGATCTTCCGCGAAAAAGGCCTGTCCAAAACGCTGGCCTCCCGGAGCGCGCTGGCCGTTTCCCTGTTTCAGGACATCTCCGTCATTCCGATTCTGGCGCTGTTGCCGCTGATGGCCGCCGCGGCTGCGGTCCGGCCGCCGGACACGCCGGCGACGCTGATCGACGGAATGCCGGGATGGGCGCAGACGCTGCTTTTGCTGGCCGTGGCCAACGCCGTCGTGTTTGCCGGGCGCTTCGTCTTCGTGCCTTTTCTGCGCTTCATCGCCCGCGTGCGCCTGCGGGAACTCTTTACCGCCGCCGCGCTGCTCATCGTAACCGGCATGTCCTACCTGATGATCCGGATCGGCTTCAGCCCGGCGCTGGGCGCCTTCCTGGCGGGCGTCGTGCTGGCCGGCAGCGAATTCCGGCATCAGCTCGAAAGCGACATTGAACCGTTCAAGGGCGTTTTGCTGGGGCTTTTTTTCATCGCGGTCGGCGCGTCGATCAACTTCAGCCTGATTGTCGGAAATCCGCTGCTGGTCATGGGCCTGGTCGTGGGCATTGTAGCCATCAAGGCCGTCGTCACCGGCGCGACCGGACGGCTCTTTGGCCTGTCGTTCGATCAGAACGTCCTTTTTACCGTGGTTTTGTCCCAGATCGGCGAATTCGCCTTCGTGCTTTTCGCCTTTGTCGGCCAGCTTCGGCTGCTGCCCGAGGCGACCATCAACATCCTGATGGGCGTGACCGCAACCAGCATGATCTTTCCGCCGATTCTGATCCTGGCCGCGGAACGCCTGCTTTTGCCCTATTTCGGAACACGGGAGTCAGTTGCTCCGCGGGAGCCCGACGCCATCGAAAGCGGTCCGTCCGGCGTTATCATCGCGGGCTTCGGCCATTTCGGCAGCACGATCGGACGGTTTCTGCGGGCCAACGGCGTTGCCGCGACGATCCTGGACAACGATTCGGACCGCGTGGATGTCCTGAGAAAAATGGGATTCACGGTTTTTTACGGCGACGCGACGCGCCTGGACATTCTGAAATCCGCCGGCGCGGACGAGGCCAGAATGCTTATCGCCGCCATCGATTCACCGGAAATCAACCGCGATCTGATCGAGCGGGTCCGCAAAGAATTTCCAAACCTGGAGATCCTGGTGCGCGCCAGAAGCCGCGAGGACGCCTACGAGCTTCTCGACGCCGGGATGGAAAACATCTACCGGGAAGCGCTCGACACGTCCATCCGCCTGGGCGTCGATGTCCTCATCAAGCTGGGCTTCCGCAAATACAGCGCCGTCCGGGCCGGCCAGAATTTTCTGAAGTATGACGAGGCGGCGCTGCGCACGCTCGCAGCCCAGCGCCACGATCAGGACGCCTACATTTACACCACCCGCGAACAAATCGAACTGCAGGAGCAGTTGCTCGCCGTCGACCGCGACAAGCTGCCCAACATCCACGACCATGCGTGGGATCAGAAGAGAGAAGAAGGATAAGAACAGCTTCTCTCAAGAGGCCTCTGGACCGCCAGCCTCTATCCGCCGGGCATTCAGCCGGATGCTAAGGCAACAAAAGCGCAGATCATTTCCGCATGCAAAGAGAAATTGATCTGCGCTGAAGTTGCTAAGCTTGTTCCCGGAGCCGTCGTTTTAAGCCACGTGATCTGCGTCGGTTGTTTGAAAACCGGCCCGGGATTTCCACACCTGATCTTACTTCGAAGAATCGGTCAGATTGCAGAAGCCCTTTAAAATGTTTTCCGCATCCGTAACGATCTTCTGGACCAGATCGTTTACTTTGGGCATGTCGTTGATCCGCTGGGCCGCTTCGCCGGCCGCCATCATGGCCTTCTCTTTATTTCCGGCAAAAACCGCCTGGATGGATTCGATTTCATAATCGATCAGCGACATATCGATGGTTGAGTAATCGTCCGGACTTCCGAGAAAAACGCCCGGAGACTTCTGCAGTGTATTTTTCGCGTGTTGCTCGCTGCGCGGATTTTTCACCCAACGGGCGGGACCGACAAATCCCCGGGCAACAAGCGTGCCGCGATCGCCGGCGGCGACAACACTTTCTTTCCAGATCTGGTGGAAGTCGCTCTCCTGGGTTGCCAGAAAACGGGTACCCATCTGGACGCCGTCCGCGCCGAGTGCAAACGCCGCCGCCAGCGTTTTGCCGTCGCAGAAACCGCCGGCGCCTACGACCAGCGTCTGCTCGTCCGAAACCGCTTCGACAACGGCCGGAAGCAGAATCATGGAGTGCACCGGCTCCCAGGAGGTGTGAAATCCTCCTTCATGACCGGAGGCAACAATGACATCCACACCGGCCTTCTTGCACCGCAACGCGCCTTTCACGGAGGGAACAACATGCATCCAGACGAAGCCGGCGCCCTTGATTTTTTCCTTCAAACCGACGGGATCGCCCGCGGAGGTAAAGATAACCTTGAAGTGCTTTTTGATATCGGGATTTTCTTCGCGAATTTTGATCGCGGTATCGATCATGACCATGGCATGTTCTCTTAATTCGGCGGAGACCATGACGTTGATTCCGAAGATTCCGCCTTGGTCTTTCACCAGGCGATACGTCCGTTTGATAACCTTTCCGATCGCCGTCCCCATATCATCGTCGCGGTTGGCTTCACCGCTGTCAACGAAAGCGTTGTAAATCCAGGGCTGATCGTTCTTATTGAAAAGACCGCTTGTCGAAAGAAGTCCCAGGACGCCGGCGTTAGCGGCCGCAACGCACAGATTGTTGTTGCTGAAAGGCCCCATGCCTGCCTGGATGATTGGATATTTGATTCCTACCAGTTCGCAAAGTCTTGACTTAATCATAAACATTTTCTCCATTTCTAATGTAATTGGGTTACTGATAAATTTTCTACCAAAATAAATTGAAAAAACCAATCCCCGTGTTTATTGGTTCATCTGGTATGCCCCGTTCATGATTTTCACATGTTCATCCCAGATCTTCATTTCACGCGCCGCGTTGACGACCGGTTTCATGATCATCGCCCAAAGCTGTTTCTCCTGTTCATCCGTGTTGCCGGTTTTCGTGATCTGCGTTAAAGCAAAATGCGAAAAATCCTGGACCAGCAAGCCGAAAATGGAATCAGTCAGATCCGGTTCGATAGCGTAGATTTTGCAGTTTTCCAGAATCAACTGCGCGTAGACGACGATGGAAAACATTTCACCAATCGCCAGCATATAATCGATATTCTTTCTTTGGTCCGGGCCGGGCGTTGCTTTTTCCATAAAGGCTTTCAGCATGTCGGCCTGGCTTTTCAACACAACCACATTGGGCAAATCCACACCTTCATAAGCCAGCCGGTAGTCGGGGAACTTCACCTTCGCCAGGCCTCCCGAATACTGTTTGAAAATGTAGGCATCATCGGCAGGGTCATTGCGTTTGGGAATGGTAGGATAGTTGACATGATTGGAAAAATAGTTTTCCAGAAATTTGATGACCAGGCTCAAGTTGACATGCGCCGTTCCTTCCAGCCTCGCCGGCATTCCAATGTCACGAATGGCCATTTCCGTGTATGTGTCCTGCTCGTAGCCTTTCGCTGTCATGATGTCCAGAAGCATTTCCATCACCTTCACGCCTTCCGTGGTCACTTTCGCTTTCTGAATCGGATTGAACAAAAGATAGCGGCGATCATTATCCGACGAAGAACGGAAATAGTCGAGACTTCGCAGCGCATAAAGTTTCATCGCCGTAATCCGGAGATACGTTTCAACAAAGAATTTTTTGATATGCGGCAGAGCCGTTACGGGTTTGCCGTAAATAATCCGGTTGGAGGCATGATTAATGGCTTCGTAAAAAGAGTGCGTGCAAATGCCCGTATTTAAGAAACCGAGTTGGAATTTGCCGATATTGACTGTGGACAATGCGGAATCCCATGCTTGTTTTCCTCTGGAGAGGATATCTTCCTCAGTAATGGGATAATCGACAAGTTCAAATTCGCCGACAAACCCATTGCGGGCGCCCGACGTTGGAATCTTTTTCACAAGTTTGTAATGATGATGCTGGCTGCTCACGGCGAAGAAAACATACTCGTCGGTGTCTGTCTGCTTTCCCTGCACGGACACGAGCGCAGCCAGATTGGAATTCCCGATATAATACTTGCTGCCGTCGGCCTTGTAAGTTCCGTCTTGTTGCGGACAGAGCTTCATCTCATTGGAATACAAATCGGCACCATGTTCCTTTTCTGAGAGGCCGAAAGCAAAAATGCCTCCTTCCTGCAGCAATTGAGCGGCTTTGCGTTTTATTTTTTCGCTGGTTCCCATCCAGACGGGTCCCAAGCCGAGGATCGAAACCTGAAAGGCATATTGATGTGCGTTACCGTAAAATCCCAGAAGCTCGCTGAAATGGCAGACACGGGATAGATCATAGCGAGAGTCTGGGGCTCCATATCCCGCGGGCGTCAGCAGTGTGCTGAAG
Organism: Syntrophaceae bacterium UBA1411; assembly: GCA_002304995.1. GTDB lineage: Bacteria > Desulfobacterota > Syntrophia > Syntrophales > Smithellaceae > UBA8904. Next base: position 33,078 of record DBPV01000063.1, read on the forward strand.
ACTTGGTTGTCCTTGAGAAAACGAATGAAATCATCATACCATCTCAGGGCCTGGTCATCTTCCTTCAGGTTTTTCAGACCTTTTGTTTCAAAAAAGGCGATGGTCTTCTCCATGAGTTTGGCTGTCTTCTCATCGGGCCACGCCTGGTTGTACGCTTTTGGATTCAGCAGTAAATTCATTGTGCCTCCTTTATGTATAATCTGATCATGGTTCTTAAATTCTCCGTGTTCCCCCCACCGGAGGGGGTGTACAGCCTAACTTTTTATCCAGTCGGGAAAGGTGGTCTCCAGATGTTCGGTTTCAAACGTTCGGCTGATCGCGTCGGTAAACCTATTTCTTCGCCATTTCCTCATCACGCAAAATTTTGCGCAGAAGTTTGCCGACAGCCGACTTCGGGAGGGATTCACGAAACTCGACTTGCTTTGGAACTTTGTAGGGCGCAAGTTTCTGCTTGCAAAAGGCAATAATCTCTTTATCTGTAACCATTGCCCCGGGCACAAGGGAGACAAAGGCCTTGACCGTTTCACCACGATAAGGATCGGGGATCCCCACAGTAATGGCCTCTCTCACCTGCGGATGCTGGTACAGAACCTCGTCGACTTCACGCGGATAGATATTAAATCCACCGGCGATGATCATGTCTTTTTTTCGGTCAACGATGTAGAGATAACCGTCCGCGTCCTGCTGAGCGATATCGCCTGTGCAAAGCCAGCCGTCCCTCAGCTGTTTTGTGGTTTCTTCGGGATTATTCCAGTAGCCTTGCATGACCGTCGGCCCCTTGATCAGAATTTCGCCCGGTTCTCCCCGCTTCACTTCATCGATGCCTTGATCGATATCCACGAGCCGAATGTCGTTGTCCATCAATGGAATCCCTATCGATCCCACTTTGTTGGCGAGCAGCGGATTGCAGACGCCCGCGCCTGCCGTCTCGCTCATCGCCCACCCCTCTCCGAAATTGATGCCCAGATTTCTCACTCTCGCAATGAGTTCAGTCGGCATTGGTGCCGCGCCGGAATGGAAATACCTCAACCCTTCGGCGATTTCTTCCGCGCGCGGATGGTTGATGACGGCAGTAATCATCGTCGGCACGGAGGGGAAAAAGGAAATCTGGTCATACCTGGCAATGGTTTCAATTATTTCGTCGAGTTCGAATCGCGGCAACAGGACTTGTGTCGCCGCGTTGACCATCGACCAGTGCATGCAGAGATTGCCATAAATATGAAACAGGGGGATAACGAGCAGTGTGCTGCGCAACTCATGCCGGATATACGCCACGAGCGGATTAAACCACAGAGAAATCTGATAGGCGGCCGCAACCAAACTGGCATGGGTAAGGACGGCACCCTTGGGGTGTCCCGTTGTGCCACCGGTGAATTGAATTAGGGCCGGGTCTGCATGAGAGATCATAACCGCAGGGATTTTTGTATCCCGGCAGTTCTCCACGACTTCCGCCAATGAATATATGCCCTCCTCCGGATACCCTTTAAAATTCGAACCGCAAATCATCAACCTGGGGATGCGGAGCTCCCCGGCCAGCACCTGCATCATGGGAAACACATCATCCGATGTGATCAGCGTTTCAATCCCGGTATTTTCCATCATGAACTTCAATTCGCCGTGGGTATAAAGGGGATTCAGATTGACAACCATTGCTCCAACAGAAAGAGCCGCGTGGTATGAAATGATATATTCTGGACAATTCGGCAAAGCGATCCCGATCCGATCGCCTTTCTTTACTCCCATGCGGACCAGAGCGTTCGCGAGACGAAGGATTTGGGAGCGAAGCTCCGCAAATGTCATTTTTTCACCCATGACATCGACGGCCGTTTTGGTTGGAAATTGCGATGCCGCAAAATGCATGAGATTTTGAACGGGGATTCTGGGATACCGAATCGTTGTCGGAACGTTATAATCGTAATATTGATACCACGGATGCGATTCCATGATGCAACTTACCCTCCTCAAATAAATGATCCCTGGCGCCACACTGTTCATGCGGCACCAAACACTCTGAATGTTCTTTAAAAAGAGGGACCGATGGCAAATCGGCCCCTCTTCACCTTCTATTCACCCCAATCACTCTTTCCCTTGCACCGGTCAAGATTCTTGTCCATCAAAGGGAGAACTTTCGCAGCGGGAATCAAAGAACCCGGCCCCATATTCGAAGCATTTTTATACCAATAATAAGGAGGAATATTGAAAGAAACATTCTGCTGGTCGGGCGGAACGTATTCGGAAACAGTGAAGTTTTGAATTGCTTTGTGATCGCAGATTCTCATCTTAATGATTTTTCCGTTAGCGAATTTGTATGTATCCCCTTCCCATACCTTGATGATCTTTTCCGGATCGGTGGAGCCGGCCCGTTCGATCACGCTCAACAGCCAATAGGTCAGCTGATTATAGGAACCCAGAACATTGGTGGGATGCTCAAAGAGAGGACCGTTGAAAGGCATCGCTTTCCATGTTTTCCATTGATTATTCCAGGCTCGATAGAATTTGATCGACTCAGCCGTTCGGAAGGCGGGAGGAGGAACATCGTACATATTGATATTGACCAACCCTTTCGTGCCTTCCACACCAACAGCGTTCAGCATCGTTGCGTCGACCATGAACAGGTTCGCAAAAGGCAGATTGATTCCCATCTGTCGGGACTGTTTCAGCAGGTTTTCGGCATCCGGAATCCAGTCTCCTGTAAAAATGACCTCTGCGCCGGAGGCTTGAATCTTTGTGAGATACGGAGCGAAATCCGTCAGGAAGAGCTTGTGATAATCTTCTCCAACCAACTTGGCTTCAGGATAGTACTCCTTCAAACCTTTCTTGAAGCCGTTGGCGATTTCGCGACCGAAGCCGTAATCCTGACAGAGAATATAGAACTTCTTTTCTTTCTTCTTTATCTGACCATAGTAATAAGCCAATCCGCGACCAATTTGCTCGGTGGAGCAAGAGGCCATGAAAGAGTAGCGGCCGAAATTGGTGGCATCCTGAAGATCATCGGCAACGGATGCGGCGCTCATCGAGATAACCTTATATTTATTTGCCGTTTCATTGATAATCTTCATGAGGTGACTTCCATTGGTGCCCCAGAGGAATTGAACCTTCTCCTGGAGAATCAGCCGCTCAACGACCTTTTTGCACTGATCGGGCTTGGACATATGATCCGCCCTGATGACTTCAACAAGTTTTCTCTTTCCGTCTACGAGAATCCCGCCTCTTTTGTTAATATCGTGAGCCGCCCACTGCACGGGCGCCCAATAGAGCGATCCGTTCAATGCTCCTGGCCCTGAAAAGGAAGCCACAATGGCGATCTTGATTGTGTCTCCCTTCGGCACGACCGGATTGGCTGGATCAAAATCAGACATGTCGGACATTTTGTTTACGTCAAAAAAAGCATTCGGTTGACTGAATAACTCCTGAGATGCCGCTTTGGATAATTTCGCTTTACCATTTGCCTTGGCTGCATCTGCATCTAAAGGGGCAAAGATTAGGGCCGCCCAGGCCATAAGGCACAAACTGAGATAAAAAGTCTTTCCATACTTCATGCTTAGGTCCCTCCTACTGTGTTGTCCAAAAAAGTGTTAAATTCATTAACTACGGATACAACCTTCATTACGCAAACAATCCAGCGTCTTGCTAAATTCAACGAACGTACGTTGTCTCAACGAACGTCCGTTGTTTTGCATCTATATTAAAACACAAATCTTTTGTCAAGATGAGAATTAAAAATATTTGACATATTCACATGTATTTGTTATTAAAGCCATAATATTTAGAATCAACACCACCATGCAAAAGGAGATGACAGATGAGCGCTTTATCCCTTAAGAAAAATCCTGAGCTGCTTCAGAAGAAACGTTTACGAATCATAAATAAAGCCATAAAACTGTTCATAAAGAATGGATACGGAGAAACCAGCATGCGGGATATTTCCAAAGCGACGGGGATCGACCTCAGTAATCTCTATAATTTCATAACCAGCAAAGAAGAAATTCTCTTTCTGGTATTCGAAGTCCTCCATGAGCCTGCTGTGGAATTATTTGACAAATATCAAATATCGGAGATCAAGGATCCCGAAGAACAGCTACGGACTGCGGTTTTCAGGCTTGCCGAAGTCATGTTCGAGCATAAAAATGAAACTTTGCTGCTCTATCGGGAATCCAAGGCGCTACCCAAAAAATATTTGAGCATTATCCTGGAAAGGGAAAAAAAACTGGTGGAGCGACTGGAAGAGATTCTCGAAAGAGGCATGAAAGAAAATATTTTTCTGCAGGAGGATGCTTTTTTCAGAGCAAATTTAATTCTGTTTCAGTTGACCCTCTACCCCATAAGGAGCTGGAACCTGAAAAAATATTCCAAAGAGGAGCTCCTGAAAATGTCAACGGAGTGCGTTATGAAATCCGTTATTTCCGACCCACAGAGGAGTCGTTTAATCCAATCACAATAAACGGGTAATTCTCTCATTTCGAAAGAATCCTGCATTGCAGTTCCAAACTGGGCGCTAGTACTCATGGCCGAGGACAGATTATTCTCGCCCTTATTTTTACACCTATCTTTCCGGCAGCTTTTCTGCCTTCTCCGAAGAAGAGGAAGGCGGAGAATCGGTCTGCGCTTGTCTCAGTTCCGTGAGCGCCGCCCGTCCCGCCACGCGGCCCGTCAAAATGGACGCGCCCAGAAACGTCCCTTCCAGCGTGCATTTTCCGTTGACACCCGCGAGGCCCGTCAGTTCGCCCACGGCATACAACCCCGGGATCGGCTTTCCCAAAGCATTGAGCACGCGGCAGGAAAGATCGATGACGACGCCGCCCATGCTCTTGCGGGTGAGCGGCACAAAACGCACGGCGTAATACGGCGGCTTCTCGATTTTGGGAGGATGAGCCCAGGAAGATCTGGAGGCGCCGATGCGCCCGAAATCCGCATCCCGCCCCGCCGCCACCATTTCATTCCAGCGGCGCACGGTTTCGTCGAGCGTTTCGGGAGGAAGATCCGCGGCGGCGGCCAGCGCTTTGATCGTCGGCGCCGACTTGACGACTTCGGAACTGTGCGGATTGTTGAACAGCCTGGCTTCGATGGCTTCTTTGCTCCAGCCCGAGACATGAAAAACCTTGCGGGCGTCGTCGTCAAAAATCGCCCAGTAGGTTCCGCCGGGCTGGCGGGCGACTTGGGGAAAGGTCTTGCGCGTATCGCGCGACTCGCTCATGAAGCGTTTGCCTGTTTTATTGACCCATATGGAATGATCCGTGTAGGCGTTCAAACCGCGCCGGCCGGAGGGATCGAAAGGATTTTTCAGACCGGTCGGGTAATTCAGCTGATAGTGCATGTTGGCAAACCGGGCGCCGGCGGCCTCGGCCATTTCATGGCCGCTGCCTGTGGCGTTCAGGCCTCCCCCGATGAGCATGGAGTCGGGAAGCGGCAGATCCGCGGGCCAGTATTTGCGCACCATATCCAGGTTGCTCTGAAAACCGCCCGTCGCCAGAATGACCACCGGGGCGTGGTAATGGACAACCGCGCCGTCTTTGATCCGCCTTGCGCTCACACCCGTCATCCGGCCGTCTTTGTCCCTGATGAGCGAAACCGCTTTCACTCCGAAATGAAACTTTGCCTTGCCGCTTTTGCGGCATTCCCGGTAGATGGGCTCCAGAAGCCCCCTGCCCTTGCCGACGACCTTGTGCCAGCGCGGAACGCTGTTGTCGGGCATCAGGATCACTTTCTTTTCAAAATGGACGCCGAATCCGGCAAGCCAGTCGTAAATTTCGCGGCGCGACGATTTGACGTAATAGTCGACCCAGGCCGCATCCGGGCCGGGACCGTTCTCGTCGCGCCCGGCGGTCATGAAATCCCGGTAGGCAACTTGCGGATCGTCCGGTTCGCCGGCCTGCTCCTGCACCGGCGTGCCGACGATGCACAGCGCGCCTTCGCTCGTAAGGCCGGTTCCGCCGTAGGCGGCGGCCATTTCAATCACGGCGACATCGACGTCTTTTTGCGTGAGCTCCCAGACCGCGGAAAGTCCGGCGATGCCGGCGCCGACCACGAGAACGTCATGGCGGTATTGCTTTTCCGCTGCCGTTGCGGCCGACGACGCGGACAGAACCAGAACCAATAACAGCAGTGCTGCTTGAGCAATACGTTTCATGACGGCAACTCCCAAAGGTTTTTTCGTGTTGTGCAGCCTTTTTCAGGAAATGGATGAGAACTTCATTTTATGCAAAGCGAATATATGCGCCTGAGAATGGCGTGTCAATAAGATTTGAGGGCACAAAAAAGTCCCTTTTTCAGAAGCTTGGAACTTCCGGAGCATCTCCTCTGGTTGACGCGGGAATTTTGTGTTACACGAAGCAGGCGCCGCGAACGGGAGCGATCCGTCAATCCGGTGAAGTTTAAATAAGGAAAGGCGTCATGAACATCCTGGAAACAAAAGAGTTGCAGCACAGTTTCGGTCAGTTAAAGGTTCTGTTCGGTGTGAATTTGCAGATTGCCGAAGGGGAGCGCCACGCGGTGATCGGCCCCAACGGCGCGGGAAAAACCACACTGTTCAACACCATCACGGGAACCTATGTCCCGACAGCGGGCAGAGTTTTTTTCAAGGGGAAAGACATTACGGGCTTTCCGCCCCATAAGCTGGTTCGGCTCGGCATGGGCAGGTCGTTTCAGATTACGAGCACGTTCAAAAATCTGACGGCGTTTCAGAACATCCGCCTGGCGATTTTGTCGAAGAACGGCATCCGGTTTAATATATTCAACCGGGTGGACAAAATGCACAAGATAACCGAAGAAACCCATGAGATGCTCAAGCGCGTCAATCTGTACGACGACCGGGACAAGCCGGCAAGCGCTTTGTCTTACGGCAAGTCCCGGGCGCTGGAAATCTGCACGGCGATGGCGACGGATCCGGATCTGGTGCTGCTCGACGAGTTCGCGGCGGGGATGTCGCGTCCTGAAATGCTGGCCGCCGTTGCGTTGCTTAGAAATCTGACGGAGGGAAAGACCGTTGTGATTATCGAACACGACATGGACGTCGTCTTTTCGCTTGCGGACCGGATCACGGTTTTGCATTACGGAAAGATTCTGGCAACGGGGAAACCCGAAGAAATCCGGCAAAACAAGGATGTCAAGACTGCGTATCTGGGAAATCAGGTTCTGAAAGCATTCCAGCGCTGATCAAAACGGCTGAGGTGGAGCACATGTTACTGGAAGTGAGAAATTTAAATACCCATTACGGACAAAGCCATGTCCTGCAGGGAATCAATATGGATATTGGCGAAGGCGATCTGGTGGCGCTTCTGGGACGCAACGGAATGGGCAAGAGCACGGCGCTGAAGAGCATTATGGGGTTGGTCAGAATAACGTCAGGGTCGGTAAAATTTAACGGCAAAGAGATCGGCGGATTTTCGCCCTACAAGATCGCCCGGGCGGGAATCGGCTATGTGCCGGAGGAAAGACGCATCTTTCCCGAGCTCAGCGTGCTGGATAACCTGATGCTGGGAGTGAAAGGAGGAAAGATCCGGAATACGCATGATCCCCATACGTGGACGATCGAGCGGATCTTCCATCATTTTCCGAAATTGAAGGAGCGCATTCATCAGGCCGGCGGGCAGTTGTCGGGCGGGGAGCAGCAGATGCTGTCCATCGGGCGGTCGCTCATGGGAAACCCCCGGCTCCTTTTGGTGGATGAGCCGACCGAAGGCCTGGATCCGATCATGGTTGAGGAAGTGCGCAATGTGCTCGATGACATCAACAAAAACGCCGGCGTTTCCATTCTGCTGGTGGAGCACAACCTGCAGGTGGCGCTGTCCCTGGCTCAGCGAATCTATCTGATGCAGAAAGCCAGCATCGACTGCGAGATTACCTCCTCCGAGCTTGATTCCAGCGAAGAAATCCGCGCGAAGTTTCTGGAAGTGTAAAGTTCGGAGGGAAGATCTGATCCCATTGTCTTTAACTATTCGAATAAGGGCGGCTGCGATTCCTACAGTCTTCCGGAAAAACCTGAGTGATCAAAATGATTAAACGCTTATCGCTTCTGTGTAGCCTTATGCTTATCTCTCTGAGTTTCGCCGCCGCATTTGCCGACGGCGCGGGGCGTCAAACCATTGCCGTCATCGATTTTGAAAGCATCGGCTCCGAGGAACATCTCGGCAAGGCGGTTGCCGAGATCATGAGAACGGAACTCATCGGGGCCAACAGGTACCGGGTGGTCGAAAGAGCCCAGATCAGCAAGGCCCTTTCGGAGCAGAAACTGCAGACGTCGGGTCTCATTGATGATCGAAGCGCCGTGGAGATCGGGAAACTCGTCGGAGCGGATCTGATCGTTATCGGCTCGGTTGTCAAGATCGGAAATGCCTACACCATCAATTCGCGCATGATGGATACGAAGACCGGCGAGGCAACGCTCGGGAAAAACGTAACTGGAAATGATCTCAATCTTTTGACCAGTCTGAGCCGCAATCTGCTCGATGATCTTTTCGGCAACGATGGACAAAAGAGTTCTCTTTCAAAAACACGTCTTGCACAGCGTTCCCTCAGAATCATCAAAGCCTTCTACGGAACAGGCGAAACCCAGATGGATGTGACGGAAGTACTGCAAAACAAGATTACAAACAGCCAGATCGCTATTGCGGTGACGAATGACCAGTTCGGCCGCGATCCCCTGGTTGGGTCAGTCAAGGGAATCGACGTCCGGTACGAAACCGACGAGGGTCAGTTCCAGGTCTTTGCCTATGAAAGACAAAATCTGATCCTCCCGAGCCCGCTGAATGTAAGGATTACCGCAAAGAGCAGGAAACTGGAAATTCTCAAGGCAACCTATGGGAACGAAAGCACGCAGATCGACGTCACGGACATCATCCGGAATCATATCCTCGACGGTTCCGTTGCCATCTTTGCCAATAACGTATTCTTTGGCCGGGACCCGCTGGTCAACATCAGGAAAACATGCACCGTCCGTTACAGGACCGAAGTCGGAATCTTCGAAGCGTCTCTGGATGAAGAACAAACCCGAATCATCCCGGATGCACGGGACAGAAAAATTCAGGGCTCCCCGACAGGACACCCGTAGAAACCGAAAAAAGGCAATTTCTTTATGGCGCAAGTTGAGCCAAAACAGACCTCCTCGAGAAGGAACGATGAAAAAAATAATTTTTTTCTTTGCGGCGGCAGTGCTCCTGGTCCAATTTGCCGGGGCAGAGTCGGAAGCGTACGATTACTATTTTTCTGTAACCAGTTCTTCTCAAACCAGAGGCTATTGCACCCTGTCCCTTGAATACACAGAGCTCCTTTCCGCCTATATCGGAGGCGTACAGATGCGCGGATCCATCGCCAGACACGGCAGCATGCTGGACGTGTACTGCTAACCCGTCCCCTCTTTACACGGCGGCCGTCTTT
>DBPV01000024.1:0-266 GCA_002304995.1 Syntrophaceae bacterium UBA1411
CCTTCCAGCACAAGATGCAGATGATCCGGCATGAAACAATACCCCCAAACGGTAAAATCAAATTTGCCGGATTCTTCGGCAAGAATATCAAGCACAACCTTGACAAGCGTTTCGTTTTCAAAGAACGGCCGTTTTGCGTCCGTGCAAACCGTTATAAAGTACCGGTGACAGCCCCGGTAATCGAAATCAGGCAGTCTCAGTTTGCGCCTGCATGGCATGGTATTCAAACCCCGGCCAACGTGGTTTGGCGGACCTGAAGGTCCGCC
>DBPV01000024.1:325-1547 GCA_002304995.1 Syntrophaceae bacterium UBA1411
CACTATCCACCATCCACCAACACTACCGTTCGGCCACTTGAATTCGGGAGCCGTCCTTGAGGCCCTGGGGCTTGAGCACGACGCGGTCGCCCGGCTTTACGCCCGCCAGAACTTCGCGCATATCGCCCAGCTTCCCGCCGAGTTCGACGACGGTTTCGCGCACCTTGTTATCGAGAACCCGATAGACGACGTTTTTTTCTTTCCGGACAATAACTGCGGCGGCGTCGACGGCCAGGCGGGGCGCCAGTTCCACCGCCGCGAGTTCCCGCGAAAGGAAGGCCACCTTGGCGCTCATGTCGGGCAGCATCCGGACATCCTTGTCCAGGAACCGAACTTTGACAAGCACGGTCGCCTTCGAGCGGTCCACCGTCGGCACGACGGCGTGCACGACGCCGCGGAAGCGCTTTTCGGAAAGCGCGTCGAGCTGGATGTCGCAGGGCTGCCCCACCCGAATCAGCGTGATGCTGGTTTCGGAAACGTCCACTTCGACCTGCAGCGAATCCATATCGGCCAGGGTGACGACGGCGGCCTTGGAAGTCGCCGAGGCGGAAAGCGGCGTGACGATATCGCCCACGTCGGCGTTTTTGGTGAGCACCACGCCGTCAAACGGCGCGCGGATCATCGTGTAATCGAAATTCACCCGGGCGCCCGCGAGCGCGGCCTCGGCGGCGCCGACGGCGGCCAGGGCGGCGCCGACGGCTTCCTTGGCGCGCAGGTAGCGCGTCTTGACCAGGTCGTACTCCGCCTGGGAAACGTAGCCGCCTGCGATCAGCTTTTGGTACCGGTTATAATCCAGTTCCAGATTATCGCGCTCCACGGTCGCCTGCTTGAGGACGGCGCGGGCGTTGGCCAGATTCGCCTGGGCCTGTTCGGCCATCGCCGCCGTATCCGCATTTTCCATGCGCGCCAGAATCTGTCCTTTTTTCACCCGGGAGCCTTCTTCCACCATCAGATCCGTCAGCCGGCCGGTCATCTTGGACGCCACCGCGGCCTTGCGCTGCGCCACGATGTAGCCGCTGGCGTTGAGCACGGACAGGGACTGGGCGGGATACACGCGCGCAACGGTCGTCACGTCCACCGTGGCCGAAGGCGCGATGACGCCCATCCGGTAAAGAACAAAACCGATCACCAGCAGAATCATCACGCCCGCGATGATAAACGGCTTCTTCTTCCGGCCGCCGGTGACGCTCTTCTTCGCCGACTGGTCAATTCTGAGTTTGCT
>DBPV01000024.1:1555-2685 GCA_002304995.1 Syntrophaceae bacterium UBA1411
CGTTAATACCAGAATTTTATTTCCTTTACCACACGGATCACGCCCGCCCGCAAGAGCCGCCAAATCCGATTTCACGCTTGACTTTGCCGGGCGATCTTTTCATAATGCAGACGACGGAAGCATTCGGCAAACGGGGGAATCAGATCCCATGTCGGCGGACGGTTTTCTTTTCGACTTGAAAGATCCATTAAGCAGTTTATGATCCCAGAAAAAATTCAGCAGCCCTTCGCTTTGCCCTGGCTCGCCGCCCGCCGGAATATTCTGGGGCTTACGCTGGGCTTTTTCCTGTTGATCGTTGCCACCTCCATTTTCCTGAGCTACCGCCATTACCAGGACGCCAAAGACCATGTTCTGAGCGACGACCAGGCCTCGGCCCGGCTCGTTTCCCTGATCGTCGAAACCTACCTCAACGACATCCGCTCCACCATGGAATCCTACGCCCACCGACCCCTTTTGATCCGGGCGGTCCGGCAAAAAAACATAGCGGAGGCCGGACAACATCTCGCCAATTTAAATCGTCTCAATCCGTCAATGGACCGCCTGCTCATTACGGACCCGGCGGGCACCCTCTGGGTCAATCTGCCCCATCTGCCGGACGTTGTGGGAAAAAACTTCGCCTTTCGCGACTGGTACCGGGGCGTAAGCCGGGAATGGAAACCCTACATCGGAGAGGCGGTGCTGCGCGTCACGGCCGAAAAAGACACGGCCGTCCACATTGCCGTCCCGGTGGCCGATGAAAAGGGAAACATTGTCGGCATTCTGCTCAATACCCTGCGGGCGGTGGAAATCGGAAAAATTCTGCAGCGGATTCCCCTGGAAGAAGGATTGTCCGTCTCTCTTGCGGACCGCCGCGGCACGCTGCTTTACAGCAGCCGCTACCCTTACGAAAAGGCGCTTAGCCCCTGTCCGTTTTTTGCAGTAGCAGTCAAAGCGGCGCAAACTTTTTCCACCGTTTCCGTCGCCGATCCGGGCGCAGGCGGCGCGGTGCGCTACATTTCCGGCGCGACGGTGACGGGCACGGGCTGGCACGTTTTCATCGGCCGCGACCGGCGCCTGATGCTGACCCGATCGTCGGACTATTTTTTCCAGATTGCCGCGATTTCCCTCCTGCTGTTTTTGTGCATCGTTCT
>DBPV01000124.1 GCA_002304995.1 Syntrophaceae bacterium UBA1411
CCGCTTTCAATCTGCGTGATTCTCGTTCAATGTAATGATGTTGCATTTTTGTTTTTCTTTCTTTCTTTTATGGTTTCTTTTTATGCCTGCGGATCTGATCGTGAATCTGGACCAAAACCATGTTGATCGTTTTCTCCAGTGTCGCAGCCGTTACCGCGCCCTCCGTCATTTCAGCGCTGACGCTCTTTAGAAAGGCGCCGGCCGCTTTACCTTTCAAAATGCCGTAAAGCAGCGCCCGTGCCTCCTGTCCGGCTGCGTCGGACGCCTCTTCCAGCCCGGTCAGATCTTCGGCCAGCACCTGGAAGGCTTCCCGGACGTGGCGGTTTTTCAAGTCCGTTCGATAATACGTCTCCGCCGCCCGGTTAAACACATCGGCGCTGACCGACAGGGGATTTCCGGCGCCTGCCTTGTCCAGAATTCCACGGGTCAGTCGTCCGCAGGCGGAGAAAATCTCCGGCTGGTTCAGCCGCGCATCCAGGTCCGCAAGATCGTCGCGCATGCCGAGCATCTCGATGAGGTCGGCTGCATCTTCGTAAAGCACTCGCAACAGCGCACGCCGGTATTCCAGATTGTGGATGCGCAGATACCCCGGATACCGTCTGCTCATACGGACCCGATGAGCGCGGGCGATAATTTTTTTCAGAAGCGCGTTGCCGGTATCACTGCGGACAAAGAAAGTCGGCAAACCGACAGCCGAGCCGAAAAAGACCTGCCGTCTTTCGCTTTCCACCGAAGGATCATCCGGAATGTGCTGGTGGTCTATCTGCCCGGTAACCATGTATTTAAAGGCCAGCAGATAAAGAAGGTTCTGTAAATTGACGGCCGGTCCCATGTCCTGCGTGAAGTTTTCAAAAAGACTGTAATGGCGTCCCTCGAAGCCGGAAAAACCCATGACATGACATTCGCGGAGCTTTTCCAGAAGATAAAGCGACATCTGTGCGTCAAAAACGCCGAGATCCGCCAAATCCGCTTTCAATCGCTGCGAATTATTGATTTCTCCGTTTAAAGCCGGGCTTTGATCCGTGCTCATCAGCACCACCAGATAATCCATCAGCCGGAAATCGGGAATGAAGTCCCCTTTTAAACGAAACACCTTGCTGATAAGCCGGTCAATCCACTGCGGGCCGAAGGGGGTGACGGACTTGCCGAAAATGCTGACATCGGCTTTTTTGCGCCAGCGACGCCAGAACATGCGCAAATGTGTATAATCCAGCTCGTGAGGCAGAAACCCGAGAGCCTTTTCCGGATGAAAATCCTCAAAGTTCATCCGGTATGGCGCGGCGCTGTAAGTCCCGACAAACAGCGGCAGGAAATGCTCGACAATCTTGACGACCAGATCACCGACATATTTTTCATCTCTTGCGGTAAATCCGGAAGAGGGATCCTGCAAGAGCCCGGTGAGCCTGGCGCTGCCCAGGCTGACATGGATGCCATTATTGGCCAGACTGATATTGGACAGATTGGGCAGGGAAACAAGATTGCTGGTAATGATCCCGGCTTCACGAAGTTTCAGCACGGCGTTGAACTGGCTGCGGCTCAACACGCGGTGACACAGATGCATATAGCGATATTTATCCTCGCCTCGCTCCCACCCGGAAAGACAGGGATTCATGAAGAGCTCCCGGTAGAACGCATCAGACACGGAATCGCTCAGCATTTTCTGCCGGATCGGCGGATGCGGCGACAGAAAGATCATCGCCTTCTGACCAAGCTCCTCCAGCCCGTATTTTTTATTGGCATACTCGACCAGAAGCTGCGTCAGCAAAAAGCGGACGGCCATTTCCCGTGCAACCGCACGCCCCGGACCATGATCGGATTTCGGAGAAACGACATAAAAAGACGATGTTTCCGGAGACGTGTTGTCGTTTTGAAAATTCTCCATGACCCGCAAACCGGTCCGGTGGAGCGGCGTGTGCCCGTTTCGTCCCGGAGTGACTATTTCCGCCAGAGAAAGCTTCAGAAGATAACTGATCGGCACCCGGACATAACCGGTCCCGGCTTCATCAAAAAGAAACCGGCCGATATCCGAACGCTGCCCGGCGTAGATATTGGCCTTGTCCGCCATCAGATCCTGCTGGAGGGTCGCTTTGGCAAAATCTCCCAGCTTATGCCGGGGGAAACGCACCCAGCTGTTTTCCCAGACGCCTTCCGGATTGTTGTTCAGATACTTCTCCAGATCGGTCATGACTTTTCGGGAGGTATCGCCGGCTTTGGCCCGCCGCTTTGTATTGGCAAAGTAGTTGGACTGCTCGATAATGAGCGGCAAATCTACGTTGTTTTTATTTCCGGCAACCACCGTCTGCAGTTCCGATTCACTGCCGGCGGTCGCGTCCGCGGGCGNNTCCTGGGCGTCCAGTGTCCTTCCGGTGCGGGAAATCGCCGCAGAACATTGCTTTCTCGACTCACGATCCTTCTCCTTTCATCTCCTGTTTACCGATATTGCGCAGAAAGAATAATGGATCAATGTTGCAATGTTATGAAGGAATCAAGATATTATGAATACACATGAAAAAAGCGGCGAGATGGCCTGTGCGATGTTGCGGCTCATGGAAAAAGTGCCGGAGTGTCAAGACCGGGAAACCTTATTTGACATCCGCGAATTTATACCCGAAACCGCGCACCGTTAGAATAAACTGCGGATGGTCCATGTCCTTCTCAATCTGGCTGCGCAGACGGCGGATATGAACATCTACGGCGCGGTCCGTAATAAAGGTGTCATCTCCCCAGACATGATTCAGAATCTGGTCCCGGGAATAGACCCGGCCGGGATTACGTGTAAAAAAGAAAAGCAGCTTCAGCTCCGTGGGGCTCAACGTTACGGGGCAGCCTTCAACCAGAACGGAACAGGACACGTAATTGATGGAGAGACCGTTAAATTCGAAGGTTTCTTTTACGGACGGCTTCGCACCTTCCTGGGTTCGACGCAAAACCGTGCGAACCCGGGCGACCAATTCTTTGACGCTGAAAGGCTTGGTTATATAGTCGTCTGCGCCGATTTCCAGCCCGATGATCTTATCAACTTCATCCGCTTTAGCGGTCAGCATGATGATCGGCAGGTCCGACGTTTCAGGATTGGCGCGAATCTTCTTGCAAATGTCCAGACCGCCGATCCCCGGAAGCATGAGATCCAGAATCAGCAGGTCCGGTTTTTCGATCTTTACTTTGCGCAGCGCCGTCTCGCCGTCATGGGCTCTCGTTGTGAAAAATCTTTCCCGTTCCAGGTTGTAGGAAACGAGTTCAACGATATCCGGCTCATCGTCAACAATCAGAATCTTCGCCATAGGTTGCTTTCGGTCGGTTACGCGCACGCAAACCCGTCTGACGGCCGGGAGTGCATCTTACGATCCGATTTGCATCAGAACCTAGTCGGGCATAACTTTAAAAACTTCATCGCCGGGGCGCACCCGATCCGAAACTTTGAGACCGATGGTCTGACCCGCCGCGGCCTTCTGTACCGGCTTATTATCTACCTCCATCGACTGAATCACGTCCGTGAATTCGGTCGTATGGCCGGAAAACTTAATGCTGTCGCCGATCTGTAATTCTCCATCGGTAATCTTCACGGCCGCCACGGAAGGTTTCGCGAAAAATTTCACCACTTCGCCGATTCTCTTTTCTGCCATGACCTTACCTCCTTTTCCCTGTTGAGCCATCATATCAATGAGTGACAAAAACAGTCTGTTCTTTTGGAAGTATAAGAAATTCGCCGCAGCATGTCAATTGAATAGAACGGTGCGGATCGGCAACCCGGAATCGGTTCATTCCATTGTTTTTAACGATTCCGATCCACAATGGCGAAGGCCGGACGGTTTTGCTCGATCCGTCCGGCCGCTCCATTTTCCTCTCGCCTCTTCCCTGCCTCGTTTAAAAGGTGAGTGTCAGTTTGTTCAGGACCAGAAAGTTGTTCTGAATTTCGTTGGTGCCTCCGATATTGATGCCTTTATACCAGTCACCGGTAAAGAGGTAACCGCCGCCCAGCATGTAGGACAGGTTGTTGGTGATTTTATAGGTCGCCGTCAGATCCACTTCATAACCGTAGTCTCTGCTTTCCCACTGGGCGGAAAGAGTCTTATCGGCGTGCGCCCATGAAACAGAAGCCATAATGTCCAGTTTATCCATCGGTCTCACGCCGCCGCGGAGCTGGGCGAACCAACCGTTGGCCATTGCCGTGTCTTGCTGGGTTCCATTCCATCCCGTCAATGCGCCTGCCCAATTCGTGCGGTCATAGTTCCACATGATCAGGCAGGGATTCCAATCCCGGCCGCCGTTGATGATTCCGCCTTCGTTCTTATCGACGGTAGCCGGATCGTTGCCGGACACAAAGGCAACGCTGCCGCCGGCATAAAAGAGTCCGAAGTCGGCGGTTGCATCCATCCAACCGGAGTAATTCTGCAGTTTCACGTCGGGGGTTATTCCGTTATTTTCATACTTGTCGTCGCCCGTCAGGTAATTGAATTCGGCCTGCAGGGCCACCGGACCCAGTTTGGTGATTACATAAGGCGTGAACAGCAAATATTGCCTCTTGAACGGTTGTGCGGCGGCGCGCGAATTGGCATAGTTGTAGTAATTGATCTGCATGCCCGCTTTGCCGGTTTTCCAGGTGAAGACGCCTTCGATCCCGTATTTATCATTATCGAGATCTACCCGGGTGGTTGCATTCGTGGCCATGTTGCTGGCTTCTCTTTCCTTGGTGTAGGCCAGGTTGAGTCTTGCCGGACCGTAGCCGACTGAATATTTTATTCTCCCCTTCGGCCCATAACTGTTTCCGAAAACGGTCCCCGTAGAGCCGTCATTCATGTACCCGGCGCTGAAAACGCCGACGGGTGACTTGTACTCCAGGTACGCCCAATCAACAGCGATGTTTTCGTTTTCTGCGCGCGTTCCGGCTGAATCGGCAGCCTGCGCCGTTCCCGGAGCGCTTCTGGCCGCGCCCCAGGCCCGCTCCATCGCATCAAAACGGGTTACCAGAGTCAAGCCGGGGGACACAACAAAATCCGTTCTTACCCGAAGTCTCTGAAAATAGAAAGCGGTAGACGTCCCGCTAAGCGGAGAGGCATCCTTCACGAAGCTGGAGCGATCAAGATACATGCCCGTCGCGGAATATTCGCCGCTGAACTTGACATCCAGAGCGAAAACCACCGTGCTGGAAATGGCTATCCACCCCAGCGCCAACAAAACAACCCATAATCTCTTCATTATATTCCTCCTAAGTAGTCTTGATTAAGAGCCGGCCGGAAACACACCGCGCCTACCCCTATTCTTCATAGCTCGGGTTATAGAGGTTGTTTATTACAATTTGATGTCAGCGGAGTTATAAGTTGGAGAAGTTAGGGAACGGACGCACATCATCATTTTTGAGATTCTTCCCATGCAGGCTGGCTTTTTAAGCGCCCCGGATGAATTTGTGGAGCTGGAGAAAACGACGGCCGCTCGCGACGTCGCGATGGCTTCTTCAATGGCGCTCACCGTACTTGCAATTCCGGTGGTTGTCGGAATCATCGCACTGGTGCAGGAAGTCGGCATATCTTTTCTCATGACGAGGCGCATCACGCAGCCGCTCAACCGCGTCATCACAGGATTCACGGAGGCATCAAACCGCACCGCTCTGGTTTCGTTCCAGGCTGCCGTCTCGAGTCGGTCTACGGCTGACGGCACGTCGGAGCAGACGGCGTTCCAGGAAGAAACATTCTCCTCGCTTGAAGAAATATCCTCTATGGAGGTTCGGAATAGAAACAATGTCGCCAAAGCAAAAGAGCTGGTCAACGAAGCCGGAGATATTGTGGCGCAGGTCGATGAGTACACGAATCAGATGGCCCGGGCCGTCGCGCACGTGATCCGGCCAAGCGAAGAATCAAGAAAAACGTCAAGAGCATCATTGAAGTCGCATTCAAAACGAGCTTACCGGCTCTGAACGCCACGTTAGAAGCCGCCCGGGAAATCGCCAATAGATGATACTGGGTCTCCAGTTCAACGATCCGCCCCGCTCTTTCGGCGGCTTGAAAA
Organism: Syntrophaceae bacterium UBA1411; assembly: GCA_002304995.1. GTDB lineage: Bacteria > Desulfobacterota > Syntrophia > Syntrophales > Smithellaceae > UBA8904. The sequence continues at coordinate 6,004 of DBPV01000124.1, forward strand.
ATGTGGCCGACATCCTGAAAATAATGACGTCCTGGACATCGGAATAGCGCATCCCAGCCTAAGCATTCTCCCGTCGTCAGAGAAGCAATTGGCTCGTAAACGCAGCCGAAACGCTTCTCGTCCACCAGGCACGCAAGCTGCTTTTCCCATTTCGAATTCGGACAGGCCCGAAGATTCATGGCAATCGCCTTTCTCCTCATTCTTCAGGACAAGAAAGTGCTTGATGAATGTTAAGCCCTGATGACGGATCAATGAATATTTCTGAAAAAAACAACTGGACTCCTTCCCTTATGAATAAAATTTCTTCAGCCAATATCGATGATTGAAGAGGTAACTCTCCGTGAATGGCGGAAAAGCATCATCGAGGAGAGTCTGTTTTCCCTGAAATTCATCAAATTGTCATCAAACTGTAACATTTATTGCATAGACTGCTCAACCAAAGGAAGTGAGACTCTTTATGAGACATGCGGTCGGTATTTTCCAGGAGATTTCGTTGCGCAGGCGGGTGGTGATCGCCATCGGCCTTCTGACCGTACTGACGGTTGTTCTCGGATTGTACGGCCTGGCGGTCATCGCAGAAACCCACCACCGTCTTCATAAGAGCGTGACGGAGGCCCGCTCCATTGCAAGCACCATCGACACCGCCCGACTGGCCGAGGTTCACTTTAAAATGCAGGTCCAGGAGTGGAAAAACATCCTTTTGCGCGGCCAAAACAAAGACCTGTTTGACAAACACACCAAAGCCTTTGCCGCAGAAGAGAGGAAAGTCCAGGAATATTTACACGCTCTGTCAGAGATGGTCGCGGAGCTGGGATGGGATGTGCCCCGGCTTGCGGATGCGGCAGCGACGCACGAAACGCTCGGACAAAGGTATCGCGTAGCTCTGCAGCAGCATCCCCGGCTCGATTCGCAAACCGCTGCTCTCATCGATCAAAACGTTCGCGGCATGGATCGCGGTCTCACCGATGAGATCGACGCCATTGTCGGAACCATCCGAACCCTCGCTGATAAGCGGCTGAAGGAAACGGAAACGATCGCCCAAACCAAAATGGACGCCTATCGAGCCCTCTCTTTCTTCATCTTTTTTCTCATTGCCGCCGGTATTCTTTTCAGTCTCTATAACGCCTGGTCCATTACCCGGGAGTTATCCGGAGACCGGAGCGGGAAAACTCCTGATCCGGGCGGTATTTCGTAAGGTGGCCCCCGGCCTAAGTCAAAACGGATGCGGGCGAACGCCCGGCATCATGGAAAGGATCGACGCAAAGCATGCTTGATTCAATGGTCTTTGTCATCACACTGGTTGTCATTGCCCTGGCTTTCGATTTCCTCAACGGATTCCACGATTCCGCGAATTCCATTTCGACGGTGGTCTCCACACGCGTTCTTTCGCCGCGGCAGGCGGTTCTCTGGGCGGCTTTTTTCAACTTTGCGGCGGTTTTTTTCGTCGGAACACAAGTCGCACACACGGTCGGCAAAGGCATCATCCACCTGAACATCGTGGATAACCTGGTGATTTTCTCGGCACTGGGCGGCGCGATTATCTGGAATATCACGACCTGGTATTACGGTCTGCCCAGCAGCTCCTCCCACGCCCTGATCGGCGGATTGATCGGGGCGGCGGTTTCCAAGGCAGGAATCAGCACACTGGTCTGGGGCGGCATTATCAAAACCTCCCTGTTCATTGTTATCTCTCCGGCCATCGGCATGGTGCTGGGATTTGTCTTCATGGTTGCGTCCATGAATCTCAGCCGCCGGTCCAATATGGCCGCGACGGATAAAGTCTTCCGCCGGCTGCAGCTTTTTTCCGCCGCAGTGTATTCCATGGGGCACGGTATGAACGACGCGCAAAAAACCATGGGCATCATCACCATGGCGCTCTTCAGCAAGGGATTGATCGGAAACAGTTTTGAAATCCCCCTGTGGGTGATCGTTTCCTGTTATACCATGATCTCCCTGGGAACGATGTTCGGAGGGTGGCGCATTGTTAAAACCATGGGGACCAAAATCACGAAGCTCCAGCCGATCGGCGGCTTCAGTGCGGAGACGGCCGCCGCCTGCTCCATCATCGGGGCCACTGTCGCCGGCATTCCGGTAAGTACCACGCACACCATCACGGGAGCGATTGTGGGCGTCGGCTCCACCAAAAGACTTTCCGCGGTGCGCTGGGGCGTCGCCGGAAACATCATCTGGGCATGGCTTTTAACCATCCCCATATCCGCTGTGATCTCCTCTCTTTTGTATTTTGCAATCAATTACTTCATCTCCTAGCCCGAGACGGCAGGCAGGCGCTTCCGCAACAAAAAAAGGCAGGGTTTGCACCCTGCCTTCACAGTCTTTATCCGGCCTGTTTATTCGGCCTTTTTCGCTTTGGCCTTCGGTTTGGCCTTTTCCTTCTTTTTCTCGTCGGCAATATATTCCAGAATGGAAACCGGCGCGTTATCGCCGAAACGATAGCCGACCTTCACAATGCGCGTGTAGCCGCCGGCGCGGTTGCGGAACCGCTCGGTCAGTTCGCCAAACAGTTTGGCGACCGTTTCCTTGTCGCGCACAACCGCCAGCGCCTGGCGACGTGCGTGCAGGTTCCCCCTTTTGCCCAGCGTGATCATCCGGTCCGCCAGTTTGCGCACTTCCTTCGCCATTGTATCCGTCGTGCGGATACTTTCATGTTTGATCAGCGACGTCACCATGTTGCGGAACATCGCTTCCCGATGGCTGGACGTCCGTCCCAGTTTTCTGCCCGCCTTACCATGATACATTGTTTCTTTTTCCTTTCCTTACTGTCAAATCCGAATTGGCGTATTGCGTCAAATGCCGCCGCTTCGTTAAGCGTTGCCGTCCGGCTTCATTCCGAAAACCAGGCCGTATTCGTTGAGAATATCCTTGATTTCGGAAAGGGACTTGCGGCCGAAATTTTTGGTTTTGAGCATTTCCGCTTCCGTCTTCTGCACCAGTTCACCGATCGTATTGATTCCCGCATTTTTCAGGCAGTTGGCGGAGCGCACGGACAGTTCCAGATCCTCCACTGAGCGGGACAGGATTTCGTTGAGGTTCCCTTTTTCGTCTTCCTTTTCCGGTAAAACCTCTTCTTCGACTTCCTCGAAGTTGATGAAAACATCCAGCTGCTGTTTCAGGATCTTCGCCGCGTAAGCGATGGCATCGCCCGGATTCAGCGAACCGTCCGTCCAGACTTCCATCACCAGTTTGTCGTAGTCCGTAATCTGGCCGACGCGGGCATGCGACACCACGTAATTCACCTTCTTGATCGGCGAAAAAATCGCGTCGATGTTGATGGTGCCTTCCGGCTGGTCCGGATCCAGTTCCTTTTTGGCAGGCGTATAGCCCTTGCCCATCTTGACGACCATTTCGGCCCTGAAGGCACCGTCGCCGGACAGGGTTGCAATGTAATGATCGGGATTTAACACCTCGATGCTGCCGTCCGTTGCAATGTCGCCCGCCGTAATCACGCCGGGTTCGGTGGCGTCGAACCGCACGATTTTCATATCCGCCGCGCCCAGTTTAAAGCGCACGCCCTTCAGATTCAAAATCACATCCGTTACGTCTTCTTTGATTCCCGGAATCGTGGAAAATTCATGCAAAACGCCGTCGATTTTTATAGACGTAATCGCTGCGCCCTGAATGGAAGACAACAGTATCCTTCTTAACGCATTTCCCAGCGTTATTCCAAATCCTCTTTCCAACGGCTGAATTGTAAATTCTCCGTAAAACCGCGTATGCGTCGCTTCATCGACATCTACACGTTTGGGACGAATCAAACTCGACCAGTTTCTCTGCATAATCAAACCCACCCTCTAGCTGGTTTATTAAATATTAAATGCGCTTATTTCGAATAAAGTTCGACAACGAGCTGTTCCTGCACCGGCATGGTCAGATCTTCACGGACCGGCAGCATTTTGATGGTCGCTTTAAAGTTGTCTTTATCCAAATCCAGCCAATGTGGCACACCGCGCCTCGCGACGGTTTCCATCGCCTCGAGAACCCGGTTTATCTTGCGAGACCCTTCCTTGACGGTGACTTCATCCCCGGCTTTGAGCAGGTAAGAAGGTATGTTGACGGCCTTGCCGTTGACAAGAAAATGATTGTGGCTGATCAACTGCCGCGCCTCGATTCTCGAATTGGCGAAACCGAGACGAAACACCATATTGTCGAATCGTCGCTCCAGAAGCACCAGCAGATTGGTGCCGGTGATGCCCTTCTGGCGATCGGCCTTTTCAAAATAACCGTGAAACTGCTTTTCCAGAAGCCCGTACATTCTTTTGAGCTTCTGTTTTTCACGCAACTGCGTGCCATAGTCAGAATTCTGCTTCTTGTGAGACTGACCATGATCTCCCGGCGCGTAACCTCTTCTTTCAAAGGAGCACTTCTCCGAATAACACCGATCGCCCTTCAAAAAAAGCTTCAAGCCTTCACGGCGACACAACCTGCATGAGGAATCCGTATATCTTGCCAAAAAACGCCTCCCTTTAATTTCAAAACATTCTTGATAGTTTTTTTACACTCTGCGCCGCTTGGGCGGTCTGCAACCGTTGTGCGGAACAGGCGTAACATCCCGGATCATGGTGATGGTCAATCCGGCCAGCTGTAAAGATCTCAGCGCCGACTCGCGTCCGGCGCCCGGCCCTTTGATATACACCTGAACCCGGCGCATTCCCTGATCCTTGGCCTTGCGCACCGCATCTTCCGCGGCCATCTGCGCGGCAAACGGCGTGCTCTTGCGTGATCCCTTAAATCCCTGCAACCCCGCGGACGACCAGGAAATCACATTTCCGGTCATGTCCGTGATGGTGATAATCGTATTGTTGAAAGTGGATTGAATATGCGCAACCCCTTCCGTTATATTCTTTTTTTCCTTTTTCTTGCCCGTTTTTCTGACTGCTTTCGCCATTTTTCCTCCGGTCGGAAATGAATTCCCTGCTACTTTTTCTTACCCGCGATGGCCCGCCTCGGCCCCTTCCGGGTCCTGCCGTTGGTGTGCGTTCTCTGTCCCCTCACGGGCAGTCCCTTGCGGTGACGCAAACCGCGGTAGGCGCCGATGTCCATCAACCGTTTGATCGACATGGAAACTTCACGCCGCAGGTCGCCCTCGACCTTTCCCTCTTTATCGATGATGCTACGGATCGCCGATATTTCGGAGTCGGCCAATTCGTCCGTTTTCGTGTCCGGGCTGACGCCGGATTCTTTCAGGATTTGCTTCGCCCGGGTTTTGCCGATGCCGTAGATATACGTTAAAGCAATCTCCATTCTTTTGTTTTTCGGTAAATCAACACCTGCAATTCGTGCCACCTAATAACCTCCTGAAAAATTCAAAACTAGCCCTGACGCTGCTTATGTTTGGGGTTTTCACAAATCACGCGCAAAACCCCCTTGCGTTTGACGATTTTGCACTTCTCGCATATTTTTTTCACAGACGATCTTACCTTCACGCTTCCTACTCCTTGTCCTGGGGAAAAAAATTTTTACTTCGTCCTGTACGTGATCCGGCCCCGCGTCAAATCATAGGGGGACAGCTCCACGGTGACTTTGTCCCCCGGCAAGATTTTGATGAAATGCATGCGCATCTTGCCGGAAATATGAGCCAGCACCTTATGCCCGTTCTCCAGCTCCACCCGGAACATCGCATTGGGCAGGGGCTCGAGCACCCGACCTTCAACTTCTATTGCTTCTTCCTTGGCCATACATTTTTTCTGTTCTTGCCGTTTCGTTCAATTGACCTTACTTAAAATCTCCGGCCCATTGTCGGTGATCGCCACCGAATGTTCAAAATGAGCCGACAAACTGCCGTCTTGGGTAATCACCGTCCAACCGTCCGACAAAACCTTCACTTTATAGGTCCCGGCATTCACCATCGGCTCGATCGCCAGGATCATGCCTTTTTTCAATTCGATGCCCCGCCCCTTTTTTCCGAAATTCGGAATCTGCGGATCCTCGTGCAAACTTTTGCCGATGCCGTGGCCGACAAAATCGCGGACCACCGAAAAACCCGCTTTCTCCACCGTGCCCTGAACGGCCGCGGAGATGTCGCCGAGACGGTTTCCCGGACAGGCTTCGCGGATCCCCGCGTACAGACTCTCTTCGGTCACCCGCAGGAGTCTTATCGCTTCATCGCTGGCCCGTCCGACGGGTAGCGTGATCGCCGAATCCCCGTAAAACCCCTGGTAGTAAATCCCGAAATCCAGGCCGACGATATCACCGTCCTGCAAAATCCTTTCGGAGGGCATCCCGTGAACCACTTCTTCGTTCACCGACGTACACAGAGCGTACGGATAGCCCCGGTACCCCTTGAACGCCGGTTTCGCTCCCCTTTTTTCTGCGACGCCTTCGGCGATCCGATCCAGTTCCCGCGTCGTGATTCCCGGCCTGATCTTTTCGCAAAGAAGGCTCAATGCTTCTGCGACAATCCGGTTTCCTGCCCTGGCTTTGACGATCTCGTCCGGTTGTTTCAGGATGACCATGAGCCTCCAACCTTCATCGCCGTCTTATCGCCTGCGCGCCATGTGTCCTTTCTTCATGAACCCTTCGTACTGCCGGGTCAACAGGTGCGCTTCAATCTGGCTGGCCGTATCCATGGCCACGCCGACGACGATCAACAGCGAGGTGCCGCCGAAATAAAACGGCGTGTTCAACTGGGAAATCAATACGCTGGGCAGCACGCAGATGATGGACACATAAATCGCTCCGCTGAACGTCAGCCGCTCCAGAATTTCCTCGATGTACTCGGCGGTTTTCTTGCCCGGCCGGATGCCCGGAACGTATCCGCCGTACTTCTTCATATTCTCGGCCATGTCGTCCGGTTTGATCGTAACGGCCGTATAAAAAAAGCAAAAGAAGAAAATCAACGCCACAAATAAAATTTCATAGCCGAGCCGGCCCGGCATCAGATAACCCGAAATCGTTTTCATCCATCCGTGCGGCGCAAAATTGGCAATCGTCGCCGGAAACATGATCACCGACGAAGCGAAGATCGGCGGAATAACGCCGGCGGAATTGATTTTCAGCGGCAGGTGCGTCGTCTGCCCGCCGTACATCTTGCGGCCCACAATCCTTTTGGCGTACTGCACCGGAATCCGGCGCTGCGCCGCTTCAACAAAAACAATCGCGCCGATGACGGCAATCATGAACAGCCCCAGAAGAACCAGCAGCAGAAAATGCAGTTCGCCGGACGAGTACAGGCGCCAGGTATTGCCGATGGCGCCGGGCAGATTGCAGACAATGCCTGCAAAAATGATCAGCGAGATGCCGTTGCCGATGCCTTTCTCGGTGATGGTCTCCCCCAGCCACATCAGAAAGGCCGTTCCGGAGGTCAGCGTGATGATCGTCATCAGGATGAAGCCCCAGCCGGCGTTCAGGACAATCGGTGCCCCCGTCGGAGACGCCATCTGCTGCAAGCCCCAGGCGATGCCGAATCCCTGGATGATACTTAAAACAACCGTACCGTAACGGGTGTACTGCGTGATCTTGCGGCGCCCGTTTTCCCCTTCCTTGGACAGCTTTTCCAGATGCGGAATCGCCACGGTGAGCAGGTTCAGAATAATGGACGAGGTGATGTAGGGCATGATGCCCAGAGCGAAGATCGAAAACGTGCTCAGCGCGCCGCCGGCGAAAAGATCCATCAGCCCCAGCACGGAGCCCCGGGCCTGCTCGAAAAACGCCAGCAGCGCCACGTTGTCAATGCCGGGCGTCGGAATAAAAACGCCAACACGATACACCGCCAGCAAAAGCAGCGTAAACAGAATTCTTCTCTGCAGTTCGGGTATTTTTGAAACGCCGCCTAATCCCTCTAACAAATCAGATCACCTCTTCCACGGTTCCGCCGGCAGCGGTAATTTTTGCCTTGGCGGCCGAACTGATTTTCGCGATTTTCACGGTTACCGGAAAATCGATGTTGCCTTTGGCCAGAAGTTTGATACCGTCGCTCTGCCGCTTGACCAGGCCGCTGGCCCGAATCGCCGCTTCGTCGATCACGGCGCCCTTTTCAAACGTGCGGCACAAATCCAAGAGATTCACCGCAACGTAGCTTTCCCGAAACGGATTCCGAAAACCTCTTTTCGGAAGCCTCCGGGACATGGGCATCTGTCCGCCTTCAAAGCCGTCGCGCACATAGCCGCCCGAACGGGCTTTCTGCCCCTTGTGCCCTTTGCCGGATGTCCCGCCGTGACCGGAAGCGTCTCCGCGGCCGACTCTTTTTCTTTTCTTGGTCGCTCCGGCGGGTGCTTTGAGTGAACTTAAATCCATATCTCTACTCCTTCACTTCTTCCACGGAAACAAGGTGGATCACTTTATTAATCATGCCGCGGATCTCCGGGGTATCCGCCAGAGTCACGGTGCTGTTTAATTTATTCAGTCCCATGCCCCGCAGCACTTTTCTCTGCTTTTCCGGCCGGGTGATGACGCTTTTCACCATTTTGACTTTCAACATTTTGCCCACTGTTTCAACATCCTCGTGAAATTTTTATTTGCCTCTCTGGGCGGCAATTTCCGCCGGATCCTTCAACTGGCAGAGCCCTTCAACGGTGGCTTTCACCAGGTTGTGAGGGTTGTGCGACCCCAGGCATTTGGTCAGGATATTATGGACGCCGGCCACTTCCAGAACGGCCCGCACCGCGCCGCCGGCAATCAATCCCGTTCCTTCGGAGGCCGGTTTGAGCAGGACCCTGCCCGCGCCGAATTTTCCGAGAACCTCGTAGGGAATGGTTTTGTTGGTGACGGCCACCTTGACCATGTTTTTTTTGGCCATTTCCATTCCCTTGCGGATCGCTTCGGGAACTTCATGCGCTTTGCCCAGGCCCGCGCCGATCAGTCCCTGGCCGTCTCCGACCACGACGATCGCGCTGAAACGGAACCGCCTTCCTCCCTTCACAACCTTTGCCGTACGGTTAATGGCAATGACTCTGTCGAGGAGCTCCACCTCTTTCATTTCTTTCCTGTCGAACGATTCTTCCCTTATCATGAGTTCTCTACACTTCGCTTGAGTTTAAAATTTAAGACCATTTTCCCGCGCGGCGTCGGCCAGAGCCTTCACGCGGCCGTGATACAGAAACCTGCCTCTGTCAAAAACGACTTTCTCGACGCCAAGCGTCTGCAGGCGCGCGGCAATCAACTTGCCCACTTCCCTGGCCACATCCACCTTCTTGATGCCTTTCAGCTTGCCGGCCAGTTCCCTGCTCAATGTCGACGCGGTCGCGATGGTCCTGCCTTCGACGTCATTGATGACCTGAGCGTAAATGTGCTTATCCGAACGGAATACCGAAAGACGCGGTCTTTCCGGTGTGCCCGTCAGTTTGCTCCGAACTCTTTTTTCCCGCTTACCGCGGATTTTCAGTGTCTTTTTGGAAGCCAATGTTCCACCTCTTAAGGCTGTAATGTATTAACTTTTACTTTGCGCCTGCCGCTTTCCCGGCTTTACGGCGAATGTACTCACCCGCATACTTGATCCCCTTGCCCTTGTAAGGTTCGGGTTTCTTCAGAGACCGGATTTCCGAGGCCACACGTCCCACCAGCTCCTTGTTGATCCCGGAAACCACCAGGTTCACCTGCTTGTCGACCTTCACCTCGATTCCCTTGGGAATCGTGTATTCCACGGGGCTGGAAAATCCCAGAACCAGCTTCAGGGTGGAGCCGGCGATTTCGGCGCGGTAGCCGACGCCGGAAATTTCCAAGGCCTTTTCAAAGCCATTGCTGACGCCGGTCACCATATTGTTGACCAGGGTTCTGGCCAATCCGTGATACGACCGGGCCTGGCGGTCATCCGTCTGCCGCTCAATGCTCAGGGAATTGTCGGAAACCACCAGTTTAATCCCGTCGGGCAGTTTCGAGGTTAGCACGCCCTTGGGGCCTTCGACTTTGACCATACCGTCACTCTGGCTGATTTTCACCGTCTTGGCAAAAGTGATCGGTTTTTTACCTATTCTCGACATGAACAAGAACTCCCGTTTAATATCAGTATTTTGTTTACCAAACCTTGCAAAGGATCTCGCCGCCGACATTGGCCTCCCGGGCTTCCTGATCGGTGATGACGCCGCGGGACGTGGACAGGATGGAAATGCCGAAGCCGTTGAGCACTTTGGGAATCTTATCGGCCGGCACATAGACTCTGCGCCCAGGCTTGCTGACCCGCTTGATATCGGTGATCACCGCCCGTTTGGTATCCGGATATTTGAGGCTGATCTTCAGCATCGGATGCCCTTTTTCATCCTTCACAACATCATATGTGTTGATGTAGCCAGACGCCTTCAAGACCTTGGCAATATTCATATTCATCTGGGACATGTAGACATTGACACTCTTGAAACGGGCCTTGTTCCCGTTCCGTATCCTGGTCAGCATATCGGCAATAGGATCAGTCATCCCCATGCTTTTTCTCTCCTTAACCTAAAGATTACCAACTCGATTTGATCACGCCGGGAAGCTCGCCCTGCAGGGACAGTTTCCGCAGACAGATTCTGCACATTTCAAATTTCCGATAATATGCTCGGGGCCGGCCGCAGATCTGACAACGGTTGTATTCCCGAACCGAAAATTTCGGCTTCCTTTTTGCCTTTGCGATTAATGACTTTTTTGCCACGCGAAATTCCTCCGGAGCTTCCTCGTTTAATTCTTGAAGGGTACGCCCATCAACTTGAGCAGCACGCGGGCTTCTTCGTCCGTCCGGGCTGTGGTTACGATGGTGATGTTCATCCCCTTGATCTTTTCAATTTTGTCATACTCGATTTCCGGGAAAATGATCTGTTCGTGAAGGCCGATGGAATAGTTCCCCCGGCCGTCAAAGGCGGTGGGCGAAATCCCCCGGAAGTCCCGAACTTTCGGCAGCGCCACGTTCACAAGGCGATCGAAAAACTCGTACATCACGTCCTTGCGCAGCGTCACCGAACAGCCGATCGGCATGCCCTGACGCAGTTTGAAGGTCGCGATGGATTTCTTCGCCTTGGTAACCACCGGCTTCTGTCCCGTAATCATCGCCATTTCCTGCACGGCGCCGTCGATGATTTTCACATTCGAAATGGCCTCGCCCAGACCCATATTGACGACAATCTTCTCCATCTTGGGCACCTGCATGGGATTCTTGTAGTCAAATTCCTTGACCAGAGCCGGCACTACCGTTTTCAAATAATATTCCTTTAATCTTGCCATTTTTTCCTAACCCACGTCGATTACGTCATTGCATTTGCTGCAGATACGAATTTTCTTGCCGTCTTCCAGAATGCGGTTGCGAATCCGGGTCGCTTCCTTGCACTTGCCGCAAATGATGCTGACCTTGGAGACATCCATCGCCGCCTCTTTTTCCAAGACGCCGCCCTTGCTCTTCTGATCGGGTCTCTTGTGCCGCTTGATCACGTTGATCTTTTCGACGACCACCTTGCTTTTTTCGGGTATGGTTTTGAGAACCTTGCCGGTCTTGCCTTTGTCCTTGCCGGCCAGAACCTTCACCATATCTCCCTTTTTCAATCTGCCTACAGTCATTTTTCCCCTCTTCAAAACAGGCTTACAGAACCTCTGGCGCCAGAGATATAATCTTCATAAACTGCTTTGCTCTCAGTTCGCGGGCGACAGGTCCGAAAATGCGCGTTCCGATCGGCTCCATCTGGTTGCTGATGAGCACGGCGGAGTTGTCGTCAAACTTGAGATAAGACCCGTCCGGCCGCTTCACTTCTTTCACGGTGCGGACGATGACCGCCTTCATCACGTCACCTTTTTTCACTTTGGAATTCGGAATCGCTTCCTTCACGGAAACGACGATCACGTCGCCCAGCGACGCATAGCGCCGCTTCGATCCGCCAAGCACCTTGATACAAGCGACCCGTTTGGCGCCGGAATTGTCGGCCACATTGAGAATTGTCTGCATCTGAATCATAAATCAACTCCACTAAACAAGATACCCGCCTCTGCACCGGGCCGGTTTCTATTTCGCTTTCTCCAGAATTTCCAGCATCCGCCAGCGTTTGTCTTTGCTCATCGGCCGCGCTTCAATGATCAACACGGTGTCTCCCGTTTTGCACTGATTCTGTTCGTCATGGGCCTTGTATTTGACATGCCGTCGGACATACTTGTGGAACACCGAGTGCTTGACCAGCCGCTCGGCTTTCACCACGATCGTCTTGTCCATTTTATCACTGACCACGACACCCTTGATGGTGCGTTTGTTGCTTTTTTCAGCCATATTATCCTGCGGCCTCCTTTTCCTTCAGAACCGTTGCAATGCGGGCGATGTCCTTGCGCAGGCGGCCCAAGCTGGCGGTCGACTCGAGTTGACCGGATGCATGCCGAATCTTCAACCGGAAAAGTTCTTCGGCCAATTCTCTGTTTTTTGTTTGAAGCTCGTTGATACCGAGACCTCTGATTTCGCTAATTTTCATCAGATATCTCCCTTGACAAAAACTTGGTTGCAATGGACAGTTTGTGCGCAGCCAGACGAAAGGCTTCTTTGGCCACTTCCCGGGTCACGCCTTCCATCTCGTAAAGCACGGAGCCGGGCTTCACCACCGCCACCCATCCTTCCGGAGCCCCCTTGCCTTTTCCCATTCGGGTTTCGGCGGGTTTCTTCGTAATGGATTTATGGGGAAAAACGCGAATCCAGATCTTGCCGCCGCGTTTGACGTAACGGGTCATGGCGACACGGGCCGCCTCGATCTGCCGGGCGGTCACCCAGCCGCACTCCGCCGCCTGCAATCCATAGTCTCCGAAGGCAATGGTGCCGCCTCTGGTGGCCTTTCCGCCCATGCGGCCTTTCTGCAACTTTCTGTATTTCACCCGTTTTGGCATTAACATAATTCAAAACTCCCGTTTATCTTCAGCAAGGACTTCCCGGTCTGGGAAAATCGCCTGTTGCTCTCATGACTGTTTTTCGTTCTTCTGGGGCAAAACCTCTCCGTGGAAAACCAAAACCTTGACGCCGATCAGGCCGTACGCCGTATGCGCTTCAATGAACCCGTAGTCGATGTCGGCCCGCAGCGTATGCAGCGGAACGCGTCCCTCGCGGTACCATTCCGAGCGGGACATTTCAGCGCCGCCCAGTCGTCCCGAGCAGGTGATCTTGATGCCCTTCGCTCCGAATTTGAGGGCGTAACCGACGCATTTTTTCATGGCCCGGCGGAAAGCGACGCGCCGTTCCAGCTGCATGGCGACGTTCTCGGCCACCAGCTGCGCATCCGTTTCCGGCTTGCGGACTTCCAGGATATTGATGATAATCTCCGCCTGGGAAAATTTCTCGATCTCCGCCTTGAGTTTCTCTATTTCCGATCCCTTCTTCCCGATGATGACGCCGGGACGGGCCGAGTAAATATTCACCTTGGCTTTGTTGGCCGCGCGCTCGATTTCGATATGAGAAATTCCGGCGTGATACAGCTTTTTCTTCAGGTACTTGCGGATTTTCAAGTCTTCCAGAAGCATTCCGCTGTAATTCTTTTCGGCAAACCAGACCGACTGCCACTTTTTAATGTAGCCCAACCGTAATCCTACCGGGTTAACCTTCTGACCCAATATCGTTCCTCCTTACCTTTCATCCACGACAACGGTGATATGTGACGTTCTCTTTTTGATCCCCGCCGCTCTTCCCTGGGCCCGGGCCCGCCATCTTTTCAGTGACGGTCCCTGATCCACGAATATCTCCTTCACATAAAGCGTGTTTTCGTCGATATTGGGATTCTGCGAGGCGTTGGCCACGGCGGATTTCAGGACCTTGGCGACAATGCCCGCCGCATACTTTCTCGTGTACAGCAGGATATTGCGCGCTTCCTGGACCCTCTTGCCCCGGATGAGATCAACGACCAGCCGGACCTTCTGCGGCGACATCCGAATATATTTTGCAACTGCCTTTGCTTCCATATCTTCTCAACTCCAAACCCGTGCGTCTGCGCGTAAATAATTATTTGCGAACTTTCGTTTTCCGGTCGCCGGAATGGGAATAAAAAGTCCTTGTCGGCGCGAATTCGCCCAATTTATGGCCCACCATATTTTCCGTCACGTAAACCGGAATGAATTTTTTTCCGTTATGCACGGCAAACGTATAGCCGATCAACTCGGGAGTGATGGTTGAACGCCGCGACCAAGTCTTAATCACATTCTTGCTGCTTTCGGCCTCCATTTTCCGAACTTTGGCCAGCAAACTGTCTTCAATATAAGGACCTTTTTTGATCGAACGTGCCACGTTTTATTTACCTCTTCTCTTCACGATATATTTATCGGTTCTCTTGTTCTTCCGGGTTTTGTGTCCCTTCGTCGGAACACCCCAGGGCGTGCACGGATGACGGCCGCCGGAGGACTTGCCTTCGCCGCCGCCCATCGGATGGTCAACCGGGTTCATGACGACACCGCGGACATGCGGACGCTTGCCGAGCCAGCGGTTTCGCCCCGCCTTGCCGATGCTGACGTTTTCGTGTTCATTGTTGCCGACCTGCCCGATGGTGGCCATGCATTCGATGAACACCTTGCGGACTTCGCCGGACGGCAGCCGCACCTGGGCATAGCTGCCTTCTTTGGCCATCAGCTGACCGTACGCGCCCGCCGAGCGGATCAGTTGCCCGCCGCGCCCCACCTTCAGTTCCACGTTGTGGATGAGGGAACCCAGCGGAATGTTTTTCAGGGGAATGGCATTGCCCGGTTTGATGTCCGCCTTGGTGCCGCTGACGAGAACGTCGCCGACACTCACCTGGGCAGGGGCAACAATGTAGCGTTTTTCACCGTCCCGGTAGTTCAAAAGCGCAATGCGGGCGGATCGGTTCGGATCGTATTGAATGGCCGCCACTTTCGCCGGAATGTCCGCCTTGTCGCGGCAGAAATCGATCACGCGGTATTTGCGCTTGTGACCGCCGCCGATGTAACGCGCCGTGATCCTGCCGTAACTGTTTCGACCGCCCGATTTTCTGACCGGTTTCAAAAGGCTCTTGACCGGCTCGGTGGAGGTTATCTCCGCGAAATCGGAGACGCTCTGGAAGCGCCGGCCGGGTGATGTCGGTTTATACTTGATAATTCCCATGATCGTAATCCTTCAACTCGTTCTATACGCCTTCGGCGACCTCAATGCGGCTTCCTTCGGCTAACGTGACAATGGCCTTTTTCCAGGAACGCTTCTGTCCCATGACCCGGCCCATTCTTTTCTTCTTTCCCAGCACCCCGATGACGTGGACTTCCGTCACTTTAACCTTGAACAATTTTTCGACCGCCTGGCCGATTTCCACCTTGTTGGCCTTGCGGTCGACTTCAAAGTGGTATTTGTTCGCCGTTTCGCGGTCGATGTTGCTTTTTTCCGTAAGCAGTATTTTTTTGATAATCTGATGCAGTTCCATTATGCCAGCAATGCCCCCTCAATCTTTTTTACAGAGGGTTCGAGAAGGACCAGATGATCGTGCTTGAGCACGTCATACACATTGATGCCTTCCGACCGAATCATTTTCACGTTTTTTATATTGCGGGAAGACTTCATTAAAACGACGTTGTCCCCGTCGATGACGAAGAGCGCTTTCTTCAGACCGAAAAGATCGACGACCTTCTGAAAGGCCTTCGTGCTGATCTTCTCCATCGGGAAATCACGCAAAATGGTCATTTTCTGCTCCTTGACCTTCAGGCTGAGCGCCGAGATCATGGCATTTTTGCGGACTTTCTTCGGAACGCTGTAGGAGTAGTCACGCGGCTGGGGGCCGAAGACGATTCCGCCGCCTCTCCAGATCGGAGACCGCGAGGTTCCCGCCCGGGCGCGGCCGGTGCCCTTTTGGCGCCAGGGTTTCTTTCCGCCGCCGCTGACTTCCCCTCTCGCCTTGGTTGCAGACGTTCCCGACCGGCGCGACGCCAGTTGCATCTTGACCACTTCATAGATCGTTGCTTCGTTGATTTCGGCGCCGAAAACGGCGTCGTTCAATTCAACCTCGGCGACCTTCTTCTTTTCAATATCAAAAACATCTGCGACTGCCATGTTTATAACTCCACTGATTTACGCACTTTTTTTCCGGGCCTGCCGAATGATCACATAGCCGTTTTTCGAGCCGGGAATGGAACCTTTCAACAACAACAAATTGCGGTCGGAGCGCACCTGCCAGACCTGGAGGTTTTGAACGGTTTTCCGGACGTTTCCCAGCTGACCGCCCATCTTGGTTCCCTTGAAGACGCGGGACGGGTCCGCGCTGGCGCCGATGGAGCCCGGAGCGCGATGGAACATCGAGCCGTGCGTCGCCCGGCCGCCGCCGAAGCCGTGCCGGGTCATGACGCCCTGAAAACCTTTGCCTTTCGAGGTTCCCACGATATCGACATAACCGCCCGCCTGAAAAATGTCGGCGGTGATTTCCTGGCCGACTTCGTACTCGCCGGCCGCGGCGGGAAATTCCCTCAGGATCCGGAAGAATCCTTTGCTGGCTTTGTTCAGATGTCCCTGGAGCGGCTTGGTGACGTTCTTCTGCTTGACGCGGCCGTAACCCACCTGAACGGCGTCGTAGCCGTCCTTTTCCCTGGTCTTCACCTGGACGACAACCGACGGCTCCACCTCGATCGCCGTCACGCCGATTGCGGCGCCGTCTTCGGCAAACACCTGCGTCATCCCCAATTTTTTTCCTAGAATTCCCTTGTTCATCATCATCCAACTTTTATAAAAATAAAGCCACGATATTCACTGTTCCGGAAAGCACAACGCCTGCGGGCCGCTTTCCACCGCCTCGGCTTCAAGGCTTACGCTTTGATCTCGACATCCACGCCCGCCGATAGATCCAGCTTCATCAAGGCGTCCACGGTGGCCTGCGTCGGCTCGACAATATCGATCAATCTTTTGTGTGTGCGAATTTCGAACTGCTCCCGGGATTTTTTATCCACGTGCGGCGAACGATTGACACAGTACTTATTGATTTCCGTCGGAAGCGGGATAGGACCGGCGACACGCGCGCCGGTCCGTTTTGCCGTCTCCACGATTTCCTCGACAGAGCGATCCAGAAGCTTATAATCGTAAGCTTTGAGACGAATTCTTATCTTTTGTTCTTTCATCGATCGGATAACCTATTTCCCGTTTCTATGCAATGACCTTGCTGACGACACCGGCGCCGACGGTTCTGCCGCCTTCCCGAATCGCGAAACGAAGCTGTTCCTCCATCGCGATGGGCATGATCAGTTCAACCGTCATCTTCACGTTATCCCCCGGCATAACCATTTCCACGCCCTCGGGCAGCGTCGCGACACCCGTCACGTCGGTGGTCCGGAAATAAAACTGCGGACGGTAACCGGAGAAGAACGGCGTATGGCGGCCGCCTTCTTCCTTCGTCAGAACGTACACGGCTGCTTCAAACTTGGTGTGCGGCGTGATGGAGGCGGGTTTGGCCACGACCTGGCCTCTTTCCACTTCCTCGCGCTTGATGCCGCGGAGCAGCAAACCGACGTCGTCGCCGGCGCGCCCTTCATCGAGCGTCTTGCGGAACATTTCCACGCCCGTGACGACGGTTTTAATGGTGGGACGGATGCCGATGATTTCGACTTCTTCGCCAACCTTGACGATCCCGCGGTCCACTCTTCCGGTAACGACGGTGCCGCGCCCGGAAATGGTGAACACGTCGCCGACAGGCATCAGGAAGGGCTTATCGGTGTCGCGCTTCGGCTCGGGAATGTAGTTGTCCACGGCCTCCATCAGTTCCGCGATGCACTTCACATCGGGAGAATTGGTATCTTCCGCTTCCAGCGCTTTTAATGCCGACCCGCGGATGATGGGAATATCGTCGCCCGGAAATTCGTACTGGGTCAGGAGTTCTCTCAATTCGAGCTCGACAAGGTCCAACAGCTCGGGATCATCAACCAGATCAACTTTATTAAGGAAGACAACGACATAGGGAACCTGCACCTGACGGGCAAGGAGGATGTGCTCGCGCGTCTGCGGCATCGGACCGTCGGAGGCGGCCACAACCAGGATCGTTCCATCCATGTGAGCGGCGCCGGAAATCATGTTTTTGATATAGTCGGCATGGCCGGGGCAGTCCACGTGGGCGTAATGTCTTTTTTCTGTTTCATATTCCACGTGGGAAATATTGATCGTGACGCCGCGCTCTTTTTCTTCGGGAGCGTTGTCAATGGAATCGAAAGCACGGAATTCCGCAAAACCTTTTTTGGCCAGATACTTGGTAATGGCGGCCGTCAATGTCGTCTTGCCGTGATCCACGTGACCGATGGTCCCTATATTTAAATGCGGCTTGGTCCTTTCAAATTTTTTCTTTGCCATCTCACCTTTCCTCCTTAACTTTGAATGGTTGTTTTCCTTGTCGTTTGGTGTTCGATTTAAAACTTATAATGCGCAAAAGCCTTGTTGGCCTCCGCCATTTTATGCACTGCTTCTCTTTTCTTAATGGCGCCGCCGCGATTGTTGGCCGCATCGATCAGCTCTGCCGCGAGCTTTTCCCGCATGGTTTTCTCGGTGCGCTCCTGCGCGTTGGAAATGAGCCAGCGAATGGCCAGCGCGGTGCGTCTGGCCGGGACAACCTCCGTCGGCACCTGATAGGTGGAACCGCCCACGCGCCGTGATTTCACTTCAATGAGCGGCTTGACGTTATTGACTGCTTTTTCAAAAAATTCCACCGGCTGTTCCTTCACCCGCTTTTCGATAATGTCAAAAGCGCCGTACAGGATGCTTTCAGCCACGCTCTTTTTGCCCCTCTTGAGCAGAGAGTTCACAAATTTGGCAACCAGTTTGTTGCTGTACTTGGGATCCGGCAGGATATCCCTTTTTTCAACTTCGCGTCTTCTAGGCATGGTTCTGTCCTTCGTTTAACTTGGCTTTTTCGCACCGTATTTTGATCGACCCTGCTTGCGGTCGGCAACTCCGACGGCATCCAGCGTCCCCCGGACGATATGGTACCGGACGCCGGGTAAATCCTTCACGCGGCCGCCGCGGACCAGCACCACCGAGTGCTCCTGCAGATTGTGGCCGATGCCGGGAATGTAAGACGATACTTCGTATCCGCTGGTCAACCGGACTCTCGCCACCTTACGCAGAGCCGAATTCGGCTTCTTGGGCGTTGTCGTATAAACTCTCACACACACACCGCGGCGCTGCGGCGAACCGGCCAAGGCCGGTGCGTTTGTTTTTCTCTTGATTTTGGCCCTACCTTTGCGAACCAATTGACTAATTGTCGGCATCTTTCCTCCCGAGCGCTGTCCCGCCTTTTTTGCCGGCAGCAGCAAATCTGCGGTAACTATCAATTCAAGTTGTTTCTGTCAAGCTCTTTTATACTTTTTTTCGTTTATTCCGTTATCTCCTGCGGTTCCGCCAAGAGCTCGGTTTCCGCCTCCTCATTCTCGACCCTGATACCCAGCTTGCGGTACATGATCAAACCGGTACCGGCCGGAATCAGACGCCCCATGATAACGTTTTCCTTGAGGCCTCTGAGATAATCCGTCTTGCCCGCCAGCGACGCTTCCGTGAGCACCCGGGTGGTTTCCTGGAAGGAAGCCGCTGAAATGAAGCTCTGCGTGGAAAGCGACGCTTTGGTGATTCCCAGAAGCAGCGGATCCCCGATAGCGGGGCGGCCACCCTGAGCGCTCACCCGGTCGTTTTCCTCCTGAAAACGATAGCGCTCTACCTGTTCGTCGGCAATGAAAATCGTGTCACCGGGGTCGGTGATCCGGACGCGGCGCAGCATCTGACGGACAATAACTTCCATATGCTTATCATTAATTTTGACGCCCTGCAAACGATAAACTTCCTGAACTTCGTCCACCAGATAACGGGCCAGCTCCTTTTCCCCCTTGATCGCGAGCAGGTCATGGGGGTTGTTCACGCCGTCCATCAGGGCGTCGCCGGAGGTCACCCGGTCGCCTTCCTGGACGCTGATATGCTTGCCTTTGGGAATCAGATATTCCTTTTCCTCCCCGACTTCCGGCGTCACGATAATTTTCCTTTTGCCCTTGGCATCCTTGCCGAAGGCAACCATGCCGTCGATTTCGCTGATCACGGCGTAATCCTTGGGTTTGCGCGCCTCAAACAGTTCGGCGACTCTCGGCAGACCGCCCGTGATGTCCTTGGTTTTCGTCGTTTCCCGCGGAATCTTCGCCAGAATGTCGCCGGCCCGCACCTCATCGCCTTCGGAGACGACGATGTTGACGCCCACCGACAGGAAATACCGGGCCGCCGCGCTCGTTCCGGCGATCTTTGCCGTCTTGCCCTTGCTGTCCTTAATGGACACGCGCGGTCTCAGGTCGCCGCCCTTAAACTCCGTCACGACTTTTCGCGACAGGCCGGTGACCTCGTCCACCTGCTCCTGCATGGTTTTTCCTTCAATGATGTCGCCGTATTTGGCGGTTCCATCCACTTCCGCCAGAATGGGCGTGGAGAAGGGATCCCATTCGGCAATGAGCTGTCCGCGCTTGACGGCGCTCTGGTCGCTGACTTTCAGATGCGCCCCGTAAGGCACCGTGTATTTGCCGCGGCTGCGGTTCTGCTCGTCCAGAACGTGCACCTCGCCGTGGCGGTTCATCACGACGTAGTCGTTTTCGCGGGTTTTGACCGCATTGAGATTCACAAACCGGATCACGCCGTCGTGCCGGGCTTCCAGCGTGGAATGCTCGTCGAATTTCGCCGTTCCGCCGATGTGGAACGTTCTCATGGTCAGCTGCGTGCCGGGTTCGCCGATGGACTGGGCGGCGACAATGCCGACGGCTTCACCGATGTTGACAATGTGTCCGTGGGCGAGATCGCGGCCATAACACATGGCACATACGCCATGTTTGGCGCGGCAGGTCAGTACCGAGCGGATATTAACCCGTTCGATGCCGGCGCGGTCGATCTTTTCCGCCAGAGCTTCATCGATCGCCTCGTTGGCCTTTACGATCACTTCATCGGTGAAGGGATCGCGGATTTCCAAGAGCGCGACGCGGCCCAGTACGCGCTCCCCGGCGGGTTCAATGATTTCGCCGCCTTCCATGAGCGCCGAGACGTAAATGCCGTCCGTGGTCTCGCAGTCCTGTTCGGTAATGATGCAGTCCTGCGCCACGTCGACCAGGCGCCTGGTCAGATAACCGGAATTGGCCGTCTTGAGCGCCGTATCCGCCAGGCCCTTGCGGGCGCCGTGCGTGGAGATGAAGTACTGCAAAACGGTCAGCCCCTCGCGGAAGTTGGCCGTAATCGGCGTTTCGATGATTTCGCCGGAAGGCTTCGCCATCAGACCGCGCATGCCGGCCAGCTGCCGAAGCTGCTGCCCCGATCCGCGGGCGCCGGAATCCGCCATCATGTAAATCGGATTGAAACTCTCGATCCGGCGCTTTTTGCCGTCTGGTCCCGCCAGCTCTTCGGTGCTGATGCCCGTGAGCATTTCCGCGGCGATTTTTTCGGTCGCCTGCGCCCAGATGTCGATCACCTTGTTGTAGCGTTCGCCGTCCGTGATCAGACCGTCCATGTACTGCTTCTGGATTTTCAGGACGTCTTTGTCGGCCTGGGCCACGATGTTTTTCTTGTTTTCGGGAATAATCATGTTGCCCACAGCAAACGACAACCCGGAAATCGTCGCGTATTTGAAGCCGAGGTCCTTGAGGCGGTCGGCCAGAAGAACCGTGGTCTTGTCGCCGCACAGGCGGTAACAGTGGTCGATCAGATTGGCCAGTTCCTTCTTGTTCATCAGCTTGTTGATGACGTCGAAGCTGAGTTCATCGGGGATAATTTCATAAAGAATGATGCGTCCGGCCGTGGTGTCCTTCATCTCCGACCCGATGCGCACCTTGATCCGCGCGTGCAGATCGATCGCGCCGGCGTCGAGCGCCGAGCGGACCTCTTCCGGACCGGAGAAGATCATGCCTTCCCCCTTCACGTCCTTCTTCGCGCGGGTCATATAATAAATCCCCAGAACGATGTCCTGGCTGGGAATGATGATCGGTTTGCCGTTGGCCGGAGACAGAATGTTGTTCGTGGACATCATCAGTACGCGGGCCTCCGTCTGCGCTTCAATGGACAGCGGCACGTGCACGGCCATCTGGTCGCCGTCNNCCGTCGAAGTCCGCGTTGAACGCGGTACAGACGAGCGGATGCAGACGGATCGCCTTGCCTTCGATCAGCACCGGCTCAAAGGCCTGCATGCCCAGACGGTGCAGCGTGGGCGCGCGGTTGAGCACCACCGGGTACTCGCGCACTACTTCGTCGACGGCGTCCCAGACTTCGGAGGTTTCCCGTTCGACCATCTTCTTGGCGCTTTTAACGGTCGTGACATAGCCTTTTTCCAGAAGACGGTTATAGACGAAGGGCTTGAAGAGTTCGAGCGCCATCTTCTTGGGCAGGCCGCACTGGTGCAGCCGCAGATCCGGACCGACCGTGATGACGGAACGACCGGAATAGTCCACGCGCTTGCCC
>DBPV01000106.1 GCA_002304995.1 Syntrophaceae bacterium UBA1411
GTCAGCGTCGAAAAAAGCGCCTTGACGGTAAAAACATTCACCTCCGGATCGACAATTCCCGCCTTGCGCGCGTCCGTTGCCACGACCGACAGGCCTTCGAGCGCGTAAACCAGCAGGTCCTGGAGGGCCGATACGCTTGCGTCCTTTCCGCAAACGCCCGCTTTCATACACCCCTCGCCTTTTGCCGTCTGTTCGCACTGGTAACAAAACATCGCTAAATTTTCCATGAGCACTCTCCTTTTTTTATTTTTATTTGTTTTAAGCTTCCCCTGGAGAGGCACCTTACCGGAGCCGGCCCAGTTGCGCCTTGACTTAAGTCAAACTTCAATGCTACTTTTACAAAAGAGGAAATTTCCTATGGATATGACGTCGCTCATCGCTTCGATACCCCTGTTTCAGGGCCTGTCGCCCGGCCAGTGCGCCCAGCTGGCCGCGATTGCGGTGCGCAAATACCACTCGAAGGGACAGACCTTTTTCCTGGAGGGAGACGAAGCGGAAGGCTTTTACATCATCCTCGCGGGCAGGGTGAAAATCTTCAAACTTTCGCCCGACGGCAAGGAACAGATCTTCCACATTCTGGAAGAGCACGAGCCGTTCGGCGAAGCGGCCGTTTTCGCCGGATCACACTACCCCGCGTCGGCGCAGGCGCTCGCCGAAACGCCGGTGCTTTTTTTTCCGACGCGGAAATTCGTGGACCTGATCCGCCGGGATCCGACGCTCGCGCTGGCCATGCTGGCGCTTCTGTCCATGCGCCTGCGCAAGCTGACGGCGCTCGTGGAAAACCTTTCGCTCAAGGAAGTGCCGGGCCGGCTGGCCGCCTATCTCCTCGTGCAGTGCGACGGAAACAGCCCGCTTGCCACCATCTCCCTGGACGTGTCCAAGAATCAGATGGCCGCGCTTTTGGGCACGATTCCGGAAACGCTGTCGCGCATTCTGAAACGGATGAGTGATGAAAAGCTCATCAAAACCGGCCCGCGGTCCATCACGATTCTGGACAAGCGGGGGCTTGCCGATCTGGCGGAAGGCAACAGAAAACTGGGCTGAACCGTAACCCGTCCCGCGCTCCCCGGAGCGCCCGGGGCCGATCCTCCGGGAGGCAACATGGCTGATTTTCCGGATAAGCGAAAAATTCGTCAGGTCTTTCGCAACGTTCAAAAACACAGGCATATTGAAAAGCTGATCCGCCGGTTTTCCTCCAACAAGGACGATATCCGCGTGACCGCCCTCAACGCGGCGGACCTGTCCTCCTGCCGGACGGTCCTGGAGCTGGGCTGCGCCTTCGGGGCCTTCACCGAAGCCCTGAAAGGGAGGCTCCATCCGGAAGCCTTTATCACCGGAATCGACATCATTGCCGAATACGGCCCCTTCTTTCGGGAAGCCTGCGCGCGCGCCGGCTATCCGGGCCGCTTTTCTCCAGCCGGCGTCGCTTCGATCAGAAAACTGCCGTCTCGCTCCTGCGACCTGGTCCTCTGCAGCTACGCCCTGTACTTTTTTGTGGACATGATCCCCCAGATCGCCCGCCTTTTGAAGAAAGACGGGCTTTTCATCACGATCACGCACGACGAGGGCAACATGCAGGAGCTGATTCACCTCACCCGGACGACGCTCAAGGAACACGGTCTTCTGGCCGACAACCGCCTGCTGCCTGTCGAAAGCATCCTCAGGCAGTTTTCCGCCGCGAACGGCCGGGAGCGGCTCGAACCGTATTTCAGCGATATCCGCGCGCTGGAGTTCCCCAATACGCTGGTGTTCCAGCCCTGGGAAATTTATTTTTTTGTGGACTACTACCAGTTCAAAAGCCCCTTCTTCCTCCTCGACACGGGCGCGGACAAACACAGGATCGTCCAGACGCTGCTGCATAAGCTCCAGGATATGGGCGCGGGCCGGAAGGTCATCTCGATGTGCAAGGACGACGCCATTTTCATCTGCCGTCTGCCACTTTCCCCGGAGGGTCCGTCATGAAAAAAGAAAGGAAATTCTGCCCGCACTGCGGGGGACAAATCGCAAAAAAGAAGGAAGACAATGTGCTTCGGGACTGCTGCTCGCTGTGCCACAGTTTTTTTTACGACAATCCGCTGCCGGTCGTTTCGGCCATCGTCGACGAAGAACGGCGGATTCTTCTGGTCAAACGCGACCGTCCGCCCTTCAAGGGCCGCTGGTGCCTGCCGACCGGATTTGCGGAGGCGGGAGAGAGCATTGAAGACGCGGCGCTGCGCGAGCTCAGCGAGGAGACGGGCGTGAAGGGCCGCATCAACCGCCTGCTGGACGTCGATTCCTACAAGAGCCGGTTTTACGGGGACCTGCTGTTTCTGACCTTTGTAGTGGACAAAACCGGCGGGAAAATCGCGGCCGGCGACGACAGCGCCCAGGCGCGCTTTTTCGCAATTCACGACCTGCCTGCGCTGGCGTTTCGTTCCAACCGGCGCGCGCTGGACGTTTATATCCGGAGCCAGAAGGACTACTGGACCGTTCTGGACGCCATCGCCGAGCGGGAGGACAAGGCCTCGCCGACGCGTCAGGCCGCCAACGCCATGACACGGCGGCTGATCAACGTGATTTTGCGCAACCGGGAAACCATGATCCGGCAGTGGATGGAAGACATGGCGACCAATCCCTCGACCTGCGAGTACCGGCACGCTCCGGACCGCCTGCTCTACGGCATCTGCGACAAGATCATGTCCCAGATCGCGCTTTGGCTCGGCAACGCCTACGACAGCAACCGTCTCAAGAGATTTTACACGCAACTCGGGCGGGAGCGCAGGCAGGCCGGCGTCAGGATCAGCGGCGTCTTAAGCGCGCTGAGTCTGATCCGCAAGCACATTTGGGATATCGCCCTGGCCCGGGGCGCGCTGCAGAAGACCCTCGACCTCTACACGACCTTCGAGCTGCAGCGGCGGATGACCGTTTTTTTCGACCTGGCCACCTTTTACATCACGCGCGGTTTTGAGGAGCCTGAAGCAAAAAAACCCGCCGGCGGCTGATGCCGCCGGCGGGAAGATCCCGATGGCCTAGAAATCCTTGAATTCATCGTTGTCGAAGGGAATGACGTCTTCCGGACGCGCCGGCGCTTTTTTCAGCGCCGCGCCGGCCGCCGCCCCGGCGGGGGCCTTCCTTTTCACAGCAGGCGCGGGCAGCGCCTGACGGGCAACTTTTGCCGGCCGGGCAGCGACGCTCCGCGTCGTCGAAGATGCCGCCGGCCGCGGTGTTCCGGCGGAGGAAATCCGCAGTTCCGCACCGACCAGTTCAGCCAGCCCCTGCATCCACTTTTTGAGCGCGCTCACCTCCGTGTTCATTGATTCGGCCGCGGCGGCGGACGATTCCGCGCTGTAGGCCGCCTGCTGCACCACCTTGTCCATCTCGGCGACGGCGCGGTTGATCTGGGCGATGCCGTGCGCCTGCTCCTGGGACGCGGTGGCGATCTCATCGACAAGCTGGCTGATTTTGGTCGAAGCGGTAATGTTGTCTTTAAAGGCTTCCTGCGTGGAGCTGGTCAGCTCGTTGCCGTTTTTGACGGCCTTCATGGTATTTTCAATGAGCTCGCTGGTGTTCTTTGCCGCTTCCGCCGACCGCATCGCCAGGTTGCGCACCTCATCGGCAACCACGGCAAAGCCGGCTCCGGCTTCGCCGGCGCGCGCCGCTTCTACGGCGGCATTGAGCGCGAGCAGATTGGTTTGAAAGGCGATCTCGTCGATCGTCTTGATGATCTTTCCCGTTTCCTCGGACGACCGGGTGATTTCCGCAATCGCCTTGGCCATGTCGTCCATGTGGCGGTTGACTTTTTCCACAATGCGCCCCGCATCCTGCATCATCGCCCTGGCCTGGGAAGCGTTATCCGCGTTTTGCTTGGTCATGGAAGACAATTCTTCCAGCGAGGAGGAGGTTTCCTCGAGCGAAGACGCCTGGGAGCTCGATCCCTCGGCCAGTTGCTGAGCCGACGCGAAAACCTGATCCGATCCGGAAGACACGTTTTGCAGGATATCCGCCACGCCGCGCATGGATTCGCCGATGGGAGCGGCGACTTTCCGCAGGAAAAAAATCCCCATGAAAACACTCACGCCGATGAAAAAGACGGCCAGAATTGACGTGATCAACAGGTAACTGTTCACCGCGGCCACATCGGAGCTGTCCACGTTGTACAGCTGGTAATACGCCACAATCCCCATGACGGCGACCATTCCCGCATGCACCAGGATGCTGACCCCAATCTTCGCTTTCGTATTTCCTTTCGCCATGTTTCTACTCCCTTTCAGCAATCTTCAGTCGATCGAAATTCTCAGACGGTTTTTTCCAGCGCCGCCATGTCCTCCGCGTTCATCACACGGTCGATATCCAGGAGAATTTTTATTTTCCCCGCGGATTTGGCCATGCCCAGAATGTAGTCCGTGTTCAGCTCGGTCCCGAAATTGGGTGTGTCCTCGATGTCCGCGCCTTTGATGTTCAGCACTTCGGAGACGGAATCGACCAGAATGCCGATCAGAATCCGCCCGTTGTTCCTGGCGATTTCGATGACAATGATGCAGGTCCGCTCGGTGTAGTCCATCGCCGGCAGGCCGAATTTGAGACGAAGATCGATGACCGGAATAACCTTGCCGCGCAGGTTGATGACGCCTTTGACGTGGGAGGGCGTTTGCGGAACCGACGTGACGGCGATCATGCCGATGATCTCCTTGACCTTGAGAATGCCGATGCCGTATTCCTCATCGGCCAGAGTAAATGTCAGGTACTTTCCTTCGCGGATGTTTGTTCTTTCCTCCTGCAAATCGGCTGCGGCCGCTGTTTTCATAGTCAACCCTCCGTTCTTTTGAGATGCTTTGTGTGAAAGAAATTCCACGCGACCGGCCCCGGGCGCTTCCTTTTTTTTTCACACTACCTATAACGGCTGATTTGCAAAATACTTGAGGGCCGGGCAAACGATTTGACGAAAAATAGAAAAAAACTCGACAGGCTCCTGTTCGGGAAGGTCAAAACGCACCTTGTCTTTTTCCCGGCCGTTTTGAGGTCCGAAAACCGGCTTAAAAATCCGCTTTCTGCGAATTATATTGACAGGTGCAAACGCTTTTTTTATACTGACGGTCAGTGAAAAAGAAATTTCTGATCAGCAGTTTACAGAGCCTGACCGAACATTTCGAATTCACCTTTAAAATGAACTTCATCCGACGGGGGTTCGGATAAAACAATATATGGAAGGATATAACTTAATGATCACGGTAAACATTGATGGAAAAGACTGCATCACGGTCGACGGCGTGACGATCATCGACGCCGCGCGGTCGCACGGCATCGACATTCCCGCACTGGGCTACGATCCGCGGGTGAGTCCGCCGAGCAATTTCGAAGCGGCCTTTGTGGAAGTCGTCGAGAAAGGCAAGATCCACTTTGTCTCCGCCACGTCCACGAAGGCTTCGGACGGCATGGTGATCCGGACGCAATCCGACGCGCTGACAAGCTACCGCCGGATTTATCTCCAGGCGCTTCTGCGCCACCACTGGGGCGACTGCGTGGCGCCCTGCGTGCTTCGCTGTCCGGCCAACATCGACATTCAGAAGTATATCTACCATGTCTCCTGTGGAAACTTCACGGAGGCGCTGGCCGTCATCAAGGACGCCAACCCGCTGCCCGCCGTCTGCGGGCGGGTCTGCCCGCATCCGTGCGAGTCGGACTGCCGCCGCAACGCGATTGACGGCGCGGTCAACATCAACGGCATCAAACGGTTCGTCGCCGACTGGGACGCGCTGCAGATGCAGCCCTACGCGCCTGTCTGCCTGCCGGACACAGGGTATAAAATCGCCGTGGTCGGCGCGGGTCCCGCGGGACTTTCCGCCGCCTGGTTCCTGCGCCGCAGGGGGCATTCGGTCACGATTTTTGAAATGCAGGAGAAGGCGGGCGGAATGCTGCGCTGGGGCATTCCCTACTACCGCCTGCCCGAAAAGGACCTGGACCGGGAAATTGAGGCGATTCTGGATTTGGGCGTGGAGATTTCCTACAACAAAAAACTGGGGCGTGACTTCACGCTCGAATCCCTCAAAAGAGACGGCTTTGCCGCCGTTTTCGTCGGTCTGGGCGCACAAAAGGCGCAGGCCATCGGCGCCAGGGGCGAAGATGCGCCGGGTGTGATGTCCGGACTTGATTTCCTGGCGCGCTTGGCGCGCGGAGAAAGGCCGTCGCTCGGCCATCGGGCCATCGTCATCGGCGGCGGCAACACCGCCATGGACGCGGCCCGCAGCGCCGTCCGCCTGGGCGTGAAGGAAGTGATCGTCGCCTATCGCCGCACCCGCCAGGAAATGCCGGCCCAGCCCGTCGAAATCGACGAAGCCATCGAGGAGGGAGTGAACATCCAGTTCCTCACCGCTCCCGTATCGATTGCCGCCTCCGGCGGCGAGCTCTCCCTGGCCTGCGTCAAGATGGCGCTGGGCGAGCCGGACGCGAGCGGCCGCCGCCGTCCCGTTCCCCAGCCCGGCTCGGAATTCACGCTCACGGCCACGACGATCATCTCCGCCATCGGCCAGACGGTGGACAGCCCGTGCCTGGGCGATGCGGCGCTGGTCGACAAGCGGGGCAATGTCGCGGTCGACCGGAAAACGCTCCAGAGCGCGCTGCCCTGGGTGTTCGCCGGCGGCGACTGCGTGACGGGACCGGACATTGCGATTGCCGCGATCGGCGCCGGAAAACGCGCTGCGGCGGCAATCGACGAATTCGTGCGGACCGGAAACGTGCAGCCTTGCGACTCCCCATACACCTGTTCGAAAGGCGCCTGGCGCGACCTGCCTTCCGACATGTTCCGGATGGTGGCGCGCGCCGAACGCCGGGAAGTGCCGGTGCTGGCGCCCCATGAGCGCAAAACGACTTTTGACGAGTCCTCCCGGACCTGGGATACGGACACCGCCATCGCGGAAGCCGACCGCTGCCTGGCGTGCGGCTGCACGGAGCGCTACGACTGCTCGCTGCGCAATTACGCGAGCGCTTACGGCGTCGCGCACGACGCGGCCGGTCCGCAGACGCCCCTGCCCGTCGACGAAAACCACCCGATCATCACCCGCGATCCCGGAAAATGCATTTTGTGCGGCCTGTGCCTGAAAGTCTGCCGCGAAATGGAGGGCGTCTCCGCGCTGAGTTTCTACGAAACCAACGATGTGCTCACCATCGGCCCCAACGACCACCGGCCGCTGGATCTGACCGTCTGCGTCTCCTGCGGCCACTGCGCCATGGTCTGTCCCACCGGCGCGCTCACGCTCAAGCCGGTTCTGCCGGACGTTTACCGCGCGCTCAAGGATCCCCAGCTCACCACCGTCGCCCAGATCGCGCCGGCGGTGCGCGCGGCCTTCGGCGAGCAGTACGGCATTGCGCCGGCGGACGTTTTGCCGGTGCTGTCCGCCTGCCTCAAACAGCTCGGCTTCAATTTCGTCTTCGATACCTGCTGGGCGGCCGACCTCACGATCATGGAGGAAGGCACGGAATTTCTGTCGCGCCTGGCCGAGGGCGGCGTGCTGCCGCAAATAACGTCCTGCTGCCCGGCCTGGATCAACTACTGTGAAAAGATGGCGCCGGATCTTCTGCCGCACCTGTCCTCCTGCAAATCGCCGCAGCAGATGTTCGGCGCGGTGATGAAGCGGTATTTCGCCAAAGAGCTCAAGGTGCGGCCGGAACTTCTGTACTTCGTCTCGATCATGCCCTGCAACGCCAAAAAATACGAGGCCATGCGCCCCGAATTCCGGACCGGCAACATTCCGGACGTGGACCGGGTCCTCACCACGTGGGACATCATGACCATGCTGGCGGAAAAGANNCCGGCGCGGGCATCATCTTCGGCGCCAGCGGCGGCGTGGCCGAAGCGGCGCTCAGGCTCGCGGCCGAGCGCGTGACGGGCAAACGGATGGACAGCTTCAACTATGAAGGCGTCCGCGGCCTGCAGGGCGTGAAGGAAACCGTCATTGCGCTGGGAGACGTAAAAGTGCGCCTTGCCGTCGCCAGCGGCCTCCAAAACGCGCAAAAGCTGATCGACCGGATCAGGGCCGGCGACGCCCCTTACGATCTCATCGAAGTCATGGCCTGCCCCGGCGGCTGCATCAACGGCTCGGGCAATCCCGCCCCGCTTTTGAAAAGCGACACGGGAGAACGCCTCGAGGTTCTGTACCGCCTCGATCAGGCCCAGCCGATCCGGACCAGCCAGGACAACCCGTCCGTCCAGGCCCTCTACACCAACTGGCTGGGCGAACCGGACAGCGAAACGTCGCATGCCGCGCTGCACACAACCTACAAACGCCGCTCCATGCGCGTGCAGGACATTAAAGAAGAGGCGGTCCGGGAGATGCCCGTGGTGGACGTCGGTGTGTGCATCGGCACCAACTGCTACGTGAAGGGTTCCTGGAAACTGCTCGAGGGACTGGCCGCGGAAATCCGGCGGCGGGGGCTGACGGACCGGTTCCGCGTGAAGGCGCGCTTCTGTACCGGCCAGTGCGAAAGCGGACCCAATGTGGCGGTGGGCAATAAAATCATCCCCGTGGAAAACGTGGAAGCGGCGGGCGCGTTCATCGACGCCCACCTCATGCCCGCGCTCTCCGGGGAAGAATCGGGAAAATGACATGTTACTGATTACGATCTGCGTCGGCAGTTCGTGCAGTCTGCGCGGCTCCGACGAACTGGCGACGGAACTGTTCGGTCTGATCAAGAAGGAAAAGCTTGAGGGGCTGGTCGATATCATCGGCGCCTTCTGCATGGATGCCTGCTCGAAAGGCGTGTCCGTGCGCGTGGGCGAACAGGAATTCAGCGGCATCCGTCCGGAGCAGGCGGAAACCTTCTTTTACCGGGAAGTCCTGCCGCGGGTGAAATCCCAGCTGCGGCCGGCAAGCGCCGATCCCGCGCCCGACGCCGGAAAGGAGAGCTCCTCATGAACGCACCGGCCATCATCACGAATCCCGCGCGCTGCCGCGACTGCTACCGCTGCGTGCGCCACTGCGGCGTCAAGGCCATCCGCGTGCAGGACGGCCAGGCGCAGGTGGTGCCGGAACTCTGCATCGTCTGCGGAACCTGTATCCGCGAATGTCCGCAAAACGCCAAGGACATGCCGAGCGCAACGCCGGAAATTCGACAGGCCATCCGGGAGGGCCGTCGGGTCATCGCGTCCGTCGCTCCGTCCGCACCGGCCTATTTCAACTTCACGCAGTTTGCCGAACTGGAAGCGGCGCTCAAGAAACTCGGATTTTCCGCCGCGGAAGAAACGGCCCAGGGCGCCGAAATCGTGGGGCTCGCCCACCGCGACTACGTCGAGCGCATGCCCGAACGCCGCCCCGTCATCACCTCCTCCTGCCCGGTCATCGTGAACCTCATTGAAAAGTATTATCCCGACCTGATCAGCCATCTGGCGCCGATCGTTTCTCCGATGATCGCGCACGGACGCTGGCTCGCGAAAAAGTACGGACCGGACGCAATGATCGTTTTCATCGGCCCCTGCATCGCCAAGAAAATGGAAATTGCCGACGAAGCCGTCGCCGGCGTGGTTTCCGCGGCCATGACGTTCCGCGGTCTGGCAGACTGGATGGCTGAAGAACAGGTCGTCCTGGCCCCGCTTCCCCCGACCCAGCCGGCGAAGGCGGTGGACGCGCGGCTGTTTCCGGTGGAAGGCGGCCTTCTGGCAACGGCGGGACTGAGCACGGACCTGCTGGCCTCCGAACTGATTGTCGCCTCCGGACTGGAAACCTGCGGCAACATCCTGAACGATATCCGAGCGGGCCGGCTTTCGGCTTCGCTGGTGGAACTGATGGCCTGCACCGGCGGCTGCATCAACGGCCCGGCCATGGCGGACCTGGAAGGCGGCATTTACACGGCCCGCCAGAAGATTCTCGCATACCTCCGCCGGCGGCCCGCCTATGACGCTTTGCCCCGCAGCCAGTGGCCGGACCTGTCGCGCGACTACACCGACAAGCGGCAGCAGGCACCCGAGTTCAGCGAAGAGCAGATCCAGGACGTCCTGCGCCGCGTCAACAAATACACACCGGAAGACGAGCTCAACTGCGGCGCCTGCGGATATCCGAGCTGCCGGGAAAAGGCCATAGCCACGCTGCGGGGCATGGCGGAAGTCACCATGTGCATCCCCTACATGCGCAGCCGGTCCGAATCCCTGCGCCAGGTCGTCATGGACGTCTCCCCCAACTCCATCATCATCGTGGACAACCACCTGGTCATTCAGGACCTGTCCCCGTCGGCGGAACGCCTGTTCGGCTGTTCGCTCGCGGATGTCAAGGGCCGGCACATCTCGCGCCTCATTCCGCTGTATGACGATTTCGTGTCCGTGAGCGACACGGGCAAGCCGGTGATCGGAAAAGTCCGGCGGATCAACGACAAGATCGTCGCGGAGCAGAAC
Organism: Syntrophaceae bacterium UBA1411; assembly: GCA_002304995.1. GTDB lineage: Bacteria > Desulfobacterota > Syntrophia > Syntrophales > Smithellaceae > UBA8904. Next base: position 10,358 of record DBPV01000106.1, read on the forward strand.
ATCGTCCTGGTGGAAGGCCAGTCGCTTTTGGTGGCGATCATGCGCGACATCACCGAACGGGAATCGGAAAAGCAGAAATTCCATGAACTGCGGGCGCAGACCCTGGAGCAGACCCGCGAAGTGGTGCGCAAACAAATGCGGGTCGCGCACGAAATCGCGCACCTGCTGGGCGAAACCACGGCGGAAAGCAAGATGATCGTCTCCCACCTGGCGAAAATCCTGGAAGAGGAAGAAGCGAAGTGAGACAGCTCGTCGAAAGCACCTGGATCAGCCTCAACAAAGCGGGCGAGGAGCTCTGCGGCGACTCGGTCATCATTCACGCCACGCCGGATTCCTTTGTGGCGGTGCTGTCCGACGGCCTGGGCAGCGGCGTCAAGGCCAGCATCCTGTCATCGCTCACCGCGGAAATCGCCGCGCGGATGTTCGAGGCCGACGGCACCGTGGAAGACGTCATGCAGACGCTGATCGAAACGCTGCCGGAGTGCTCGGTGCGCAAGCTGGCATATGCGACGTTTGCCGTCCTGATCGTCTACGGCGGACGCGACGCCCACCTGGTCCTGTTCGATTCTCCGCCGCTCATTCTGATCCGCCAAAACGCCATCGTCACCCTGCCTTTGGAAGAACGCAAGGTCAAGGACCGGATCGTCCGCGAAGCGCACTTCGCGCTGGAGGAAAACGACTACATGGTCCTGATCAGCGACGGCTACACGCACGCGGGGCTGGGCGGCATCTACCGGATGGGCTGGGGCTGGAAGAACGTGGCCACCGCCGTCCAGCGCTTCGTCCAGACGGGCGTGGACACCGTCAAGCTCACCGAAGCCCTGTCGAAAACCTGCATGAAGCTCTACAATGACGAGCCGGGCGACGACGCGACCGTCATCTGCATGAAGGTGCGCCCCGCCGTTTCCGTGTGCCTGCTCACCGGCCCGCCCGCCAACAAGGAAATGGACGAATTCGCCGTCAAGCGGCTGATGGCGGCTGAAGGCGACAAAATCATCTGCGGCGGAAGCACCGCGCAAATGACGGCCCGCGTGCTTGGCGAAAAACTCGAGGTGGAATGGATTCCTCCCTGGAAGAGGTCCGGCAAGGAACCCAAAAAGAAGGGATCGCCCCCCACCGCAACGATCAAGGGCATTGACCTCGTCACGGAGGGCATTCTCACGATCGGCCAGGCGCTGGAAATCATCCGCGAAGCGAAAACCATCCACGACCTGCCCCGGGACAATGACGCAGCCACCCGCCTCGCCCACTATCTGCTGGCCGCGGACGACATTCATCTCATTGTGGGCACGGCCATCAATCCCAACCAGGTCGCGGATCTCATCCGCGGCGAACCGATGCGGATGCTGTACATCCGGGAACTGGTCACGGCCCTCAAAGCCAGAAACAAGATCGTCAAGGTGGAGAGGGTGTAAAGCCTAATCTTCTTCCCCATGCAGAATCATTTTTGCTTCCGGGGCCTGGAAGGTCTGCTTGCGGGGGAGCGTGATGGACACGGTGGTTCCTGTGGCACCCTGCGCCGGATCGGCGTTGGAGACGACGGCAATGTCCCCTGAATGCCCTTTCACGGTCGCATAGGCTTGCGGCAGGCTGAGCCCCGTCCCGTCTCCCACCGGTTTGGTGGTGAAAAAAGGCGTAAACAGGAGCGGAAGGTTTTCCCCGGAAATTCCCCGCCCCTCGTCGTGCACCCGCAGCGTGACGCATGTTTCATCCCCCGCTGCCGTGATGGTGAGGCGTCCTCCCCCGGGCATGGCCTCGGCGGCGTTGCGCTCCAGGTCGGCCAGCGCCGCCGCCATCCGTTCATGATCGATCCAGGCCGCATCGTCTTCCAGCGCAGATTCCACGACCACCTCGACGGTGTCCGGAAGGTCCGCAGCCCGAAGGCTGTCCGCGATGATTTTGTCAATGCGGGTTTTTCGAAATTTCAGTCCGTGCACTGTCTGCTCCCTGCGGCACGCCCGCCGTAAAACCGATTATCCCGGCGCGCCGGCGCTTTTTGCGAGTATCGGGGACCGTAAAAAAATTGTCAACAGCAAATTGAACCGCGCTGTGACACAGACGGTATTTTCGTCATTTTATCTTATTGACTTTACGTTCGAGGCCATGATAGAAGTAGCCAAAAAGTGAAGAAGTACAGATAAAAACGAAGAGCAGAACAGACAGCACAGCAGATTTTCCCGAATGCATGAGAGCGCTCGGACAAAAATAAGGAGCCACCTTTGAAACTTTCCGATGTAAAAGAAATCCTGGATGCGGAGGTCATTGTCGGAGAAGACAATCTTGACCTTGAAGTCAAAACGGCCTTTGGGGCGGATTTGATGAGCGACGTGCTCGCCTTTGCCAAAGCCGGCAGTCTTCTGCTGACCGGGTTGACCAATACCCAGGTGATCCGCACCGCCAACGTGCTCGACATTGCCGCCATCATCCTGGTGCGCGGCAAAAAACCGTCGACCGAAACCATCGCGTTGGCCAAGGAATTGAAAATCCCCATCCTCACGACCAAATACATTCTATTTGAAACAGCGGGCCGCCTCTACACCAAGGGCATTGTCGGCTGTCTGCAAAAAGTTGATAATGCCAGTGGCCGAAACTAACCCCAACCTGTATTCCGGAAGTTTCATCATCGAAGGCGGCAACTTTAACTCAGCCGGAATCGTTTCCACGAGCATCAAATCCACACTCAAGAAACTGGGTATTCCCGGCGATATCGTCCGCAAGGCCGCCATCGTTTCCTACGAAGCGGAAATCAACGTCGTTTCCTACGCCAAAAAAGGCGTGGTGACGCTGACGGTGGAACCCGGCATCGTCCGCATCGAAGTCGCGGATGAAGGCCCCGGCATTCCGAACATCGATCTGGCGATGCAGGAAGGCTATTCCACAGCCGATCAGCGCATCCGGGAGATGGGATTCGGCGCGGGCATGGGACTGTGCAACATCAAGAATTATTCCGACGCCTTTCATATCGAGTCGGAAGTCGGCAAGGGCACGCGCCTGAAGATGACGATTACAACGCCATGATTTTTATAAAAGGGTCCGAATAATGAAAATTGAAGAAATTGTTCAAGCGCTGGGACTGGACGTCAAATGCGCTAAAGATTGCCTGGACAGGGAGGTCACGGGAGGCTACACGGGAGATCTTTTAAGCGATGTGATGGGCAATTCCAAGGCCGGCTACATCTGGATCACCCGTCAGGTGCACCAGAATATCGTCGCCGTCGCCAGCCTCAAGGAGCACTCGGCCATCATTCTGATCAATTCTTCCCAGCCGACGGCCGAAACCATGGAAAAAGCCGAAGCGGAGAAAATCCCGATCATGGTGTCCGATCTGCCCGCTTTTGAAATCTCGGGCAAGATCTACAACCTGTTGACGGCGAAAAGCTGACACCTGCATTCCTTTACCGACTCTCTCCGGCGCTGAGACCATTCTTTTCTTCCGGGTAAAACCGATGTTGAAAGTTTATCACTGCGACCTTCACATTCATACCTGCCTGTCTCCCTGCGCCGAACTGGACATGCACCCGCAGGCCCTGGTCGCCCGGGCTCTGGAAAAAAATCTCGACATCATCGCCGTCAGCGACCACAACGCCTCCGCCAATGTTCCCTATGTTCTTGCGGCCGCCGCCGGAAAAAACATCCGCATTGTTCCGGCGATGGAAATCACGACCCGCGAGGAAGTGCACGTTCTGGCGCTTCTGGAAAACCTTTCTGCCCTTCGCGAGCTTCAGGCCCTGATCGACCGCCATCTGTTCGGCAAAAACGACGAGGACCGTTTCGGCGTCCAGGCGGTTGTGAACGAGCGCGGAGAAGTGGAGGACATCAACACCCAGCTCCTTCTCGGCGCGACCGATCTGTCGATCGACGAGATCGTGGCCGCCATCCACCGCCTGGAGGGGCTGGCCATCCCCGCGCATATCGACCGGGAAAGCTTCAGCGTGCTGGGCCAGCTCGGCTTCATCGACGACAACGCGCATTTTGACGCTCTCGAAATTTCCGGGCGCACCGGCCTTTCCCGGGGCAGGCTGCGCTATCCGGAGCTTGACCGTTATCCTTTCCTGACGTCCTCGGACGCCCATTTTCTCCGGGACATCGGAACCGCGACTTCCGCTCTGCTCCTCGAAGCCCCGACATTTGCGGAAATCAGAATGGCGCTTGCCGGTCAAAACGGCCGCCGGATCGTGGAGTAACGATGCTCACCCTGGCCGACCATATTCTCGACATCACGGAAAACTCGGTCCGCGCCGGCGCAAAGTTCATTGAAATCAGTATCGAGGAAGACACCGCCCAGGATCTCCTCGCCATAGAAATAAAGGATGACGGCCACGGCATGAGCGAAGACGTGCTCCAAAAGGTCCTTGATCCCTTTTACACCACCAAAACCGTCCGGCGCGTCGGACTGGGTCTGCCGCTCCTGCGGGACGCCGCCGAACGGGCGCAGGGCCATTTTTTCCTGAAATCGCAGCAAAATTCGGGAACTCAAGTGAAAGCCACTTTCGGCCTCGGCCATCTCGACCGGCAGCCGCTGGGTGCTTTAATTAACACAATCATTATTCTGATTATTTCGAATTCTCAGGTTGATTTTTTTTATAAACACAGGCATAATGACCGCCGGTTTGAATTGGATACTCGTGAAATTCGCAAGGAAATCGAGGATATACCAATTAACCATCCTGAGATAATCAAATATATCAGGGCTGCTATGGAAGAAGGATTGCGCGACATCGAATCTGAAGCTTAGCGCGCCCGGAAGATCGAGGAGGAATGGAATGAAAGCCGAAGACACTGAGTTGTTGAAAGAATTCACACCTGAACAAGTCGCCAAACTGGACAGCATCATCGAAAAATACAAGGGAAAAGCGGGGGGCTTGATTCCCGTTCTGGAAGAGGCGCAGGTCTGCCTGGAATATCTGCCCTTGCCCGTGCAGAAGAAAATCGCTCAGGGATTGAATCTGCCGCTGAGCCGCGTTTACGGCGTGGTCACGTTTTATTCATTCTTCACCATGACCCCGCGCGGCAAGCACACCATCCGCGTCTGCCTGGGCACGGCCTGCTACGTGCGCGGCGGCAAAGCCATTGCGGAGGCTCTGGAAAAACAGTTCAACATCCGCGAAGGCGAAACCACGGAGGACCGCATGTTCACCCTGGAGTCCGTCCGGTGTCTGGGCGCCTGCGGTCTCGGGCCGGTTGTGGTTGTCGATGAAGATGTTCACGGCCGCGTGAAGCCCGGCAAGCTCAAGGACATCCTGAGCCAGTACAATTAACGATTACCGATTATCAAGATAACGGAGGACGCGCCCATGGCGAAATTAACGATTGATGACTTGAAAAAGATCAAAGAGAAGGTCCACAAGGAAATGTCCCTGCGCGACGGCGACCGCCGCGTCAGAATCACGGTTCATATGGGAACCTGCGGCATTGCTTCCGGCGCCAAGGAAGTCATGGATACCCTGCTGGAAGAAATCGAAGCCGCCAAGGTCAACGATGTAATCGTCACCACCTCCGGTTGCATGGGGCTTTGCAGCCGCGAACCGCTGGTGACCGTGGAAGTCGTGAACCAGGACCCCATCAAATACGAATACGTCAATCCCAACAAGATGCGGCAGATTTTCAAAAGACACGTTCTGGCCGGTGAAGTACAAACGCCCTTTGTCCTGGCGAAAGGTTCTGAAGTGATTAAATAAACACATGATCAATCATCCGGAAAGCGCTCTCCGGGACATGATTGCTAAGGAGGATATGAAATCAATGAAAGTATTTCGTTCACACATACTCATTTGCGGCGGTACGGGCTGCCAGGCTTCCGGCAGCCTGGGCGTAAAAAATGCCCTTCTGGAAGAGATTGTCAAAAGAAAACTGGCCGATGAAATCAAAGTGGTTGAAACCGGCTGCAACGGATTCTGCGCGCTGGGCCCCATCATGGTGATTTACCCGGAAGGCATCATCTACATCAGCCTCAAACCGGCCGATATCCCCGAACTGGTCGAAGAACATCTGATCAAAGGCCGTATCGTTGAGAAACTGCTCTATCGCGAACCGGGCACGGACAAGGCCATTCCCACGATGCAGGACATCCCCTTCTTTGCCCATCAGGAACTGAGAGTTTTAAAGAACCGCGGATTGATCGATCCGGAAAAAATAGAAGAATACATCGCCCGCGACGGTTATGCGGGCATGGCCAAGGCGCTCACCGAAATGACGCCGGAACAGATCGTCCAGGAAATGCTGGATTCCGGTCTGCGCGGCCGCGGCGGCGCGGGATTCCCCACCGGTCTGAAATGGAAATTCGCCGCCCAGTCCAAGGGCGACGTTAAATACGTTTTGTGCAACGCCGACGAAGGCGACCCGGGCGCGTTCATGGACCGCTCGGTACTGGAAGCCGATCCCCACGCCGTTTTGGAGGGCATGGTCATCGCGGCCAAGGCCATCGGTTCGCACTCCGGCTACATCTACTGCCGCGCGGAGTATCCACTGGCCATCCACCGCCTCAACGTCGCCATCAGCCAGGCCAAAGAAGCCGGCCTTTTGGGCAAGGACATCCTCGGCACGGGCTTCGACTTCGACCTGGAAATTTACCAGGGTGCAGGCGCGTTCGTCTGCGGCGAGGAAACCGCCCTCATGACCTCCATTGAAGGCAAGCGCGGCATGCCGCGTCCCCGTCCGCCCTTCCCCGCTGTAGCGGGCCTGTGGCAGAAGCCCAGCATCCTCAACAACGTCGAAACGCTGGCCAACGTGGGACAGATCATTCTGCGCGGCGCCAAGTGGCACGCATCGGTCGGCACGGAAAAAAGCAAGGGCACGAAAGTGTTCGCTCTCACCGGCGACGTCAACAACGTCGGTCTGGTGGAAGTGCCCATGGGCACCACGCTGGGCACCATCGTTTACGACATCGGCGGCGGCATTCCCAAGGGCAAGAAGTTTAAGGCCGCGCAACTCGGCGGCCCGTCCGGCGGCTGTATTCCGGTTCAGCACCTTAACGCCCCGGTCGATTACGAGAAAGTCGCGGAACTGGGCGCCATCATGGGGTCCGGCGGCCTGATCGTCATGAACGAAGACAAGTGCGCCGTCGACATGGCCCGCTTCTTCATGGACTTCTGCCAGGACGAGTCCTGCGGCAAGTGCACCCCCTGCCGCGAAGGCACGAAGCGCATGCTGGATATTTTAACGGGCATCACCAAAGGCAAGGGCAAGGCCGGCGACATCGAGCTGCTCGAGGAAATGGCCGGCGTCATTAAAAATGCGGCTCTGTGCGGCTTGGGCCAGACGGCTCCCAATCCCGTTTTGAGCACCCTCAGATATTTCCGGAAAGAATACGAAGAGCACATCTTCGAACATCGTTGCCGCGCCACCGTCTGCTCGGCAATGTACAAATCTCCCTGCCAGCACACCTGCCCGATTGAGATGGATATTCCGTCCTACATCGCGCTGGTGCGTGAAGGCCGGTTTGAAGACGCCTACAAGATCCTGCTTCAGACCAATCCCTTCCCGTCCGTCTGCGGGCGCGTCTGCGACCACAAGTGCCAGACCAAGTGCCGCCGCGGCAACATGGACGAACCGCTGGCCATCAAGTTCCTGAAGCGCTTCATCACGGACAATGCCCCGCGTCCGAAAACGGATCCGGTCGCGGTCACCCGCAAGGAAAAGATCGCGGTTGTCGGCGCCGGCCCCGCCGGCCTGACGGCGGCGCGCGATCTCGCGCTGCGCGGCTACAAGGTGACCGTGTTTGAAGAACTCTCCTACGCGGGCGGCATGCTCCGCTGGGGTATTCCCGCGTACCGCCTGCCCCGCAACATCCTGCAGGGCGAAATCGACGATATCACCGCGCTGGGCGTGGAGATCCGCCTCAACACCCGCGTCGGACGCGATGTTTCGTTTGCACAGCTCGAAAAGGATTTCGATTACGTCTATCTCGCCACCGGCGCGCACAAGAGCCAGAAGATGCGCGTTCCCGGCGAAGATCTGGGCAACGTGTTCGGCGGCGTTGAATTCCTGCGCGACTTCAACGACAGCGAAGAAAAGTGGCTCAAAGGCGAGAAAACGCTGGGCAAGAAAGTCGCCGTCATCGGCGGCGGCAACTCGGCAATCGACGCGGCCCGCGTCGCACTCCGGCTCGGCTCCGACGTCACCATCCTGTATCGCCGTTTGAGACAGGATATGCCGGCGGCGGAAGAGGAGATCAAGGCGGCGGAAGAAGAAGGCATCAAGATCGAATACCTGGTCGCCCCGCTGAAAATCGACGGCGCGAAAGACAAGGTCAAATCCATTACCTGCCAGCGAATGAAGCTGGGCGATTTCGACGCAAGCGGCCGCAAGAAACCCGTTCCGATCGAAGGGGCCGAATTCACCCTGAACGTGGATGCGATCGTCGCGGCCATCGGCCAGGTGCCGGATATGAGCTTCATCGACAAGACAGTCGGCGTCGAAGTGAACAAATGGGATTGCTACACGGTCGGCAAGGGATTCAAGTCCCGCACGACGAATCCCCGCTACTTCGCCGGCGGTGACGCCGAAACCGGCCCCGATACCGTCATCGCGGCCATCGGCGCCGGCCATCAGGCGGCCGATGACATCGACGCGGCCATCCGCGCGGCCAACAACGAACCGGCCTACGTGAAACCGGCGCGCGAAGAAATCCTCGTTCCGCTGGTGATCGACGAAGAAACGGCCGAGGCGCCGCAGATGCCGATGCCCGAAATGCATGCCGCCACGCGCAAGATGAGTTTTGCGGAAGTGGAACTGGGCTTCACCCGGGAAGACGCCATCAAGGAAGCCTGCCGCTGTCTGCGTTGCGACGCCGCCGTTTAATGCGTGTTGCGCAGGGATCAGAATCCCAGCCTTAAACCGCTGCAACCGGGCGGAGGCGCTGCACCCAGCCCTCCGCCCTTTTCAGATACGCACAAGGAGATTTTTCATGTCTACGGTAAAATTGACTATCGATAATCGTCCGGTGGAAGCCCCCGCCGGCGCCACCATTCTGGAAGCGGCCCGCAGCGCCGGAATCAAGATTCCCACGCTTTGCGCCTGGCCGGAAATTCATCACACTCCCGGCGCCTGCCGCGTCTGCATGACGGAAGTGGAAGGCCAGCGGTCCTTGATTGCCGCCTGCGTTTTCCCCGTGTCCGACGGCATGGTCGTCCGTACCAACACGGAAAAAGTCCGCAAGGCCAGAAAAATGGTCGTGGAACTGCTTTTGGCCAATCATCCCCAGGAATGCAACTTCTGCGTCCGCAACGGCAGCTGCGAGCTGCAGAAGGTGGCCGAATTCGTCGGCCTCAAGGAAATCCGTTTTCCCTACACGCCGTTTCCCCAGGAAGGCCTCATCGACCGCTCCAGCCCGTCGATTGTCCGGGACAACCGCAAGTGCATTGAATGTCACCGCTGCGTCACCGTCTGCGAGCAGATTCAGACGGTCAGCGTTCTGACGCCGGCGCACCGCGGCAGCGCCGTCAAGGTGACTCCCGCTTTCGACCTGCCGCTCATTGAATCGAACTGCGTCGCCTGCGGACAGTGCATTCTGGCCTGCCCGGTCGGCGCCCTTTACGAGAAGGACGACGTCGAGCAGGTCTGGGCCGCTTTACAGGATCCGACCAAGCATGTCATCGTTCAGGAGGCGCCGGCCATCCGCGCGGCGCTCGGCGAAGAATTCGGCATGCCGCCCGGCTCGCTCGTCACCGGCAAGATGACCGCCGCCCTGCGCCGCCTGGGCTTTGACAAGGTGTTCGACACCAACTTCACCGCGGACCTCACCATCATCGAGGAAGGCAACGAACTGCTCAAACGCGTGAAGGAAGGCGGCACGCTGCCCATGATCACCTCGTGCAGCCCCGGCTGGATCAAATTCTGCGAGCATTTCTATCCCGAGCTGCTGCCGCATCTTTCCACCTGCAAATCCCCGCAGCAGATGTTCGGCGCGCTGGCCAAAACCTACTACGCCGAGTTCGCGGGTATCGATCCCAAAAACATCGTTTCGGTTTCCATCATGCCCTGCACCGCCAAAAAATTCGAGGCCCAGCGTCCCGAAATGGCCGCGAGCGGCTATCGCGACGTGGATTACGTGCTCACCACGCGCGAGCTCGGCCGGATGATCCGCGAAGCGGGCATCGATTTCGAAAACCTGGCCGACGAAGACTACGACGCGCCCATGGGCGAATACACGGGCGCAGGAACGATCTTCGGCGCCACCGGCGGCGTGATGGAAGCCGCGCTGCGAACGGTTTATGCGGTGGTGACCGGCGGAAATCTGCCGAGTCTCGATATCACGCCGGTCCGCGGCCTGGAGGGCGTCAAGGAAGCCTCGGTGAAAGTCGGCGCTCTGGGCAACGTCAAAGTCGCCGTCGCCCACGGTCTGGGCAACGCCCGCAAGCTTATGGATAAAATCCGCGACGGCAAGGCCGACTATGCGTTTATCGAAGTGATGTGCTGTCCGGGCGGCTGCATTTCCGGCGGCGGGGAGCCCATTCCCACCAACAACGACATCCGCGTCAAGCGGTCGCAGGCGCTTTACGCCGACGACGGAAAGGTTCAGAAAAAGCGCCAGTCGCATGAAAACGAATCCGTGAAGAAGCTCTACGACAAGTTCCTCAAGGAACCGCTGGGGCACAAGTCCCACGAGCTTTTGCATACGCACTATACGAAACGGGGTACGGAATTGCCTCAACGCCGGGAAAAATAGACTTTTTCCGTTCGGCGTTCACGATTTCCAGGAGGTTTGCCCCGTCCGGGCAGACCTCTTTTTTCTGGGACCGCCATGACCGATTGCAGAACCGAAAAGGATTTTTTAGGCGCGCTGGACGTCCCGCGCGACGCCTACTGGGGCATCCACACCGAGCGCGCCCGGCGCAATTTCCGCATCAGTTCGCTTACCGTCCATCCGGAGCTCATCCGGGCGCTGGCCGTGGTGAAACAAGCCTGCTGCCTGGCCAATGCCGAGGCGGGGGGATTGCCTTCGGAAAAGGCCGCGGCCATCGGCCGGGCCGCCCGGGAAATCGCGGCGGGCGGGCTTTTCGATCAGTTTCCGCTCGACGCCCTGCAGGGCGGTGCGGGAACCTCCACCAACATGAATCTCAACGAAGTCATCGCCAACCGCGCCATTGAGCTTTTAGGCGGCGCCAAAGGCGACTACGCGATCGTTTCTCCGCTGGACGACGTGAATCGCCATCAGTCGACCAACGACGTCTATCCTACGGCCCTCAGGATCGCCGCCATCCGGCGTCTGCGCAGTCTCGCCGCCGAAGCGGCCGCGCTGCAGGGCGCCCTGCAGGAAAAAGAAAAGGCATTCGCCCCCATCGTTAAAATGGGCCGCACCGAGCTGCAGGATGCCGTACCGATCACGCTGGGCGCCGAATTTTCCGCCTTTGCCGAGGCGGTCGGCCGCGACCGCTGGCGGACGTTCAAGTGCGAGGAGCGTCTGCGCGTGGTGAATCTCGGCGGTACGGCCGTCGGCACGGGCCTTGCCGCGCCCCGCGACTACATTTTTCTGGTCGTCGAAAAATTGCGGGAACTCACGGGTCTGGGCCTTTCCCGCGGTGAAAATCTGATGGGCGAAACGGCCAACGCCGATGCGTTTGTGGAAGTCTCCGGCATCCTCAAGGCGCACGCCGTCAATCTCATCAAGATCGCGGGCGACCTTCGGCAGATGAATTTCCTGGGCGAAATCCATCTCCCCCGCCTGCAGGCCGGCTCCTCCATCATGCCCGGCAAGGTCAATCCCGTTGGAACGGAAGCCGCCATCCAGGCGGGCGTCAAGGTCATCGCCAACGACGCCATCGTCGCCGAAGCGGCGGCGCTGGGCACGTTCCAGATCAACGAATTTCTGCCGCTTCTGGCCTGCGCGCTTCTGGAATCCCTGGATCTGCTCGCGGGTATTGACAAACTCCTTGCCGGACAGGTAAAGCAACTCAGCGCCGATCCGCAGCGGTGCGGGGAATTCGTCGATAAAAGCCCCGCGATCATCACCGCGCTGCTCCCCGCCGTGGGCTACGAACGGGCGGCGGCGCTGGCCGCGGAATTCTCGGCCGGACAGGAAAAAAACATGCGGACGTTTCTCATTCAGAAACTGGGCGCCGATCTGGTGGAGCGCTGCCTGTCGCCTTTTGCCCTGACGGCGCTGGGGTATCGCGACCGTGGATAAGACGCCGAAAGCCAACCGCCTGCACATCGCGCTTCTGGGGCGCACGAATGTGGGCAAGTCCAGCCTGCTCAACCTGATAATCGGGCAGGATATCGCCATCACCTCTACCGTCGCGGGCACGACGACCGACATCGTTGAAAAAGCCATGGAACTCCTGCCGCTGGGGCCCGTCCTGTTTCTCGATACGGCCGGCCTTGACGACGTCTCCGAACTCGCCGGCGCGCGGCTGGAAAAAACCGCGCAGGTCTTCGACCGCGCGGACGCAGTCATTCTGGTTGTGGAGGCAGACGTCTGGACCGCCGACGAGGAAGCCGTGCTGGCCGAAGCGGAAAAACGCCGGATTCCCGTTCTCGCCGTCGTCAACAAGATCGACCTGGCGCCCCCCTCTTCCGAATATCTGAACTTTCTGCGGCAGAAGGCAAGAACCGTTCTGACCGTCTCGTGCGCCGATCCGGTTGAGCGGGAAACCTACCTGAACGAACTGAAAAAACGCCTCCTCGCAGTTGCGCCGGCCGATTTTCTGGCCGCGCCGTCGCTGGTCGGCGATTTGCTGCCGCCGGGCGGCCTGGCCGTCCTGGTGGTGCCGATCGACCTGCAGGCGCCCAAAGGGCGGCTGATTCTTCCGCAGGTGCAGACGCTGCGCGACATTCTGGACAATGACGCGCAGGCGCTGGTCGTCAAGGAAAGAGAACTGGCCGCCGCGCTCGCCAATCTCCGTCAGCCCCCCTCGCTCGTGGTGACGGACTCGCAGGCGATTCTGAAAGTTACAGCCGACGTTCCCCCCGCCATTCCCGTCACGACCTTTTCCATTTTGTTCGCCAGGCAAAAATCCGACCTGGCCGCCATGGCGGCGGGCGCCGCGGCCATCGACCGGCTGAATCCCGGCGACCGGGTCCTCATCGCCGAAGCCTGCTCGCACCACGCGCTCGAAGACGACATCGGCCGCGTGAAAATACCGCGCTGGCTCCGCCAGTACGTCGGCGGCGATCTGCAGATCGACACGGCCTGCGGCCGCGACTATCCGGACAATCTCGCGGATTACCGCCTGATCTTTCACTGCGGCGCCTGCATGCTCAACCGCCGCGAAATGCTGTCGCGACTGGCCAGGGCCAGAGCCGCCGGCGTGCCTGTGACCAATTACGGCGTCGCCATTTCCTTTCTGCAGGGCGTTCTGGCGCGCAGCCTCGCCCCCTTCCCCGCCGCGCTCGCGGCCTTTGAAAAAGCCGTCCAAAAGGCCTGATGCTTTTCGCCGAAGGCCGGAAAAAACGCATTTTGTCTCTTGATGAAAAAATAAAAAAGATTTAGATTGGCGTCGAAGTTCGCTGTCGTTTTGATTTGCCAAATCAAAATAATTCACCCTCCAGCGACAAAGGAGTAGAAAGACATATGAAAACCTGGAAAAAAGCCGTTCTGTGTGTGTGCGCCGTCGTGTTCGCTGTCGCCACCGTTACCGTCATCGTCAACGCCGGCGGTCCGCCCCTGAAGGAAAAGACGTGCAGCGCCTGCCATTCGGACTATGCCAAGATCCTGCCCAAGCCCCATCCGGACGTCGATAAAAGCGCCCCCTGCCTGTCCTGCCATGCGCAAAAGCCGGGCAGCGACGAACCGACCAAGTTCTCCACCGGCGTCCACAAAGCCCACCAGGGCGAAAAGACCAAGCTGGAATGCAACGCCTGCCATGCGCTCTAACGGGAACCGCGCCGTCTGATCCGATCGGATCAGACGGCGTTTTTTTTCAGCGTAAATCTTCAACGAGGCTGCGGAAGGCCGCTTTGCCGCCAAGGAGCGCCCCTTCGTGGCCGCCGCCGGGATTGCTCCAGGCGCCGGCCAGATAGAGCCCTTTCACGGGCGTGCGGACGTCCAGGCGGTTCATGAAGGTGTTTTCCCGCGTCTGGTCGAAGCCGTAAATTGCGCCGGCCGTATTTCCGGTGAAGCGCCGGTTGGAAAGCGGCGTCGCTGCTTCCCGCATCTCGATCATTCCGGACAGGCCGGCAATCAACTGCTCTTCAACCCGGGCGATGAGCCGGTCGGCCACGCGGTTTTTCTCGCGATTGTAAGCGTCCTTGCGCCCCGCCTCATAGTCCTTTTCAAAGCGCCGCCAGGGCTCGTATCCGCACAGAAACATGATCGACATCGTGGATTTTCCCTCGGGGGAAAAGCCGGGCACGAGGTTGTCGTAAATCATGCAGGCCACGCCCGCCCTGTCCGGATCGCCCGCCACCGAGGCCGCATAGCCGGCTTCGGCATCATAGTCCGGATAGAAGTTGACCTCGGCCCGGCGTTCGATTTTCGTGATATCGGTCCTCAGGCCAAGCCAGACGACAAAGCTCGACAGACTGGGCGAATAAGCGGCCGTGCGCACCCGGTAGGATGCGGTAACGGCTGCGGAGTTTGAAAGCATGGCCAGCGTCTGGGGAAAGGCGGCGTTGCTGACGACGGCCCGGGCGGAAAACTGTTTGCCGGAGGCTGTCCGGACGCCGCGAACCCCCGTCTCGCCGACTGAAATTTCCGTCACCCTTTCGTTCAGGAGCAGCACCCCTCCATTATTTGTGATGACATCCGCCAGGGCGTCGCTTAAAGCCTGCGACGTTCCTTTCAGATAATAAGCGCCGGAAGAGAGGTACTCGCCGAAGGGAAGCAGATAGTAAAAGGCCGAAAGCCTGGCCGGCGGAAGGCCGTAGTAGCCCCAGGTCTGGCCGATCAGGAATTTCAACTGCGGATGGTTGAGGTAGAGATTCACCACTTCACCGAGCGTCCGGTTCCGGATGTCCCACATCGTCGGGTAGCGCAGCGGAAAAAGAATTTTCAATACCGGCATTCCGTCGCGGTGAAAGCGCTCCATTTCATCCAGGAGGTTTTGCCAGTAGGCGAAAAATTTCAAAAGCCCCTGTTTCTCGGCGGGATAAAGCCCGATCAGCATGTCGCGGAAGGCCCCGAGGCCCCGGGGAATCTCCAGCGTCCGGTCCGGAAAGCGGGAGCACCAGGTATGCGCGTGGGGAACAAAGGTCAAGCGGTCCCGGACGCCCAGCTCCCCGTAAAGCTTTTGCAGCGCCGGCGCGCCGGCCGCCGTGGCGTGCAGCGACACTTCGCAGGTGTAGCGCTGCTCGGCGCCGCTGCTTCTTTTGAACGACGAGGCATATCCGCCGGGCGCGTAATGCTTTTCCAGAACCAGCGGGCGATAGCCGTTCACGGCCAGGTAGGCGGCGCAGGAGAGCCCTCCCAATCCCGCCCCGACCACGATGGCATCATACGCGCCGGGCGCCGCCTTTCCGGCGGCCGCGTGGGCCGTCGGCCGCCATTTCACCAGCGTCGCCGCCGCGCACAGGCTCATCACTGAAATGAAATTCCGTCTCGTAATCATGCGTTTATCCTCGCGGGCCAATAAGGGTTCGACCTTCCGGAAAAAAATCAGCCCGATTGACGATCAGTATAAAAAACGAGCTACGACCTGTCAATGGCGGAGTGCGGCGGAGTGCGGTCCCGAAAGACATCGGCGGCGCGCTTGATTTTCCAGTGCCGAAGATTATTTTAATTCGACGAAAGGGAAACGCGGCCTCGGTTTCAAAGCGCGCTTGTTCGAGGCGGCTTTTCCTGATATTAGAACATTCGGAAAAGAACAAGATGGAGGAAATACGCTATGAACTGTCCTGTCTGCAGCAACGTTCAACTGGTGATGACGGAAAGAAAGGGAATCGAAATCGATTATTGCCCGCAGTGCCGGGGCGTGTGGCTCGACCGCGGGGAGCTCGACAAAATTATCGACCGCTCCGCGAACGAACTGCGTGAAGAGGAAAACAGGCGCTACGACAGGCCCGCCGAAAAACACCGCTACAAAGATGACGACGATAAACATTCCTATAAACGGAGAAAGAGCATCTGGTCGGAAATTTTCGACTGAGGCGCAAAACATCCATCCATGACGAGAAAAGCCCTGCAAATCTATTTTGCCGGCGCGATCCGGGCGGGACGCGCCGATGCGGTACTTTACGCGGCGCTGATTTCCGAGCTCAAAGCGTTCGGCGCCGTCCTCACCGAACATGTCGGAGATCCGGCGCTTTCCGAGGCGGGCGGCGACGGCCCCGACGACCGGCACATCCACGACCGGGACATGGCCTGGCTTCGAAACTGCGACTGCGTGGTGGCGGAAGTTTCGACGCCGTCTCTGGGCGTCGGTTACGAACTGGCCTGGGCGACAGCGTTCGAAAAACCCGTCCTGTGCCTGTATCGCAGCGCGGCCGGCCGTCCTCTCTCCGCCATGATTGCCGGCAGCCCGGGCATTTCGACTGCTTCCTACACGTCGCTTGCGGAGGCCAAAACCATCGTGCGGGAATTCGTCGGGCCGTTTGCTGAAAACGGTCCCGCGCCGCCGAGGACCGCAGTCTCCCGAAAAACCGGTAGAATGAAATGACCATCCTTTTGGAATTGCTTTCCCCCGCGGGCGACGCCGACATCGGCATGGCCGCCATCGACGCCGGCGCGGACGCCGTGTACATCGGAGCGCCCCGGTTCAGCGCCCGGGCCGCCGCGGGCGTGAGCGCCGCGGATCTGGAAAGGCTCATCAAACACGCGCACCTCTACCGGTCCAGGGTCTACGTGGCGCTCAACACCATTCTTACGGATGCGGAGCTGGCTGAAGCGCTGGACATCATCCGGGAAATTGACGCGCTCGGCGCCGACGGCCTGATCCTTCAGGACGCGGGCCTGCTTGAAATGGACCTGCCGCCGATTCCGCTGATCGCCAGCACGCAGATGCACAACAGCACACCGGAAAAAGTGAAGTTTCTGGAAGACGCGGGCTTTTGGCGGGTGATCCTGGCCCGGGAGCTTTCGCTTCACGACATTGCCGGCATCCGCCGTCAAACCCGGACCATCGAACTGGAAGCGTTCGTTCACGGTGCGCTTTGCGTTTCGTACAGCGGGCAGTGTTACATGAGCCAGGCCGTGGCCGGCCGCAGCGGCAACCGCGGCGTCTGCGCCCAGCCCTGCCGCTCGCACTACACGCTGATCGACGGCGCCGGCCGGCCGATCGTGCAGAATTCATATCTGCTTTCGCTCCGGGATATGAACCGCCTGGCCGCCCTGCCGGATCTGATTGCGGCGGGCGTCACGTCCTTCAAAATCGAAGGACGGTACAAGGGAATTTCCTATGTGAAGAATGTCACCGCCGCCTACCGGCAGGCCATCGACCGTTTCATCGACGGGCACCCGGAATACCGGCGCGCCGGCTCCGGCGCCTGCGCATTTGACTTTACGCCCGACGTGCACCGCACCTTCAACCGCGGCTACACCTCCTATTTTTTGTCGGGAAGGCAGGAAAAAATCGCCTCTCTCCACACGCCCAAATCCATCGGGCAGCCTCTCGGAAAAATCACCGCTCTGGGCAGGGATTGTTTTCAGGCGGACGTCTCCGGCCTGCAAAACGGCGACGGGCTGTGCTTCTTCACACGGCGAAACGAACTGGCCGGCTTTCGCGTGGAGCGCGTGGAAAAGGGCAGGATCTTTCCCGGCAGCATGAAGGATCTGGAAACGGGTGTCGTCCTGTACCGCAACTTCGACGCGGCGTTTGAAAGAATCCTGAAAAAAGCGACAGGAAACCGCCGCATCGCCGTGGAGCTGGATTTTCAGCAGGATCCTTCCGGCATCCGGCTTACGGCGCAAGATGAAGACGGCTGCACCGCCGAGGTTAAAAGAGACATCGCCTTCACCAGGCCGCGCTCAGGGGAAAAAGCCCGGGAGGAAATTCAAAAACACCTCACCCGGGCCGGCAACACGCCCTACCGGATCACGAAGCTTGCAATCGCACCGCGAAAGCCTGGTTTTCTTTCCGCAAGTCTTCTCAATGGTCTGCGCCGCGACGTTCTGGAAAAGCTCACGGCCGGCCGGCTTGCCGTCTATCCGCGGCGGAGCGTTCCCTTTTCCCCCAACGATGCGCCTTATCCGCAAAAGTCGCTCGACTTTTGCGCCAATGTGCTCAATGCAAAGGCGCGGCAATTCTATGAACGCCACGGCGCAACCGTTGCGGAGCCGGCTTTTGAAACCCTTCCCTCAGTCGCCGGCAAGACGATCATGACCGCGCGCTACTGCATCCGCTATCAGCTGGAGATGTGCCCCAAGGGGCAAGCCCCGGAAAACACCGTTCCGGAGCCGCTCCGTCTCAGGGACGCCCACCACGTTTATCGCCTGGAGTTCGACTGCCGGACGTGCCGGATGAAAGTGGTCCTGGAAAAATGACGGCCGGACATCCGGTTGATTTCGACAAGGCAACCTGCCGCCGCGACGGGGGCCGGAATTTTACTGATCCAGGACTTCCCGGATCTTGCGCAGCAGGGTATTGATCGGCGACGGCTTGGGAATGAAGTGCAGGCCTTTTTCCAGCACGCCTTGCCTGGCGATCAGATCCTCCGGATAGCCGCTGGTGAAAATAGCCTTGATCCGCGGATTGAGGCGTCTGGCTTCGTCTAAAACTTCTCTCCCGTTCTTCCCCGGCATGATGACATCGAGGACCAGGAGATCGATCCGGTTCTTGCAGGAAGCAAATTCCCGGACGGCCTTTTCTCCGTCTTCCGCCGCGATGACCGTGTAGCCGAATTTCTTTAAAACGTTCGTGTTCATCTCCCGCAGGGCATCGTTGTCCTCGGCCAGCAGAACGGTTTCCGTTCCGCCGACAACCGTTTCATGGATTTCCGCAATTCTGTCTTTTGCATTTTCGCCTTCCGTAACCGGAAAGAGTATCCGGAATGCCGTTCCCCGGCCTGGTTCGCTGTAAACGCTGATGTGGCCGTTATTTTGTTTCACGATGCCGTAAACGATAGCCAGTCCGAGGCCGGTTCCCTCGCCGCGGTCCTTGGTGGTGAAGAAGGGCTCGAAGATCCTTTTCTGAATGTCGTGAGCGATGCCTTCGCCCGTGTCGCTGACCCTGATCACCGCGTATGGCCCGGCTGTTTCGCCGCCTGCCGGCGGAATACCGCTCACCGCGCTGTCGGCCAGCGCCGTTTCGATGACGAGATCGCCTCCTTCAGGCATGGCGTCGCGCGCATTGGTCGCCAGGTTCATTAAAATTTGTTCGATCTGGATGATGTCCGCGTAAATCCACAGCGGTCTTTCCAGGAGGCTGGTTTTGAGTACAATGTCCTCGCCGATGATGCGCGTGAGGAACTTGTTTATTTTGCTGATGCACGCGTTGAGGTCCATCACCTTGGGATGGATGATCTGTTTTCTGCTGAAGGCCAGCAGGCTCTGGGTCAGGTTGGAGGCCATTTCCGCGGAAGCCAGAATGTGGTCCAGGTAGGCGCGGTGGGGATCATCCAGCTTCATTTTATTCTGCATGAGACTGCCGTATCCGATAATGGCGCCGAGAATATTGTTGAAGTCGTGGGCAATACCGCCCGCAAGCTGCCCGATGGATTCCATCTTCTGGACCTGGTAAAGCTGCGCCTGAAGCTTTTGTCTCTCCTCTTCGGCCTGTCTGCGCTCGGTGATGTCGCGCACGATGGCCAGAACGCAATCCGCTCCCTTCACCTGCGTGGCCGACAGGACCACTTCGCTCCAGAAGAGCTCGCCGTTTTTTCTTCTGCAGAGATATTCAAAGTTCTGCGGCCCTTCGCTCACGGCCTTATGGACCCAGACCAGCGCTTCCCGGATGGTGTAGGGAGATGTTCCGGCGGTGAGCCTCTGGACATCCAGATTCATGACCTCTTCCCGGCCGTAGCCGAACATTTCGATGGCGGTGCTGTTGAGTTCAATGATTTTGTCCCCGGCAATGTCATACAGCAAAATGGCGTCCTTGGTCGCATTGAAAATGTTTCTGTAGCTGCTTTCGCTTTCGACAAGCGCCTCTTCGCGGGTTTTCAGCTTCCGGGCCATGGCGTCAAAGGCCTGCCCCAGCCCGCCGATTTCCCCGCCGGCGACGCGTTCGGATATCCGGACATTCAAATCGCCGTCGGCCATCTTTTGCGAAGCCTTTTCCAGCTCGGTAATGCGGTCCGCAATGGAGCGTCTGCCGATGAACCAGGCAACGATGACGGCGATGCACAGAAAAACGGTAAACAGCGCCAGGTTGCGAAACAGGATGCGGTTGGCATCGGCCAGGACGCCTTCGACGGGAACGCCGACCCGAATGTACAGATAAGGGGACTCTTCGCCTGCAAGCTTCAGTTTGCGATAGCTGAGAATGCTCCGTTTGCCGGTGATGGCCCGAACGTCCGAGGAGGTATGGACGTCCGGCCCCTCCTTCATCTGTCGGAACAACTCATTATCGTAAGGTTTCCCGATGTATTTTTCTGGCTCACCGGTGTTGTACAAAACGATTCCCTTATGGTCCAGAATTACGAAGCCGCTTTCGGGCGGCAATCCGGAACGGACCAACGCCTGCTTGTAATATTCGAGCACGAAGCCCACGATGATGACGCCGTCGATGGCGCCGCGCCCGTTGCGAAACGCATGCGCGATGTTGAAAGTGGGATGCGTTGTAATCCGGCTGTGGATGTATTCCCCCGCTGACAGCCGGCCGCTCGCCATTGCGTTTTGAAAGTATCTCCTGTCGGATACATTGATGGAGTGTCCGCCGGGAATGGCATGGGCCCAGACCTGTCCGTCGGGGTCGGCGATGAGAATATTGGAATACTGGGGGTTGAGCCTCTGAATATTGATCAGAACCTGCGACATGCGCTCCTTGTTGCGGGACTGGACATCCGGCAACTGGGTCAGCGCGATAATCAACTGCTGGGCGGAGGTCATCAGATTCTGCTGCTCGGCCGCGATATTTTCGGCCAGGCGCTGCGTTTGCAGGCGGGCGTCGTTGACGGCCGCGTTTCTCATGGTGACGCCCGAATAGATGATGATACCCATGGCAGGGACGGCGACAATGGACGTGAGAATCAGAATCTGCGTTCTGATCGACACGCGCCTAAATGAGGACATCAGGTTTTTCATCGGCCGGGATTCCGCACAAAATACCGCATTTCTGCATCGCTTCCGCAACTTAATCGATAGCCGTCATGGCCGGACGACACTCTTGCGCATGTCCAACTGCCGTCCGTGCCGAAAACAAGAGCGGCATCGGCACAGACAAACGAGCCGCGCTTTTTTGATTCTTCCCACAAATAAGCTAATCGGCATTTCTCCCGATTATTTTGAATTTCTCTTCCGTCGCCAGTATCAGTATAAGAAACGCCCCTTTGCGAGTCAAGGCGATTTTGGCCGTAAAATATTGTTTATGTTTGGAAAGACGTCTAAAGAAATAACCGCTCCGCTTTTCTGCTTCTTCGAATCGCCGGCCATCGCCGCAGACGAAAACCGCGCCCGGCGAAAAGAATTGAAAACCGCAACAAATCCGATATAGTGTTATCCGCCTGCGGAAAGCGCCTGCCTCGGGAAAAGCGCCGACCCGCCCGCTCACCGTATCGCCTGCACCGGGCAGGGCAGGAAAAAACTGGAGTCGAGGAAACAGCCATGACGGGAAAATTTCAGGACCTGATTGAAAGCACATTTGCCTTGAGAGAAAACGAAGGCGAGGACAAGGTCGTCGACCTTCGGGAGGCGGTCGCGCGCTCCATCCGGCCGGGACAGAAGATCCACATCGCGGCGACGCACTGCTCGCCCGGTGCGGCCGTGCTCGAGATCGCCCGCCAATACTCCGGACAAAAGCCGGAGTTCACGCTCATCATGCGGGGCATCCGGGACACGGCCGTCATCCTGGTGCACCTGGAACTGGCCAAAAAGATCATCACCTCTTTTTCGGGCAACGTCTATCCCTGGTACGGCCCCAACGCCGTCTGCCAGAAGGCTTACGCCGAAAAAAAGGTGGAGCTGGAAGACTGGACGATCCTCACCTTTCCGCTGAGACTGATGGCGGGCGCGTTCGGCGTTGAAGCGATCACGACCAAGTCGCTCATCGGCAGCACCATGGCGGAAAGGAACCGGCATGCATTCACCGTCATCGACGATCCCTTCGGCAGCGGCAACCCCATCGGGCTTCTTCAAGCCCTTCATCCCGACATCTCGATCGTGCACGGCCTTGCCGCCGACCGGGAGGGAAACACCATCCTCACCGCCCCTTACAGCGAAAGCGTTTGGGGCGCGAAGGCCAGCCGGGGCGGCGCCATCGTCACCGTGGAGCGGCTGGTTTCGACCGACTTCATACGAAAGCACGCGCACCTGGTGAAACTGCCGGCCTGTCTGGTTAAGTCCGTTTCCGTCGTGCCGCAGGGCGCGCATCCCGGAGGCGTTTGGAACGCGGGCCTGGATACATTCGAGGCCTATGCCGAAGACTACGACTTCATGACCGACTTCAACCGCGCGTGCAAGGATCCGGCGGCGCTCGACACGTGGATCGACCGCTGGGTGCGGCAATGCCCCTCCTTTGACGATTACCGGACCAAACTCGGCGCGGACAGAGTGAGAAGGCTCAAGGAGGCCGCCCGGGAAAACGCCTGGCTGCACCGCCTGCACGATCTCGAGGATCGCATTTCGCCCGCGGCGCCATACAACGACATCGAGCGAATGGTGATCGTCGCCTCGCGGGTGCTGCAATCCCGGATTCCGGCCGAAGGCCACAAAACTGTGCTGGCGGGCGCCGGCACGGCCAATCTCGCGGCCTGGCTCGCCAAGTACCGCCTGCGGGAAGAAGGCTACCCGGTCGAGCTTCTGGTGGAGCTGGGCTACTTCGGCAACTCCCCCCGGCCCGCCGAGCCCTTTCTGCTCAATTTTGAAAATTTCGCCACCTGCAAGATGCTCACGGAGACGCTGGACACACTGGGCGTTTTCACCTGCGGCGCGACCAACCGCTGCATCGGCGTTCTCGGAGCGGCCCAGATCGACAAGGACGGCAACATCAATTCCCACTGGATTTCCGACGACCTGTACATCACCGGCTCCGGCGGCGCCAACGACGTCGCCACGGGCGCCCGTGAAACGCTGGTCGTGATGCAGCACTCCCGGGAGCGCCTGCTGGAGCGCGTCCCTTTTGTCACCGCGCCCGGCAATCGGGTGAAAACCCTGGTTTCAACCAGGGGGCTTTTTGAAAAGCCCGCGGGCGGCGGCGAATTCATTCTGACGGGCTACTTCGCCGAGGAGAACCGCCTCCGGGAAGAGATCCTCCGGGAAATCAGGGAAACCTGCGGCTGGCCGCTTAAAATTGCGCCCGATCCCGCGCCGATTCCGCCTCCGACCTCCGAAGAGCTGAGGCTTTTGCGCATCTTCGATCCGCAGCGATTCTATCTGAAATGAAGCTCTGCGCCGGCGGCCCCGCCAAAGCTCCCGCAAGGAAACCCGCTTCGTACAAATCAAACCGGCAACGGATATTCCCTTGACGTCCCGCGCGACTCTACATATACTCGCGCCGCGCCGCCGAAGGCCCGGGGGACCTTTCCGGCGGAGGAACAGAATATCTGCTGAATCATTCCGGACGCCCCGGCAATGCTTCAGCCGTTTTCGAGGTAATACATCATGCAGAAAATTTTCACACCGGCCTTGCTGACCCAGGAACAGCTGGCCGGCATTCAACTGGCCGGTTTGCAGTGGACGGTCCGGCACGCCTACGCAGGATCGGACTTCTACCGCAAAAAATTCGACGCGGCGGGCGTCCGGCCGCAAGACATCCGCACACTTGACGATTTAAGGCGGCTTCCCTTTACAACGTCCCGGGACCTGCAGGATAACTACCCCTATCCGCTGCTGTCCGTTCCCTTTGAAGATGTCGTGCGCCTGCACGCCTCTTCCGGCACCACGGGCAAAAGAAAGGTCCTGGTCTATACGGCAAAAGACGTTGACGACTGGGCCGACATGTTTGCCCGCTGCTACGAAACGGCTGAACTCACCAGAAGCGACAGGGTGCAGATCTGCGTCGGCTACGGCGTCTGGACGGCGGGAGTGGGCTTCCAGGCGGGCTGCGAACGGTTCGGCGCTTTTGCCGTTCCGGCCGGCCCCGGCAACATCGACATGCAGTTGCAGTTCCTGGTCGATTTCCAGACCACCGTCATCTGCAGCACCGCGTCGATGGCGCTTCTGCTCGCAGAGGAGGTTCATGCCCGCGGCCTTAAGGACAAGATCAGCGTCAAAAAAGTGATCTTCGGCGCGGAGCGCGCGAGCGACGCGCTGCGGCAGAAAGTCAAAACACTTTTGGGCGCCGAACACATCTTCGACATTCCGGGGCTCACCGAAGTTTACGGACCGGGCACGGGTCTCGACTGCCCGTACCACACGGGCATTCACTACTGGGCCGATTACTACATTCTGGAAATCCTGAACCCCGAAACGCTCGCGCCCGTCGCCGCAGGAGACGTGGGCGAGATGGTCTATACGACGCTCAGGAAGGAAGGGGCCCCCATGATCCGCTACCGCTCCCGGGATCTGACGCGCCTGATTCCCGGACGATGCGCCTGCGGCTCGCCTTTTCCGCGCCACGACCGGATCGTCGGGCGTTCCGACGACATGTTTATCGTGCGGGGCGTCAATGTCTATCCCAGCCACATCGACGAGATCCTCTCCCGGCAGAAAGGCATCGCAACGGAATATCAGATCCATCTCGACCGCCTGGAGGACGGAAAGGACTACCTGACCGTCAAGGTTGAACGCGAAAAGGACGGAGACGCGGGCCGGGATGCCGCGCTGGCTTCCGCGATCGAAAAAACCATCCGCAAGGAGACGCTCGTCAGCGGCAAGGTACAGATCGTGGAGTACCAGTCTCTTCCCCGGACCGAGCGCAAGGCCAAAAGGGTCTTCGACCGGCGCGGATAAGCTTTCCCCGTCCGCGGGAAACCGTCCGCGGGCCGGGCAGGTTTCCGAATCAGAAAGCACAAGGAATGCGTCAATGTCACAATATGAAGAAAGAATCCTGATGGGCAACGAAGCGATCGGCCGGGGCCTCGTCGAATGCGGCTGCGAGTTCATCGCCGCCTACCCCGGCACGCCGTCTTCCGAAATCCTGTCCTCGGCTGTGAAATTCGTCCGGAAAACGGGCGTTCATACGCACCTCGAATGGTCCGTCAACGAAAAGGTGGCCTACGAGGCGGCGCTGGCGTGCGCCTGCACGGGCAAGCGCGCCGCCGTGGCGATGAAGCAGGTGGGACTCAACGTCGCCGCCGATCCGTTCATGCGTTCCGCTTACCTGGGAACGAAAGGCGGATTTGTCCTCGTCGCGGCGGACGATCCGGGCCCCCACAGCTCGCAGACGGAGCAGGACAGCCGCTTTTTCGCGCTCTTTGCCAAAATTCCCGTTTTCGATCCCGCCAGCCCCGCCGAGGCCAAAGACATGGTGCAGCAGGCCTTCGCGCTTTCGGAAAAATATGAAATTCCCGTCATGCTGCGGCCTACGACGCGCGTGTGCCACGCCCGCCAGAACGTGCCCTGCGGCCGGCCGGAAGTTTTAAACCGTCCGCCGCGTTTTGAAAAAGATCCGGGCCGGTGGATCGCCACGCCGCAGTTTCTTCCGGACCTCCACCGGCAGCTCAACGAAAAGATGGACCGGATCGCCGGCGAAGACGCTTTGCGTCCCCGCGCGTTTCGGGGGGGCGGATCGCAGCCGCGCCGCTGCGTCATCGCCTCCGGCGTCGCTTTCGCCCACGCGTACGACCTGCTCGCGGACATGGGCCTTCTGGGCCGGATCGATCTTTTTCAGGTCATCCTTTCCCACCCGCTGCACAAAGGATTTATCGAAGAAATCCGCTCGGACTACGACGCGATTCTGGTCGTTGAGGAAACCTACCCGGTCATCGAAACGCAGTTGATCAACGAACGTGTGACGGGCCGACGCTCCGGGCACATTCCCAACCGGGGTGAACTGACGCAGGACGTCGTCTTGCGCGTCCTGGAAAAATTTCTCAACCGGACGCCCGATCCGGCGACGCGCACCGCACCGGAAAAAGGCAAGCGGCCCTCGCTTTGCGCGGGGTGCCCGCATCGCGCCGCGTACTGGGCCATCAAGACAACCTTCCCCGGCGGCCTCTTTCCCAGCGACATCGGCTGCTACACGCTGGCAATGAACTTTGGGGCCATCGACACCTGCCACTGCATGGGGGCCTGCATCAGCCAGGCGGAAGGATTTTATTTTGCCTACGCGGACGAGAAAAATCCGCCGGCCATTGTCGTCAGCATCGGCGACTCGACGTTCTTTCACGCCGGCATTCCCGGGCTCATCAACGCCGTCCTGCACAGGGCCCGCTTTATTCTGGTGATCCTGGACAACGCCACAACCGCCATGACGGGCAATCAGCCGGTGCCGCATCTGGGAATCACCGCCGACGGCAGTCCGGGCCGGGCCGTCCTGATTCCGGACCTTCTTAAGGCCTGCGGCGTCTCCTTCATCCGCGAGTGTGATCCTTACGACATGGAGGCCTTAAGCCGTCATCTCAGAGAAGCGGACCGCCACTGCCGTTCGGAAGAAGGCGGCGTGGCCGCCGTCATCACCAAACATCCCTGCCTGCTGGATCACGGCGCAAAAGGAAATGAGACCCTATGGGCCATGACGGTTTCGGAAGACTGCTCCGGCTGCCGGCAATGCCTGGAGGAATTCGAGTGCCCCGCCCTGGTTTTCAACGACGAAACCGGCAAAGTGGACATCGACGACACGATTTGCGCGGGCTGCGGAGTTTGCGTCGCGGTCTGCCCGCTGGGGGCGATCACGGCACGGGAAAAGTAAACCTTTTCTGCAAGGGAACAGCCGCAACCGTTCCCTGCCTTGCGGATGTGGAATCAAAAGGAAAAATGCCATGAAACAACAAATCATCGTGAGCGGCGTAGGCGGCCAGGGCGTCGTGTTTGCAACGCGCCTGCTCGCCCACGCCGCCATGGAAAGCGGCCATCCCGTTTTGACCTCGGAAAACCACGGCATGGCCATGCGCGGCGGAACGATCATTTCGCACGTTAAAATCGGCGCCTTTCACAGCCCGCTCATCCGTCAAGGCCACGCGGACCTCGGGCTTTTTTTGAACAGGGAAAATCTCGGCATTCACGGCGGCATGATGAAAGAAACGGGGACGCTTTTCGTCAACACGCCGTTTCCCGGCGCCTACCGGCATTGCGACGCCACCGGCCTGGCCCGCGGCGCCGGCGCCGTCGTCGCGGCCAACCTTGTTTTGCTGGGCTTTGCCGTCCGGACCGGCGGCTTCTTCTGCACGGCCGGGCAGTTGGAAGAGGTCATTCAACGCATTTCCCCGCCCAAACAACTGGAGCTGAACTTAAAGGGCTTTCGCCTGGGCCTGGAAGCGCAGCGCTCCTCTTGATCCTGCTCCGGCGGTGGGGGGCAAGGGACGAGGTTCAGGGGGTGGTTCTTTTCAACTCCTTTTCCGCTTCTTTCCGGGTTTCGTACATGTGGGGCGTTACTTTCTTTTCCCGAAGCGCGTCGCCCAGTTTCATCCGTGCGAAAGCGCTCGAGGTGTAGTTCGTGGTCTTGATGTAATATTTCTCGACGAATTCCTTCACCATCTCCGTGTATTCGTCCATCAAATCAGGCAGGATGTTGAAATTGTCGTAATTGACGATCGTGTAAACTTTCCGGCCCACCGGTTCGAGAATGGCGAGGACGGCCTGGCGGATCTCCTCGATCTGCCGGCTCGTTTTTACATAGTAGCCCTCAAAGTTGACAAAGAAAAGATTTTCCTCCGGCTGATAGGTCAGCCGCTCTTCCAGAGGCAGGCTGAGCAGGTCGCCGGCCAACCCCATCGGTTCCGGGGCGAAAATCCGTTCGTTCATGAGGCGGACATCCCTGATGATGGGCGTAAAGTCCATCAGGGCCAGGACGTCTTTTTCCAGGTCGATGCCCGGGGCAATTTCAATGAGCTCCATGCCCTCGCGCGTCAGAGCAAAAACGCAGCGCTCCGTCACATAGCGCACGTAAAGATCCTGCTCGGCTCCGTACCGGCCGCCGAACGTCATGTGCTCGACCTGGCGGACGAATTTTTTCGTTTTCCCCTCCCGGTCGATGCAGAGCTTCTGATCGCTTACCGACACGCCGAGTCCGCCCGCGGTAAAGGTGCCCACAAAGATGCATTTCTTGGCGGCCTGGCTGATGTTGATGAACCCGCCGCATCCGGCCAGCCTTGGACCAAATTTGCTCACGTTGACGTTGCCGTCGCTGTCCGCCTCCGCCATGCCCAGGCAGGCAATGTCCAGGCCTCCGCCGTCGTAAAAGTCGAACTGGTAAGGCTGATCAATGAGGCAGTCGGTGTTGGCGGCGGCGCCGAAATTCAATCCGCCGGCGGGAACACCGCCGATGACGCCCGGTTCCGCGGTGAGCGTGAAGTAAGACAGAATTTTCTCTTCGTTCGCGACATTGGCGACTCCTTCGGGCATTCCGATCCCCAGGTTGACGATGTCGTTGGCCTTCAGCTCGAAGGCAGCCCGGCGGGCGATGATTTTCCGCGCCCCCATCTCCATGGGCGTCATGGAATGCAGGGGCATTTTGATTTCGCAGCTGAAGGAGGGATCGTAAAATTCCCCGAAGGTCTGCCAGTGGTTTTGCGGCCGCGCGACGACCACGCAGTCGACAATGATGCCGGGAACCTTGACCTGCCTGGCGTTCAGCGTTCCCTTGTCGGCGACTCTTTCCACCTGCGCAATGACATAGCCGCCCGAATTTCTCGCGGCCATGGCGATCGAAAGATTTTCGATGGTCAGGGCTTCTTTTTCCATCGTGATGTTGCCGTCGATATCGCCGGTTGTCCCCCGGATGATCGCCACATTGACGGGAGGAAGTTTATACGAAAGATATTCCTTCCCGTCGAATGCGATGAGCTCGACAAGATCTTCCGTGGTGATGCTGTTGACTTTTCCGCCGCTGTAGCGCGGATCGACATACGTTCCCAGTCCGATGGTCGTAATCGTGCGCGGTTTATGGGCGGCAATATCGCGAAACATATGCGATATAACCCCCTGGGGCCAATTGTAGGCGAGAATTTTGTTTTCGATGGCGAGCCGGCCGAGTTTCGGCGCCAGCCCCCAGTGCCCGCCGATCACCTTTCTCACCAGCCCTTCATGGGCAAAATGGTTTAGCCCCTTTTCTTTGCCGTCTCCCTGGCCCGCGGCGTACATGAGGGTGAGGTCCCTGGGAAAACCGGTCTGCAAAAAATATTCTTCCAGCGCGATGGCGATTTCTTCCGCGAAACCCGCGCCGACGAATCCTCCCGTAGCGACCACATCGCCCGATTTGACAAGCTGGACGGCTTCCTTGGCGGTGACCACCTTGTTGCGCGCCCGCATGATGCCCCGCAGAACCGGATGACCGCTTGTTCTTCCCGCCGGTGTTCCATTCAATGCCATGAGACACCTCCGATATCAAAGCATTTGAATTTTGTTGTTCAAATTTTATGCCAGAGCGCCAAGCGCCGTCCGGGGCTGCCGGGAAGGCTTGAAACCATTCAAAATGTATCTTTTGAGGTGTGCGGGAAAAGGCGCCGGCCGGAGCGCGCCCCCGTCGAAGCGGGTGGTTCAGGGCTTTAGTGTAGCATGGCTGCTACAGATGATGCGTCTCTTCGGCGGCGTGCAGCGGAATGTTGTATTTTTTCATCTTTTTATAAAGCAGGGTCCGGTGGACCCCCAATATTATGGACGCTTTCTTCTTGTTGTAGTTGGTGTTGCGCAGTGTCTGGAGAAGCGTCTCCCTTTCGGTTTCCCGCTGGATATCCCGGAGGGAAGCCTTGCTCGAAACGAGAGCGGCCTCTCCCGGACAATGATCGCCTGCGGCGCGGGATTTTTGATTGAGTTCACAGGGAAGATCTTCCAGATAAATGGTGTCGCCCTCCAGGGAGGAGATGGTCCTTTCCAGAACATTCTGCAGTTCGCGCGCGTTTCCCGGCCAGTCGTTGTGTGTGAGCGCCCGCTCAACTTCGGGGGAAATCGCAACGCTGCCGATCCGGGTCATTTCAGCGAGCTTCTTCAGCAGGTATCTGGCCAGCGGAATGATGTCTTCGGGCCGCTCGCGCAGGGGGGGAATATGCAGCGCAATCACATTCAGTCTGTAGAACAGATCGAGCCGGAACTTTTTTTTCGGCACCATTTCCTGCAGATTCTGATTCGTGGCGGCAATGAGACGGAAATCCGACCGGATGATCGATTTGCCTCCCAGACGCGAAAATTCTTTTTCCTCGAGAACGCGCAGGAGCTTCGGCTGCATCTCGAGCGCCATATCGCCGATCTCGTCGAGGAAGATGGTGCCGCCGTCCGCCTGTTCGAATTTTCCCTCCTTGCCGCTGGCGCTGGCGCCGGTGAACGCTCCTTTTTCATATCCGAACAATTCCGATTCGATCAGTTCCTTGGGGATGGCCGAACAGTTGAGGCGCACAAAAGGACCGTCCGCCCGGGGGCCGGCATTGTGAATGGCCTGGGCGAAGAGTTCCTTGCCGGTTCCGCTTTCCCCCGTGATCAGCACAGGGAAGGCGTTGGCTGCCGCCTTCATGGCTTCCACCTTTAAAGAGATCAATTTATCGCTCGCGCCGATGATGCTGTCGAACGTATAGCGCCGCGCCCGGAGCGTGAAGAGTTCTTTCTCGTATTCCTTGACCTTGGACTCCAGACTGGAGAGCTTCCGCGCGAGCTTTGTGACGTCCTTCGTATTCTTGAACATGACCTGGCCGTAGACGGCGATGACCCTGCCGTCTTTCCGGATGGGAATGCGCTGGACCACCATGTTCTGGCCGTTGATCAGATGCGATTGATTAATCTCGGGCACACCCGTCCGGGCGACGATGTGCATGCGCGAGTTTTCGACCACTTCGGTGCAGTGTTTGCCGATTTGTTCGTCGGGATTGACGTTGAGAAACCGTCCATACGGCTTGTTGAAATGGATGACGTATCCATTGGCGTCCGTGACGATGACGCCGTTGTGAATACTGTCAAAGATCAGGGAGTAGAGCTCGAGTTGGTCTTTGATGTCCTTGATAGCCTTGCGCCTGTCTGGTGTCGTCACCTTTCATCCCCTTCCGTGTATTACTTAGTGACCCCAAAATGTATCAAAAGACCTACATGTTATCATTTATATACGCGCTTATGATCCCTCCTGTCAAACTTATTTTTTTCATCCGCCGGGCAATGTCCCTTTAAAATTGCGCAAAAGAACGGTCCGGCCGACGCACGCTTCCGGTGGTCTGGAAATTGCAAAACTTCAGGGGCAGAGGAGATCGGAGTTTCGCTGTTTTCTTTTTTTTCAGAAACACCAACATATTCTAGGGAGGAGGAAATCCAATGAGAAAAAACGCTTTCGTTTTTGCTTTGGTGTCGGCATTTGTCTTCAGCGTCATCTTATCAGCATCATCCGCTCCGGCCGCAGAAAAAGTGATCCGGTGGAAAATGACGTCCACCTGGCCCCCGTCCATTGACCTCATCCAGGCCGATCAGGCTTTCGTGAAAGCCGTCAATCAGCTGTGCAAAGGCCGCCTGGAAATCAAGTTCTTCACCGGGGGAACCCTGATGCCCTCGTATGAAGTTTTCGATGCCGTCAGCAAAGGGACGATTGAAGCCTCCGGCGACTGGCCCAACTACTGGGCGGGAAAAGACCCGGTCTTCGATACGCTGGGCTCTTATCCCATGGGACTCACGCCCGTCGATTATCTCGTGTGGTACTACAACGGCGGCGGCAAAGCCATCTATGACGAAGCCTACGGAAAATTCGGAATGGTTTATCTCGTCACGGGCGTCACTCCGATGGAAAGCGGCATCCGCAGCAACAAACCCGTCAGGTCCCTGCAGGACCTGAAAGGCATGAAAATCCGCATGTCCGGCAAGACGCAGGGCAAGCTGCTCAAGGATCTCGGAGCCGCACAGGTCGCCCTGTCGGGCCAGGAAATTTACCAGGCGCTGCAGAAAGGCGTGGTGGACGCCGCCGAGTTCAGCAGCCCGTCATGCGACTGGGGCATGGGATTCCAGGAAGTCACAAAATACTGGGCCGTGCCGGGATGGCATCAGCCGGCGTCGGTCATGGGCGTTATGATCAACAAGAAGGTCTGGGACAGCCTGGACAAGGACTTGCAGGCGAATATCCGCTACGCGGCGCAGGCCGCTTCCATGGAATTTTTCTGCAAGCAATACTACGACACCATCGAATACACGCAGAAGTTCATCAAGAAAGGCATTAAAATCAGCCGTTACGATGATGCCGTGCTGGACACCATTCTGAAACTGACCAACAAGCACACCGAGGCTTCGGCAAAGGAAAGCCCTCTCTTCAAAAAGTCGATGCAGTCTCAGATGAAGTTCAAGAAAGATTTTTCGCAGTGGCGGGCGATGGAAGTGCCGTTCCAGTTCGGATTCAATCCGACGGAGTACCCCAAGCTCGATTGATGGAAATGACGCATGCCAGACCGACGGACGTCACGCCTCCCGCGGCGCCAAAAAGCCGCCGCGCGGAGGTGACGTTCCGTTCAGATCCTCCTCTGCTTGTCTGTTGACGTTTGCTGTTTTTACCCTGCTGAAGGGCTTTTCAACGGACCAAGAACCATCGGGCGGTATTCGTCTCTTGCAAACTTTTCCGCGGTAAAGGAGGCGCCAATGAACATTGCGATAAAAATTTCGAAGTTCTGCGATGCGATCAGTGAGTGGACCGGAAGAATTTTTGCCTGGGTCATCGTGCCCCTGGTGCTGCTCACCGTAATGGAGGTCGTGCTCCGCAGATTTCTCGGCTCACCCACCATCTGGAGCTTTGAGGTGCTCAAGCAGCTCTACGGGCTGCACTTCATGATCGTCGCGGCCTTCGGCCTGCTTTACGGATCTCACGTGTCCGTTGACGTCTTTACCGTCATGCTTTCCAAAAAGAGAAGAGCGCTTCTCGACATCATCGGCTACGTGCTGTTCTTTTTCCCCTTCGTGATCGTCTGCATCTGGCAGGGCTATTCCTTCGCCGCCACCTCCTGGGCCATGAAGGAAACCACCTGGAGCGTTTTCGCGCCGCCGATCTATCCCATCAAAACGGTCATCATGATCACGTTCATCCTGCTTTTGATTCAGGGAATATCCGAAGTCATCAAGAGAATCGTCATTCTCCAGGGAGGTGACCTATGATCGATATGAGCCCTGAATTGATAACGATTCTGATGTTTGCGGGCCTTCTTATCGGCCTGTTCATGGGGCATCCGCTTGCCTTTGTCCTGGGCGGACTGGCGGTAATTTTCGGACTGATCGGCTGGGGCCCCTCGATGTTTTACATGTTCATGAACCGGATCTGGGGAACGATGGACAACTACGTTCTTCTGGCCATACCGCTCTTCGTTTTCATGGCGCAGCTTCTGGATCAGTCGGGCGTCGCGGACGACCTTTTCAAAGCCCTGCGCTACGTTTTGGGACAGGTGCGGGGCGGCATCCTCCTGTCCGTGATCGTTGTGTCGACGATCTTCGCCGCCTGCACCGGCATCATCGGCGCCTCGGTGGTCACCATGGGGCTTCTGGCGGTTCCCATGATGAGAAAGTACGGCTATGACAAGCAAATGTCCTACGGTTCGATTTGCGCCGGCGGAACCCTGGGAATCCTGATACCGCCGAGCATCATGCTGGTGGTCATGGCAAGCGAGGCGACGCTGTCCGTGGGCAAGTTGTTTGCCGCGGCCGTCCTGCCGGGGCTTCTCCTCGCCCTTCTTTACCTTCTGTACGTCGGAATCCGTTGCTTTTTCAAACCGGAACTCGGCCCCCCCATCAGCGTGGAAGAGCGCGCCGGTGTTACAACCGCGCAAATTGCCATGATGGTTCTGAAATCGCTGGTTCCCCCCATGATCCTGATCCTCGGCGTCCTGGGATCGCTGTTTTTCGGCATCGCCACACCGACCGAGGCCTCGGGCGTAGGAGCGTTTCTGGCCTTTGTCATGGTCCTCGCCTATCGGAAATTCACCTGGCGCGGATTGTACCGGGCCGTGATTCAGACGGCGAAAATCAACACCATGGTCATCATCATTCTCTGCGGCGCCACCTGTTTTACCGGTGTATTTCTCGGCGTCGGCGGCGGCGACGTGGTCACGGATTTCGTGATGGGTCTGGGGCTGGGAAAATGGGGAACCTTCTGGGTCATGATGGCCATTGTTTTTATCCTGGGCATGTTTATCGACTGGATCGGCATCGTGCTGATCTGCTTTCCCATCTTTCTGCCGATTGCCAAGCAGCTCGGTTTCGATACGCTCTGGTTCGTCGTCATGATCGCGGTCAATCTCCAGTCGTCTTTCCTCACGCCGCCTTTCGGCTATGCTCTCTTCTACATCAAGGGCATCGATCCCGACCGGATCGACATCAAAGACGTCTACCGGGGCATTGTGCCCTTTGTGGCGCTGATGCTGATCGGACTGATCATCTGCGCACTTCTGCCGCAGATCATTATGTGGCTGCCGGAGGTATTGATTGATTAATGAATGCTGCGCCACAGGATGACCGGAGAAAATAAGGGTCCGGGCAGTCCGGGCAGCCCGCGCAGACGCTTCATACAGAAGGAGGAAGGACCTCATGATCCCTAAAATAAAAAACGTTCTTTATGCGACGGACCTCAGCAAAAATTCGGCCTACGCGTTCAGGTACGCCGTCAACACCGCCATGAAACATGACGCGGAAATCCATATCCTTCACGTCGTGGAGCCGCTTTCACCCCAGGCGAAAGCCCAGCTCCGTTTGTATCTTGAGGATCAGAAACTCGACCAGTTGCAGAAAGAGTCGCGGGAAAAACTGCTTCACGGAATCGAAGACCGTCTGAAACAGTTCGCCGAAAGGGAGCTCAAAGACCAGCCGGAAAACATGAAGCGGATTGTCGGCATCCATGTCGTCCCCGGAGACCCTGCGACGGAAATCCTCGCCAAAACGGATGAGCTGGAGTGCGACACCGTCATCATCGGAACACACGGAAAAGGAGCGATCCGCCGCGCCTTTCTGGGCAGCGTCTCGGAAAAAGTTTTGCGACGGATCCGCAAACCGGTTTACATCATTCCGCTGCCCGAGGGCCAGACCGACATTACCCTGGGAGAAATTTAGGCAGCTGGAGAAAATCAATGCGCGTCCGGAACCTTTCGCGGTCTGCACCACAGACGAACTGTGGACGGATGAGCATACCTCCGTTCAGATGCTCCGGTTTCATCTGGACCCGGAAATCGATGTGTCTTCCCGCAACATGTGCTTCATCGATCGGTCTGTGGAGTGGCTGGTTTCCCGTTTCAACATCGGGCCGGGGACAAAGATCGCCGACTTCGGCTGCGGCCCCGGATTATATGCCGAAAGACTGGCGCGCAGGCATGCGGCGGTCACCGGCATAGACTTCTCGCAGCGGTCCATCGAGTATGCCCGTAAAACGGCGGACCGGGAAGGACTCGCCGTTCATTACATCAACCGGAGCTACCTGGATCTGGAAACCGACAGCCGCTTTGACCTCATCCTGATGATCATGTGCGATTACTGCGCACTCGGCCCCGCCCAGAGGAAAAAAATGCTTTCCACGTTTCACCGGCTTCTTGAACCCTCGGGTTCGGTTCTCCTCGACGCGTATTCTCTTCAAGCTTTCAGCAAGCGTCAGGAAAAAGCGCTTTATGAAGTCAATCTCCTCAACGGCTTCTGGTCTCCCGGCAAATATTACGGTTTTTTGAATACCTTCAAGTATGAAAAGGAAAACCGGCAAGGGAACTGCCCGGCAGAGAACCGGCGCGGCTTTGACAGCCGGACGGAAAGCTCCCTCTGCCGGCGGCTCCGGCGCGTCTACTTCACTTCGCGGCACCAATCCTTGGTAAAGAGCTGACGGCCGTCCATCGAGGTTTTGACCGTCGGAAACGTCACGCACACCTTATCATCCTGCCGTCCGGCAATCGGCCTCACGTTGAAGTCCCGGAAGCACCGGCTGATCCAGTAATCAGACGACGTGTTGTCGCCGGAGCAGTTCCAGGGCCGGCACTGATGACCGACCTTCCAGCACGTGGGCGTGGAAATGATGCCGATCCGATCGCCGTACTCACTATTTCCTCTGTAATACCTCTGACACACCGCCTGATCGGGACAGCTGGCGTAAGCCGCGACGGCTGCCAGGGTCAAAAGTGCTGCTGAAATCAATACCACGGCCATTCCTTGTCTTTTCATTGTTTCCTCCTGAATCTCTGATGTGTTTTGTAAAAACTGCGGGAACGCCCGCATTCCGGACGTTTTTTTTCATAGACAAACGTCCGGAGAAAGTCAAGGATGAACAAAAGGATTTAACGGTTTTCATGAGACCGACGGCCACAGGCCGACCGGCAAACCGGATGGCTTGGTCACCTTTTCTAGGTCCAGGTAAGGCGGATGGATGTGTCGGGCTGTCCTTCCCAGCTTTTGGACAAGAAAGTGAATTGGACATTTTTCGCGCCGCACAGTTCCAGCCCCTGCTCCAGCCATCCCTGAATGATGAAATACAGGGGAACGCATTTTGTGTTGAAGTCCAGCAATTTGAACAAAACCTGCGTTTTCCCCTCCACGACAACCTCCATCCTGCTGAAGTCGTAAAAGCGCCGGTGGACCCTCCCGTACTCATGGATGAAACTGATGGGATCCTGGCCGCTCACGAAAGAGGCGTAAAGTCCGGTCATCGCCGCCTTGCACTCGGACCGCCCCCAGGCTTTGGCGGTTTCGGGATTCTTTTTTGCCGCAACGTCGTAAAGGGCGGTGATGCAGTGTTCGTAGGTTTCGAAGGGATACCAGCCGCCCGGCAATATCTTGCCGCCCAGAATCGACCGGTCCTTCGGGGTGAGATACTTATCGAATGCGCCGCTTTTGTCATGCTTGACGGCCTTCACCAGATTGATGAAAACAGAGCCTTTAACGTTCATGATTCGCACTCCTGAAGTTGCCGGTTATTTTTCGTGATGTCTCCTTGCTGAAGCATGTCCGTCTTGCCTCAAAAAAATATATCAGAACGCTCTTTAAATCAAGCCAATCGATGGGGCGGTCCTTTGCGCAGCCCTTTGACAAAGCGAGCTTCCCGTCCCCTTGCGTTTCATCTTGCTTTATGGCCGCCAAAGCAATACATAAATCCGCGTTTAAGCGCTGTGGACATGAGGCCGACCGCCGCCGGCCAACCTTCAGGGAGGTGTTTTGATGTTCAGAATATTGCTCGTCAATCCGGGATCCACCAGCAGCGAGGTGTCTGTTTTTGAAGATGAGACGGAAGTCCAAAGCGCCCGGATGATCCATCCGGTGGCGGAACTGCGCAAGTATCCCCGCATTCTGGATCAGCTGCCCTACCGCCGCCGGCTCATTGGAGATCAATTGCGCGAGTGGCGCATCGGCAAAGGAGATCTGGCGGCCGTGGTCGGCCGCAGCGCGATCAGTCATAAGGAAAGCGGCACCTACGAGGTCAATGCCAAAATGATCGCCGATGTCCGGGGCATCATGTCGCATCTGGAACATGCGTCGGGACTGGGCTGCATGCTGGCACGGGAAATCGCCGACGAATACGGCGTTCCGGCCTTTGTCGCCCACTTGGCCATGCAGCCGCTCGGTCCTCTGGCCAAAGTTTCCGGCCTGCCGGCGATTGAACGGTTCGCCGCTTACCATGTGCAGAACATCGAAGGCGTCGCGGACTTTGCCGCCGCGGAGATGAACAGGAGGCGGCAGGACGTCAATTTGATCATCGCCCACATGGAAGGCGGCATGTCCGTTGCGGCCATGGCCGGCGGCAAACTGCTGGACGTGACCAACGCTCTGGAAGAAGGTCCCTTCACCACCGAGCGGAGCGGCGCCCTGCCCGTTGTGTCCCTGGTCGAGCTGTGCTTTTCCGGCCGGTACACGCGCGGGCAGATCCTGAAAATGATTCGCGGCGAAGGGGGAATGGTCGCCTATCTCGGCACCAATAAAATCGGCGACATCGAAAAACGGATTGAAGCGGGTGATGACGAAGCCCGCTTTTACCTGGAGGCGCTGTGCTACCAGGCGGCGAAAGACATTGCCGCGATGGCGTCCGTGCTGCAAGGCAAAGTCGACGCCGTTGTCCTGACGGGCAAAATTCTGGAGTCCGCCCATGCCGTCGCGTGGCTGGAAGCGCGCTGCGGTTTTATCGCCCCGGTGAAAACGTATCCCGAGCAGGAAGCGCCGGTCTTCGCCCGGGCCGCCCTGAAAGTGCTGCGGCACGAGGAGCAGGCGCGAATCTACACCTAACCGGGTTTGCCGTTTCCTCCCCAGCGCATCGCCCGTCTTTTCCGGAGACCGCCTGGCGGCGCCCCCCCCGCGATCACAAAATAATCCGTTTTTGAAATTGCTTTTTGCGCCTGTTGCGTTTATGCAGGGTCTGGCAATGTCTGACATATGATTCTGAAACGAAGGAGTGACTATGAAGATCAAAGACAAGGTGGTGGTGGTGACGGGCGCGGCTTCCGGAATCGGACGCGGATTGTGTTATCGTTTTGCGGCGGAGCATCCCAAAGGAATCGTCGTCTCCGACTATAACGGCGAAGGCGCGGCAAAGGTGGCCGCTGACATCGGCGGCCTTGCCGTGACGGCGGATGTCGGCAAGGAAGCGGACATTCAAAAGCTGGTCGCGGCCGCCGTTGAAAAATACGGGCCGGTCGATCTTTTCTGTTCGAACGCGGGCATTCCCGCGGCGGGCGGCGCCGAGGCGCAAAACGAAATCTGGCAGCGCTGCTGGGATATTCACGTGATGGCGCATGTGTACGCGGCCCGCGCCGTTCTGCCGTCGATGATCGAACGCGGCGGCGGCTATCTGCTCCAGACGGGTTCGGCCGGAGGATTGCTCACCACGCTGGGCCAGGCGCCCTACGCGGTTTCCAAGCATGCCGCCGTTGCTTTTGCCGAATGGCTTTCCATCACCCACGCCCGTCAGGGCATCAAGGTCAGCTGCCTGTGCCCGTTCGGCGTCATCTCCGGCATGCTTCCGGAAGACGCCGAGGGCGTCGGAAAACTCATTTTGAAAACGGCCATTACGCCGGAACAGTGCGCCGACTATGTCGTCGCCGCCCTGGAAAAAGAGGCGTTCTTAATTTTGCCTCATCCGGAAATTCTGGAGTACTTCAAAGCCAGGGCCGTCAACCATGAACGCTGGCTGGCGCACATGCGCAAGGAGCAGGAGCGCTACATCGGATGACAACCGTTTCCAACGGCGTGAGGGCTGACGATCCGTTCCGGACCGTCAGCCCTCGCTTCCACGGCCCGCGGCTGCAAGCGCCCGCCGGGAAAACCGCCCGGAGCGTAAGGATGGTCTTCGCCCCGCCCGGACGCCCGGCGCGGAGCAACGGATGAAAGGAGAAGTGCCGGGATGCCCGTGAAATTGAGAAAGACGCGCATCGAAGAGCCTTCGCTGTTTCGCCGAATCTTTTTTTTATCGGCCTGGGGATTCATCCTGGCCGTCGCCTCCCTGCTGTTTCTGTGGGTGGGCTCCCTTCTGGACCAACTGCTGGGAACGTCTCCCAAGCTGATGCTGGGATTGTTTTTCCTGGCCGTCGTGGGCTGCTTTATCGAACTTGTCGATGAAGTCCGCAAAATGCTGAAAGGAAAATAGCAGACAGGCGCACCCGCCTTCTCTGAAATTCGGCAAAATGACCCGAGGAATATTTTACAGCAATCCCCTGCACACAGCGGATCGTAAAAACCGCAGCGCCGGACGGCTCACAGCAGGTACATGTTTTCCGCCTCGCGCAAAAGTTCCTCCCGGAAACGGGGATGCGCCAGGCTGATCACGGCCAGCGCCCGGTCGCGCGTGGATTTGCCTTTGAGATTGATGATGCCGTATTCGGTGGCGAGATAGTGCGTTTCCATCCGCGGAACGGTGATCGCATTGCCCGTACCCAGGCGCGGCACGATGCGGGAAACCGCGCCGTCGTGCGCCGTCGCGTAAAACGCGATGATGGACTTTCCGCCTTTTGAATTGAACGCTCCACGCACGAAATCAAGCTGGCCACCGGTCCCCGAGTACTGCGCTCCGTCGAGCGTTTCCGAATTGCACTGCCCGAGGAGATCGACTTCGATGGTGGCGTTGATGGAAATGAAGTTGTCCTGCCTGGCAATATTGGACGGATCGTTGACGTAGGAGACCGGATAGCTTTCGCAACCGGGGTTGTCGGAGATGAAATCGTAGAGCTCCCTGGTCCCCAGCGCATTGGTGAAAACATGCTTGCGCGGATTCAGGTTTTTCCTGCGCCCGGTGACCGCGCCCTGTTTGATCAGATGCATCAGGGCCGGATTGAACAGCTCGCTGTGGATGCCCAGGTCTCTGCGGTCGCTCAAAAACTCGCAGACTTTGGCGGGAATGCCTCCGATCCCCACCTGGAGCGTCGCCCCGTCGGGAACTTCGGCCGCGACAATGCGCGCGATGGCGTCGGCTTCGGGTTTGGGCGTGGCAACGCCGACCTCTATGAGCGGCGCGTTGTGTTCCACGATTGCGCCCACCTCCGATACGTGCAGAAGCGAGTCGCCGAAAACGCGCGGCACGTTTTCGTTGACTTCGACGATCAGCGTCTTGCAGCACCGGGCCGCCGTCGAGATGTAGTCGTTGATGGTGCCGAAAGTGAAATAACCGTTTTTGTCCATGGGGGAGACGGCCGTTACCGCGACGTCCACTTCCATGAACTCGCGGATCAGCCGGGGAATCTGGTGAAACAGGTTGGGAACGTAGTAGTCGAGGCCCACCCGGACAAAGCCGCGGTTGGCGGGCGAGACGAACCAGGAGTAAGCGGTCAGGCAGTCCCGCAGCTCGGGCGCCAGATAGGTGGCGGCGGCATGCTTGGAGGGCAGCAGCGTGTAGATTTCGACGTCCCGGAGATCGCCGGCTTTCAGCCGCGCGGCAATGGCCCCCAGCAGGGCCGGCGGCTCTCCCGCGGCCATGCCGTGAACGATTTTAGCGCCGCTGCGAATCGCGGCGGCGGCCTTCTCGGGCGTTGTCAGCTTCCTGTTGTAAAGATCGCGCTCCCGGGACATAGGCCTCCTTGCAGAAACCGGTTTTGGACTGTTCGCCATGTGACGGTTAAACATAAGAAAAACCCTTCCGCATGTCAATGACTTTGTCGCCGCTGCGTTTTTCCTTCGTTTGACCTGCTCGGAAATATGTGATAAAGCCCGCAAAGATTTTGAGAACAGGATTTTTTTCATCGGCAGTGCATTCTTTTTCCGAAGTTTTTCGCTGACGTTCCTGGTCAAAAAAGAAGGTTTGAAAGTCATGCGTCCGGAAGTTCTTATTGATGAAGCCGCTTCCCGGGTGAAGGGGAAATTCCTGCACCGGGGAAGCCGGAAATTTGCAAGGTGGATTGTAGCGTC
Organism: Syntrophaceae bacterium UBA1411; assembly: GCA_002304995.1. Taxonomy (GTDB): domain Bacteria; phylum Desulfobacterota; class Syntrophia; order Syntrophales; family Smithellaceae; genus UBA8904. The sequence continues at coordinate 51,654 of DBPV01000106.1, forward strand.
GAGCCTGATGAGCGATGTCCTGACAACGGACGAAGAGGACATCCTTCTGCTCAGCAACCTCAACACCGCCCAGGTTGTCCGCACGGCGGATATGATCGGCGCCGCCGCCGTGATGATCGCCTGCGGAAAGCCGGTCCCGCAGGATACGCTCGATCTGGCCCGGGAACTGGATATCTCCCTCATCTGCACCGAATTCCCCATTTTTGAAACCTGCATACACCTTGTGCCACTTTTTAATACCGTAAAGAAGTAACCTGTTATGTTGAAGCTCCACGGGGATGAAACCCCCAGCACCATCAAAGAAGTCATCCTTCGCCTGAAAGTGAAGGACGCCACGAAAAAACATATTTTTACGGCCCGGAAGACCGATTCGCTCCGCCACATTCAAAATCTGATGCGGGACAACGGCATCTCGGCGGTTCCCATTCTGGAAACCGATCTGCTCGCCGGCATGATCAGCGTCAACGACATCATCAGCGCGCTGGACAAAGGCTACATCGATGATCCGGCGGAAAAGCACATGACGAAGTCCCTGATCATTCTTGAGGATGAAATGCCGCTGTCCTACGCGATCCCCTTTTTCGACAAGTACTCCTACCGGCGCTTTCCAGTGGTCGACAAGGACGGGCGCCTGGCCGGCATTCTCTCCAGCCGCGATATTCTGCTCGCGCTGCTGCACGAACTCAACAATGAAATCCTCGAACTGGAAAAGATGATCAACGCCGAACCCGCCGACCAGATGGACAGGATCAAGCGGGAGTTTATCGTCAAGAAATTCGACTTTGAAAACGCCGGCCGGGCCTCCTACGAGCTGAAGAAGACGCTCAAAGACATGAACGCGCCCCGTCAGGCCGTAAGAAAGGCAGCCGTCGCCGCCTATGAACTGGAAATCAACATTGCCATCCATTCCGACGGCGGGGTCCTGGCGTTTGAAATCGACGACAGGAAAATCATCATCACCGCCCGCGACAAGGGGCCGGGCATCGAGGACATCACGCTCGCGCTCCAGCCGGGATATTCGACCGCCAGCGACTGGATCCGGTCGATGGGCTTCGGCGCCGGCATGGGACTGGCTAACACCCAGAAGGTTTCGGACGACTTCACCATCGAATCCAGTCCGAAAACCGGATCTTTCATTCAAGCCACCATCTATCTCCAGGCTGCGGATGAACAAGCTGCGGAAGTGGGATGAAGCAAAGCGCCAGAACGCGGCATTTTCTTTTGATTCCGGATATTTGTTTTTTACGGCATCGCAAAGGACAAGCTGATGGAGCCGTCTCGGGCAGCGTCGTCCGCCTGATCAAAAGAGCCGGTTGACAGCCCTCCAAGCCGCTCTTATATTATCCCCTGTAAGTGCTTTGGCTCTGTTTTTGCCGGAGGCCCGCTTCAAACCAAAATCCCACTACTGCCGGATCGAAAAGCATCTGGTTGTTCGGGGACAAAACCGCGCTCATCGGCGCAAAACAAAAAATATGTAAAGGAGGGTTACAATGACAAAACTGCACAGAAAAAGTTTCAAAAAAATGATGGGGCTCGCGGGATTGGCCTTGATTTGCCTGCTTTTGGGAGCGCCGGCGGTATTTGCCGCTTCACAACCGCCGGCGGCGGCTGCGGACGCTCCGGAAATCGTCACCACGGGCATTCCGGCAACATCCGGCATGGACACACTGACGACCATCTTCACCCGGCGCAGCGTGCGCAAGTACTCCGACAAGCCGGTTTCCGATGCAACGGTCAAACTGCTGCTTCAGGCCGCCATGGCGGCGCCGACCGCGAAAAACACCCAGTCCTGGGAGTTCGTCGTCATCCGCGATAAAAACACGCTGGCCCAGATTCCGTCTTTCCATCCTTTTGCCAAACACGTTCCCAACTGCCAGGTGGCGATTTTGGTTTGCGGCAACACCAAACTGGAAGCCACAAAAGGACACTGGGTCCCCGACGGATCTAACGCGGCCATGAACATTTTGCTTGCCGCCCACTCGCTGGGCCTGGGCGGCGTGTGGACCACCTTCTATCCTTACGAGGACAGAACCGCCGGCATCCGCAAGCTCCTCAACCTTCCGGATCACATCATGCCGCTCACCATCATTCCTCTGGGATATCCGGTCGAAAAAAGAGCCTATCAGGACCGCTTCAGTCCCGCCAAGGTTCATTATGAAAAATGGTAACGGCCGACGGACATTCCCCCCGATTCCTTCGTGACGGAGCGGATCGGGGGGGAATGACCTCTTTTTCGCCCGCCCCGCCCCGCCCCGGGGCGGGGCTGTACCGCGCGCACCGGCCCCGCCCGACACAGCGGCGGTAAAAGACAGCCACTTTTTTTTTCATAAAAAACTTTTCTTTTTGATGTCCCCTCCCCCCGCCCGGCCTTGTCTTTTGGCTGTCCATTTTATATAATGCCCGAAAGCGAAAACCGTTATCGGCGTCCGATCCTTTTGCCGCGCAAAAATCGTCCTTGGCAAATCTTCCGCTCTTCGCAGTCCGCTCCCGGTCGCCGGTTTGTCGATCCGGTCCCGTCAACTCCACAAACCCTTTATCCGGAGCGCCAGGCTCGAGAAAGGAGGCCCGTATGCCGCTCAATAAACTGAAAGCATTTCTGGACGATCACAATATCCGCTACATCAGCATCAAGCATTCCAAAGCTTACACGGCCCAGGAAATCGCCGAATCCGTCCACATCCCGGGAAAGGAGGTGGCTAAAACCGTCATGATCAAAATCAACGGTCAAATGGCCATGGCGGTGCTCCCGGCGACTGAGCGCGTGGATTTCGATCTTTTGAAAAGCGTGGCGGGCACACAGAACGTACAACTGGCCGGCGAAGAAGAATTTAAAAATCTTTTCCCGGAATGCGAAGCCGGCGCCATGCCGCCCTTCGGCAATCTGTACGGCATGGAGGTTTATGTGGAAAAAAGCCTGGCCCGGGACAAGGAGATCTGCTTCAATGCCTGCTCGCACACGGAGATTTTGCGCCTGTCCTACGCGGATTACGAACGGCTCGCCCATCCCCGGCAGGCGAGGTTTTCCACAGCCAACTACTGATTTTTCAACTGCGGTCGGATCCTCCGGATCCGTTCCGGCGAAAGGAGACGATGTATGCCGATATTCATGATGTTCGGAAAATACAATCAGGAGTCCGTCAAAGGGGCCTCCGAGGAGCGGACGCGCAAGGCTGTGAGGATCATCCGGAAAAACGAGGGAAAAATCATCTCCATGTACGCCGTGCTGGGCGAACACGATCTGGTTTTGACGCTGGACTTTCCGAATGCGGACAAAGCCATGTCCGCGTCACTGGGGCTGAACATGCTCACCGGCATTTCCTTCACCACCTCGCCGGTGGTCGATGTGGAACAGTTCGACCGTCTGTTGTCGGAAATCAAGGATCTGTGAAGCGCGGCGGCGGATTCCGCAGAGGCCCCCTGCGGCCTTTCCCCACCGTTCGGGACAGGCCTTGCCCAGCGCGGAGACATCCGGTATGAGAAAGCGGCCGGCCGCTGCCGGCATGACCGAAGCGCAGGCAGCGTTAAGACCGCTGGCCTCAGAAAGGAATTGCATATGTCGGTTTCCGCTGATGACATAAAAATGCCCGATGATCTGAAGCCGTGCGTGGCATTTCACGGGCACCTCTGCCCCGGCCTGGTCTACGGTTACCGGGTGGCCAGAGAAGCCATGCGCCTGATGCATCTGAGCCGGGCCGGAGACGAGGAAGTGGTGGCCGTGTGCGAAAACGATTCCTGTGCCATTGACGCCCTGCAGGTTCTTTTGGGCACGGCGGCCGGCAAAGGCAATCTGATCATCCGCAATTACGGCAAAAACGCGTACACGGTGCTGAGCCGTCCGATGCGGCGGGCGTACCGCTTTTCCCGGCGAACCGGCTACGCGTACGGCGGAAAAGACCGGGAGCTTTACGACCGCCTGGAAGCGGCTCGCGCCGCGGGCAAGGCCTCGGAAAACGACGAGCGGCAGTTGAAACGGATGAAAATCGCCGATTTGCTGTCCCAGTCTTTCGCAGATCTCTTCACCACCGCGGAAGTGCCTTACGAAGAACCTCCGTACGCGCCGCTGCAGCCTTCCCGCCCGTGCGCCGTCTGCGGAGAAATGACGATGGCCGGGAAAATGATCCCGATGCCCGACGGCCGCCGCGTCTGCATTCCCTGTTCGCAGCACACCTGATCCGCGGCGCGCCGTTTGCCGGCTGGGTTTCCGGCGTGCCGCAGCCTAAAAATGCTTTCCCTTCGTCGCCATCATGAAGCCGGCGTGCTTGACGTTCTTGACGGCTTTGAGCTTCTGGAAAAGCGCCTCGATGTCCTTTGATTTTCCCCGGGTCACGACGATTTCAAAACAGTTGTGATGATCCAGATGAATGTGCTGGGTCGACAAAATGCAGGTATGGCAGTCGTGCTGAATGTCGATCACCTTGTTCACCAGCTGGCGGGCGTGATGGTCGTAAACGAGCGTGATCGCGCCGGTGACCTCGCGGTTTTCCGTCCATTCCTTCTTGACCAGCTCTTCGCGGATCAGATCGCGGATCGCCTCCGAACGGTTGGTGTATTTTCTCTGCCGGATAAGCCGGTCAAACTGATCCAGCAGATCTTCGTCCAGCGACACGCCGAAACGGACAAGCTTTGACATCCTGAAGACCTCCTGATGTTTTAGTGGCACGAACTATAGGGAAGATATTTACCGGTGCGTCAAGCTTTTTTCCGCGCCTGCAGGTAGTAAAATCCCTCCTCGTCGATGAACGCCTCGATTGCGAATCCGCGTGTTTCCATCATCTTCCGCATGGCGCCCTCGTCCGGCAGGTGATCGTGACGAACGGCGGCGCAGGTCTTGTGACGGGCGTTGATGCCGCGCGACGAAGCGAAATGCGCGACAATCAGAATCCCCTGCGGCTTTAAAATGCCGGCAAGCGTTTCGACCGCCCTGCCCTTGTCCGAAAAATGCGGAAAGCAGGAAAAGCAGACCGCGGCGTCGCAGGAAGCGCAGGCGAGCGGCGTCTGCTCCACGTCCGCCACCAGAAAGCGGATGTTGGCGGCCGGATGGAGCCGGCGGTTGATTTCGATCATTCGCGGGGCGAAATCCAGCTCGCAAATCGTTCCGGAGGCGCCCACGGCATCCAGAAGGTAGGGAACCAGAACCCCCGTCCCGCAGCCCGCGTCGAGCACCGAGTCGCCGGTCTTCAGAGGCATCAGGGCAAAGAGCCTTTCAAAGTCCTTCGCATGCCTGTCCTGCCGCCCGGTTTCCGGGTCGCGGTACCACAGATCGATCCACTTTTCCGCAGAGTCGTTGAAATACGCTTTTCTTGCCTCATCCATTTCAGCGCCGGTCATTTTTCAAAACGTTTCCTTTCATCAAACGGCGTTTGGGTGAAAACACAAAGGCCAGCGCAAACAGAAGCGTTGCCGTCAGCACCACCGCCGCGCCGGACGGAATGTCGAAAATATATGAAAACACCAGCCCCAGGCCGCAGGCGAAAACGCCCGCCGCCGCGGAGATCCAGAAAAAATATTTCAGGTTGTAGGTTAACTGCAGGGCCGTGGCGCCCGGCTGCACCAGGAGCGCGAAGATGAGCAGCCCGCCCACGGTTGCCAGATTGGCGGAAACGACCGCGCCGGTCAAAAACAGCAGGGCGTAATAAATCACCCGCTCCGGCACGCCGGCCGACGCGGCCAGACGCCGGTTGAAAAGGACCGCGCGGATTTCCTTGAAAAACAAAACGACAAACGCCGCGAGGACGGCGGTCACCGCCGCAAGCACCGCCAGGTCGGCCAGCGACAGCGTCAGCAGACTGCCCCACATGAGGTTCAGCGCCCCCGCCTTGGTCTGCGTGAGTATGCCCATCCCCAGAAAGGCGATGCCCATAAGAAACGAAAACAGAATTCCCAGGAGATTTTCCGGTGCGATGTCGCTCCGGTCGGACAGAGGCCCCAGGACCGCCGCCGTCAAAAGGCATAGAATCAACCCGCTTAAAAAAGGATTGATGTCCAGCAGCATTCCCAGCACCGCACCCGCGAAAGCCGCATGCGACATGGAAACGCCGATGAGCGGCATTTTCATGAGCACGACGAAAACGGACAACAAAGCGCAGCTCGCTCCGCAGAGAAGGCAGGCCAGCAAGGCGCGCTGGATGGGCGGATAGCTCAAGGCTTCGACAATGGGTTCAATCATAAGAGACAAACCGTTTTCCGTTTCGTTCGAAGGTTTCGAGCGGATAGTCGAACAGCCGGGTCAGTGTTTCGCCCGCCAGCGCCGCGTCAATGCCGCCGTCGAACACCTTGGCGCCGTTTTTGAGCATGACGACGCGGCGCAGCCGCGCCGGCAGCAGATTGAAATCGTGCGTGACGAACAGAATCGCCAGGGCTTCACGCCCGGCTATCTCATCGATCAGGTTCAGAACTTCCTTCTGCACGGCGATGTCCAAATTGGCGGTCGGTTCGTCCAAAAGCAGCAGGTCCGGTTTCTGGAGAATCGCGCGCGCCAGCGACACCTTCTGCCGTTCTCCGCCGGACAGATGCCCCAGCGGGCGATGGGCGAGATGGGCCACGCGCATCATGTCCAGAAGGCGCAGGGCCTCCCTTCGCTCGTCGGCGGCAGGCGGACGGAAAAGCCCGGCCCGGCCCGCGGCGCCCGTCAGAACGGCCTCGAAAGCGGAAATCGGAAAGGCCGGATCGATGTGCAGCATCTGCGGCACGTACCCGACACAGAGGCGGGCGCGGCGGGAGCGTCGCCAGGTTTCGGCTTTGCCGAAAAGATGGAGCTCGCCTGAAAATTTTTCAAAGCCTGCGACAACGTTGAGCAGCGTGGTTTTTCCCGCGCCGTTGGGACCGATCACTCCCACAAACTCGTTTTCCGAAACGGCGAGATCGATGCCGGAAAGCAAAAGCGCCTTTTGCTTTCGCACCGCAACATTGTTCAGTGTCAGAATCTCCCGCTTCATTTTTGCTCCAATGCCCTTATCACGGCCTCGACATTGTCCTCGAGCGTCGCGGAATACCCCTGCGCCGACGGAAAATTATTGAGAACCACGTGCGGCCGGCCCAGCGCCTCGGCCAGGCCTTTGCCGGTATCGGGGCCGGACTGCAGATTATCGACAACAGCGGCCACCTGCCGCTCCCGGCCGATTATCATGAGACGCGCCACGTCTTTCGCGGAAAGAGATTCGGGGCGGCCGTAAACGCCCGCGACGGAAAAACCCATCCAGGCCAGCGTCTCCTCCTGCAGCGAGGAAGCCAGAACCGCCCGTCCCGCAACGCCGGCCCGGGTGAGCCGCTCTCTGTGCTTTTGCATCTCCGCGCGGATTCGATCAACCGCGTCTTTCTCCCGGCGGGCGATTTCAGCGCGGTCGTGGGGAAACCGGCGCGCCAGTTCGCCCGCCAGACGCTGCAAGCCCAAAAGATAGGACTCGGGCGCCATCCAGTTTCGTCCGCCGGTATCGAGCACCAGCCTGGCCCGGCCGCCGGCCTGCGCTTTTTGCAGAAACGGCATCCGGTTGAAACAGATCACCAGATCGGCTTTCTGCATCTTCTCGATGTCCGACAGCCTGACGTCGTAGTGGCCGGGACACTGGCCGGGCGGCAGAATTGCCTCGACGCCGTAGCGGTCCGGCGGCAGCAGTGTTTCGGCCATGCCGGAAAGCAGCGTATCGGACGCGACGATGACGCAACGCCCCTTGGCGGTTTTCGCATACGCCGGGCCTGCCATCCAGACAAGAAGTCCCGCCGCAATCGTCAGGAGGAGTATGCCACCGATAAATCTGCTTCTCATGCGTCTCCTATAAAAATTTCAGCGTCAGGCCGGCAAACACCGTGATGCCGGGCATGCTGTAGCCCTTCGCGTACTCGTAATGCCGGTTGAACAGATTGTTGATGGCCGCGTAAACCTCCCCCTCGCCGATCTGCAGCGGCCGGTACTCGAAAACATATCCCAGACGGCCGTTGACCAGCACGAAATCCTCCAGTTTGTTGATGTCGGTAAGCGGGCCGAAATTGAAGCTGCCGCTGCGCAGATTGGTGCCGGCGTAAACATCCTGGAGATACTGCATGTCCATGCGCAGACGGAAACGCTCCCAAAAAGACCAGTGGAAACCTGCCTGCAGTTGACAGCCGGGCGTGTAGGGCAGATGATCGCGCTCGATGCCGTCGCCGCCGGTGGCCTGGGCGTCCATCAGCGTCAGGGCCGCAAAAATCTCCAGCCTTTTTGCCGGCGTGACCGTGCCGGTCAGTTCCACGCCGCGGATCTCGTATTTTCCGATCGGATCGTTGAAGGAGACAGGCACAGGTCCGAACAGATAGGCCTGGTAACGGTCCCTGCCGCGGTCGTAGAAAAGCGTCGCGCCGACGGTGGCCTTTTGAGGCCAGGCGTGCGTCAGACCGATTTCGTAATGATCCACCGTCTCGGGTTTGATTCTTGACCAGAACGTTTCGCCGCCCGCCGCCGGCGCATCGGTAAGCACCATGTTCATGAGCACGATGGGAGAAGGATAATTCACGCCGCGGGCATAGTGGATATTGAGGTCTGTCCGGGCCCATCCCGCCACCAGCCCCGCCTGCCAGGAAGACGCAGACTGAAATTCGTTGTGATGCAAATAGCGGTATCCCGCGGAGGGAATCGCATGGAAACCTTCCGGCGTTCCGAACAGGTGGCTGATCGCGGCATACGGGGACAAAACGACTGTCCGGGGATAATCCCAGATCCGTTCGGCCTTCCCACCGTTGACGCCGGGAACGGCCAGGCCGCTGTATGTCCGCGCGGTGTTTTTCATGTCGGCGACGTCCCAATCGACGCCGGCTGCGATTTCACCGCCGGGCCAGAGCGCCAGCCTTTCCTTGAGGCGGACGCCGTAGAGGAGGGCCTTCTGCCGCGACCACACGCCGCCGCTCCCGCCCGCGTAGCGCACGCCGTTTTTCAGCTCCTGCAAGAGATCGAAATCGGTTTCGTTGACATACGCCTTGAGGTAGCCCTGCGCTACGGCGTAGCGGTTGTTCAGCGTCAGGGTGGAAAGAAAGGAGCCCGTGTCAAAGCGTTCGGCCATCGGCCAACTGACGCCGTTTATCGCGGTGGGCCTGGTTTCCGGCCGGGGCGCCAGCGTCTGACCGCCGACATAGTTGGCCAGGAACCGGACGTTCCAGTGGCCGCCCAGTTCATAACCGGCATTGGCGTAATAACTCTGCTGCTGCGCGCGGGAATGCTCGCGATGGCCGTCCGTGGACGCCCAGCTTTGCGACACGTACAGGTCGTACGGCCCTTTCCTGACGCCTGCCGAAAGACTCTGGGAAAAGGTTTTGAAGGTCCCGCCGCCGGCGTCGAAGACCGCCTCCCGGCCTTCTTCCTTCATCTGCCGGGGAATGACGTTCACCGAGGCGTAGCCGCTGCCGAATTCGGACGGCTGGGGACTTTTGAATATTTCGATGCTCCCGATCGTGGCCGGCGCCATGCCGTCGCCCAGCACCTGGCCGAAGAGCGCCCCGAAACGCGGCACGCCGTCATACAAAACGGCAAAGTCGGAGCTCGGGTGGCTGGCGCCCCGTCCGCGGATGTACAGGCTGTGGCTGGTTTGGCTGCCCATCAGGTTTTTGCTCTGAAACATCACGCCCGGCACATCGCGCAGGGCGGATTGAAAATCCCGGCCGCTTTGTTCCCTGATCTGTTCTTCCGTGACGACATTGTGCTGCGTCCCGTAACGGGTGGTTACGGGCGTTGTCGGGTTGGCGGGTCGCCCGGCGGTGACGACCACCGCTTCCAGGCGGTGAACAGCCTGCCGGGCTTCGGCGGGCGCGGCTTTTTCCGCCGCTCCGGACTCCCTCCCCTTCTGGGGGACGGACGGCGCCGGATCATCCGCGAATGACCAGACCGGCAGGATCAGCAGGCTCAGCAAGAGAAGGATCGGTACAATCTTCCGGCTCATCATATGGGGGTGCCCTTTTGCATCTTTTGCTCCCGCTGCGGCAAGCACAGGCCGGCCGGACGGTGGCACGAATATATAAACAGTATTACGCGGGCGTCAAGGTTTTTCTCGTTGACAAACGCCGGTCCGTGCGGATAGAGTAGCGGCCAATACATTGCGGCCTGAGAGAGAGGGCAAAACTGATCTTGAGGGAAGTTTGAAGTCTTTATCCATTTAAAGGTTTGATTCTTCCGGATCAAACCTTTTTTTTGAGGAAACCATGGATAAGCGCATCGGCACCATTACGATTATTATTACCGACAGAACCGGACAGGCGCAAAAGGTCAACGCGATTCTGGGCGATTTCGGCGAAAGCATCATCGGCAGGATGGGCCTTCCCTATACGCCCGCCCATTTGCACATCATCGCGCTCATTGTCCACGCCACCACCGACGAGATCGGCGCGCTCACCGGCAAACTGGGATCCCTGCCGGGTGTTTCCGTCAAATCATCCCTGACCAAAGTCTGAAGGGGAGTAAAGGAAAATTTTATTATGACCGAATTTCAAGATTTCATCGACGACAACCATATTCAGGAGATCCTCGACCGCGCAGGGCATCCCGAACCGGCACGCATCCGCGACATCATCGACAAGGCCTGCGAGCTCAAGGGGCTCACGCCCGAAGAGGTCGCCGCGCTGCTCCAGACCCGGGACGAAGAGCTGCTCGGAGAAATTCTTCAGGCGGCGCACAAAATCAAGGAAGATATTTACGGCAACCGCCTGGTCCTGTTCGCGCCGCTCTACATCGCCAATCACTGCTCCAACAACTGCCTGTACTGCGGTTTCCGGCGCGACAACAGGGAGCTTCAGCGCGTCGCGCTCACGATGGAGCAGATCCGCAAGGAAGTGATGGTTCTGGAGCGGGAAGGCCACAAGCGCCTGCTCATGCTCTGCGGCGAACACCCGACCCGGTCGAGCCTGGAATACTTCATGGAGGCCATCGAAACGGCCTACGCCACCCGAACGGAAAAAGGCGGAGAAATCCGTCGGATCAACGTGGAAATCGCCCCGCTGCAGGTGGACGAATACCGGAGGTTGAAGAAAACGGGCATCGGCACCTGCGTCCTGTTTCAGGAAACCTACCATCATGAAACGTATAAAATCATGCACCCCAGCGGGCCGAAGAAGGATTTTGCCTGGCGCCTCACCGCCATGCACCGGGCGCAGGAAGGCGGCATCAGCGACGTGGGCATCGGCGCACTGTTCGGCCTCTACGATTACAAATATGAAGTCCTGGGCCTCCTGCTGCACGCCCTGCAGCTCGAAAAGGACTGCGGCGTCGGACCGCACACCATCTCCATTCCCCGCCTGGAGCCGGCCTTCAATGCGCCTGCGGCCATCGCCCCGCCGCGGCCGGTCAGCGATGCCGACTTTAAAAAACTGGTGGCGATTCTCCGGATGGCGGTGCCCTACACGGGCATGATTTTAAGCACGCGGGAAAATCCCGCGCTGCGCTCGGAAGTTTTCGCCTACGGCGTCTCCCAGATCAGCGCCGGCTCGCGGACCAACCCCGGCGGCTACCAGGACGATTCCAGCGACCGCTTCCGCGCCGCGCAGTTCAACCTGGGCGATACCCGCACGCTCGACGAAGTCATCTACGACATCAGCCGGCACGGTCATATCCCCAGCTTCTGCACGGCCTGCTACCGTCTGGGACGCGTCGGCAAGGACTTCATGGATCTGGCCAAGCCCGGCCTGATTCAGAAATTCTGCCAGACAAACGCCTTGTTTACTTTTAAGGAGTATCTGATGGATTACGCCAGCCCCCGGGTCCGGGAAGCGGGCGAGGCGCTGATTGCGGATACGCTGGATAAATCCTACCGGACAAAGCGCAGACAAATGGCCGTAAGCCGTCTGGCGCAAATCGAAAAGGGAGCGCGGGATGTCTATATTTGATCGGATCGAAAAACTGCTCCTGCGGGCGGAAATCGGCAAACCGCTCGGCCGCGGTGAAATTATCGAACTTTTAAAAATGCCCGGCGACTGCGTGCCGGAGCTTTTGGCCACCGCCGACCGCGTGCGCAGAAACGACGTCGGCAACGAAATCCACCTGCGGGGCATCATCGAATTTTCCAATTTCTGCGAGCGCGACTGCCTTTACTGCGGCCTGCGCCGGGCCAACGAGCGCCTGGAGCGCTACCGGATGTCCGACGAGGAAATTCTCGCCGCGGCTGAGGACGTCAAAGCCGCGGGCATTGCGACGGTCGTGCTGCAATCGGGCGAAGACGCGTTTTATGATGTCTCAAAAATCTGCCTGCTCGTGGAACGCATCAAAAAGGAAACAGATCTTGTCGTCACGCTTTCTCTCGGAGAAAGGCCGCCGGCCGATTACCGGGCCTTTCTCGATGCGGGCGTGAACCGCTACCTGCTCAAGCATGAAACCGCTTCGCCGGAGCTCTATAAATATCTGCGCCCGGGCTGCCGCCTGGACCGCCGTGTCACGTGCCTGAAGACGCTCAAGGAGCTGGGCTTTGAAACGGGCGCGGGAAACATGGTGGGCCTGCCGGGGCAGACGCACGAAATTCTGGCGGACGATTTGCTGCTTATGCGGCTTATCGACGCGGACATGCTGGGCATCGGACCGTTCATCCCCCACCCGGACACGCCGCTGGCCGGAATCGGCAACGACGATATCGAACTGACGCTGCGCGTCATTGCCCTGGCCCGGCTCATCACGCGCAACACCAACATTCCCGCCACCACGGCGCTGGCCTCGCTGCACCCGCAGGGCCGGCTGCTGGCGCTTCAGGCGGGCGCAAACGTCGTGATGCCGGATTTCACGCCGGAGCCTTTCAAAAGACGCTACGACATCTATCCGGGAAGGGCCGACGTCGGCCCGGCCGCAACCATTATCGCCGGGCTGGAAAAGGATTTCCGGTCCATCGGCAGAACCGTGGGCACGGGCGCAGGCAACCGGCCGGCCAAAACAAATTCCGGCACGGTTCACTAAGCAGAATACTGCAACCGTCCGGCAAACTGACTGATCTGGAACTGATCGCGGGGCCTATAAGGATCCCAGCGCAATGAGCTCCTTGATGTCGATGTGACGGGATTCGTCGACCGTCAGCCCTTCCCGGATCAGTTCCAGGACGCGGGGCTTTTCCTCGGGGAACTTGTAGCCTTCGTAATCCAGGGAGAAGAGCAGCCCCCCCTGGCGGTTCGTCCAGGAATTCATGTTGTGGTCGAAGCACACATGCGAGGTCACCTTAAGATTTTCAATCATCACCTGCAGCTCCTGCAGCCGCTCGTGCGGCGACGAAATATGCAGGCGCCCGGAAGCGTAATCGTCAAAGATTTCGGTTCCCTGCCTCGGAACAAAGGGGCGCGACCGGATATAGTGGGGATCGATCTCGTTTAAGACCCGCGCCGTGTTTTCGGCATGCTGCCGCCAGCGCTCCCGGCCGCCCAAGTCGGGCATCCAGTACTCGGAAAGCTGGAATCCGGCCGCCATGGCTTTCTTCCCGCCTTCGATCTGTTCGGCGCTGGTGACGCCCTTGCGCACCAGTTTGAGAATTTCGTCGTCGCCCGTTTCCAGCCCCACGTGAATGCGGTCGAGCCCCGCCTGGCGGATGGCGGTGAGCTCCTCGAGTTTCCGCTGGGCCAGCGTTTTGGACCGTGTATAGGACGTCACGCGGTTCAAGCCGGGCAGGGTCTTGCGCAAATGGGTCAAAACCTCGATAAATTCCGGCGGCCTCATGATCATACTGTTGGCGTCCTGCAAAAAAGCCGTCTTTCCGCCGTAGTACAGCCAGCTGAACACATTGGAAAAGCAGGGATTTTCGTTTAGATAGGGATCGATGCTCAGAAGCGCGCGCAAGACCTCCCGGTTCAGTTTGCCCCCCTGCCCGGTTTTCCAGGACACGTCCTGAATTTCGTCAACCATCGCCTTGACGGTATCGATATCCTTTTTAATGTCCTCCACGGAACGATAGACAAACGGATGCCCTTTGTACATCTCGCAAAATGTACACTTGTTCCACGGACAATTCTCGGTCACCCGCAGCAAAAGAGACGCGCTTCCTCCTTCGCTGGGCGGCCGGTAAACACCCACCGCAAAAGACATCCGGCTTAACCGTTCCACATTTTCCCGATACGACCTGCTTCCCCTGTCTGCTGTCATAAATTCTCCTTGGTTCATTCACTTGCAGAGTAATATAATCCTTTGTCCTGTGTTTGACAACTGCACCCTTGTGCCAAACTCTCCTGCCAGGCGGATTATTTGACGTTTTCATCCTTGGCCCCTTCCGGTAAGGTTATGACATAATTGACATAATTGACAAAACCGCTGCGAATGACTATAAGTCGGTAGCCCGATTCAGCAGTAACTCTCGTGCTTTTTGTCAAAAGAAGCATTGGGTATCGACCTTTCTAGACTGGAGAATAAAAATGGAAAAAAAGGTAACTTTGACGATTGACGGACAGGAAGTATCGGTTACCCCCGGCCAGACGGTCCTCGAGGCCGCCAGAAGCCTGGGCATTTACATTCCAACCCTTTGCCACTACGCAAACACCACCAATGTCGGCGCCTGCCGCGTCTGCGTCGTTGAAGTGGAAAACGCCCGCTCTCTGGTCGCCTCGTGCTGCATGCCGGTGAGCCCCGGCATGGTGGTCCGGACCAACACGCCGGCCGTCCGCGCCGCACAGAAGATGATTATCGAACTGCTCTGGTCCTCGGGCGACCACAACTGCCTGACCTGCGAACAAAACGGCGCCTGCGAGCTGCAGAATCTGATTTACTGGCTGAAGATCGACAAACCCCGCTTTCCGATCGAGCCTCCCGGCCACGCGATGGACGAATCCAACACCATGATCAGCCGCGACCTGAATAAATGCGTCCTGTGCGGCCGCTGCATCCGGGCTTGCAATGAAATCCAGGTCAATGAAGTGCTGGATTTCTCGATGCGCGGCTCCTACGCGAAGGTCGGACCCGCGTTCGACACCGACTATATCGACTCGACATGCGTGTTCTGCGGCGAATGCCTCCAGGTTTGCCCCACCGGCGCCATCACGTTCAAACAGGCGAAATTCGCCGGCCGTCCCTGGGAGCTCGAAAAAGTCCACACCACCTGCGCGTACTGCGGCGTCGGCTGCCAGATGGATCTTTACGTCAAAGACAACAGGATCATCAAAGTCATGGGCAACCGGGAATACGGCCAGCCCAATGAGGGCAGCCTCTGCGTCAAAGGGCGTTTCGGCATGGATTTCGTTTCCCATCCCGACCGGCTCACCAAACCGCTCGTCCGCCGCGATAAAAAGGAAGACCTCAAGGAAGTCTCATGGGATGAAGCCTTCGCCTTCATTGCGGATAAGCTGAAGGCCATTAAAAGCGAATACGGAGCGGACAGCATCGCCGGCCTGGCCTCCGCGCGCTGCACCAACGAAGAAAATTATCTGTTCCAGAAATTTTTGCGGGCGGGGATCGGCACCAACAATGTCGATCACTGCGCCAGGCTCTGACACTCCGTGACGGTGGCCGGTCTGGCCGCCACATTCGGCAGCGGAGCAATGACGAATTCGATCGATGAAATCGAGTACACGGACCTCATTTTGGCGACGGGCACCAACACCACGGAAAACCATCCCGTCATCGGCGCCAAGGTGAAACGCGCCGTCCGGCGCCACGGAACCAAGCTGATCGTGATCGATCCGCGCCGGATCGACCTCGTGAAATACGCGGACATCTGGCTGCGCCAGAAACCGGGAACGGACGTCGCCGTTATCAACGGGCTCATGAACGTCATTCTGGCCGAAGGTCTGGAAGACAAGCCCTACATCGCCGAAAGAACGGAAGGGTTTGACGCGCTCAAAGCGATGGTCGCCAGGTACACGCCCGAATACGTCGAAAAGATCTCCGGCGTGCCGGCGGAGGATTTAAAGAAAGCCGCAAGGATGTACGCCGCAGCCAAGCGCGCCAGCATCCTCTACGCGATGGGCATCACGCAGCACATCAGCGGGACGGACAACGTCAAAAGCTGCGCCAATCTGTCCATGCTGTGCGGCAACGTCGGCATTGAAGGCGGCGGCGTCAATCCGCTGCGCGGCCAGAACAACGTTCAGGGCGCCTGCGATATGGGCGCGCTGCCCAACGTTTATCCGGCTTACCAACAGGTGGCAAACGACGACGTGCGCCGCAAATTTGAAGCCGCCTGGGGCGCGTCCCTTTCGCCCAAACCGGGACTGACGATCATGGAAATGATGGCGGCCGCCGGCCAGGGCAAGATCAAAGCTATTTACATCATGGGTGAAAACCCGCTGCTGTCCGATCCGGATCTGCATCATGTGAAAAAAGAACTGGAAAAACTGGACCTGCTGGTCGTTCAGGATATTTTCCTCACCGAAACCGCCGCCATCGCGGACGTGGTTTTGCCCTCCGCCAGCTTTGCCGAAAAAGACGGCACTTTCTCCAACACCGAACGGCGCGTGCAGCGCGTCCGCAAAGCGCTGGAACCGCCCGGAGAGGCGAAATCCGACTGGGAAATCCTCTGCGGCATTTCCAACAGGTTCGGATACCCCATGAACTACGCTTCGGCCAGGGAAATCTTCGAGGAAGTGGCGCAGGTGACGCCGAGCTACGCCGGCATTACCTACAAGCGGATCGAACGGGAAGGCATCCAGTGGCCCTGCCCCACCTCCGAACACAAGGGAACCAAATTTTTACACAAGGACAAGTTTTCGCGCGGCCTGGGACTGTTTTCCGCCATTGAATACATCGCTCCCGCGGAACTTCCGGATCAGGACTATCCCTTCCTGATGACCACGGGGCGCGTTTTGTATCATTACCACACAGGCACCATGACCAGGCGGGCCAAGGGCCCCTCCGAGCGCTATCCGGCAAGTCTTGTGGAAATCAATCCGGTCGACGCCGACAAACTCAACATCGCCGACGGCCAGGACGTCCTGGTCGCCTCGCGGCGCGGCGAAGTGAAGGCCAAAGCGCAGATTACCGAAAAGAGCGCGCCCGGAACGATTTTCATGAACTTCCACTTCACCGACACGCCGGTCAATNNGGGGAAAATTCCGGAATACAAGGTCTGCGCGGTCAAACTGCAGGCGGCCTGATCAGGCGCCGGCGGTCACGGATGATGTTTAAGATAACATAAAATAAACCAAATATGCCCCTTGTCAGGGGCATATTCTTTATGTATAAGACCGTGGACGTTTTTGAGAGCTTCATGACACAATAAAAAACCATTTGTCTTTCCTGTGGATGTTTTCTTAGCGTGTCGCCAAATACATTTCAGGCCTGAAAAAAAAGGCAAGGGAGGAATTAACGTATGGCTAATGAGAATTTGGAAAGTAAGCGGTGGTTTCTGGCCATCGCGGGCGTCGTCATCATGCTGATTCTGGGCACAGTGTATGCCTGGTCTGTGTTTGTGAAACCCATCGTCGCCGCGCAGGGCTGGGAAATGAAGGTCGTCTCGCGGGTCTTCATGCTCATCATCGGCATGATCGGCATCTCCGCCGCATTCGGCGGCATGCTCGTCGATAAAAAAGGCCCCAAGTTTGTCGCCACGCTGGGCGCCTGTCTCTACGGCATCGGCGTTCTCCTGGGCGGTGTGGCTCTGCATACGGGCAGTTTCACGTTTCTTCTGATCGGCTACGGTGTCGTCGCCGGTATCGGCAACGGCCTCACCTACGTCGTTCCCATTGCAACCCTGATCCGCTGGTTCCCGGACAAGCGCGGCCTCATTACGGGCCTGGCCGTCATGGGATTCGGCTTCGGCGCATTCTTTATCGGACTGATCATCCCCGGTCTGATCAACAAAGTCGGCGTGGCCAATTCATTCCTCGTGCTGGGCGTTGTGTATCTGGTTTTTGCCGCCGCTGCCGCCCTCACGCTCAAAAATCCGCCCGCGGGCTGGCTTCCCAAAGGCTTCAAGCCGGCCGCCTCAACCGTCAGCGCGGCCGATTCCTTCAGCTGGACCGAAGCGAAGAAAACCCGTCAGTGGTACATGCTCTGGGGCATGCTCTTTTTGAACGTCACCGCCGGCATGGGGCTCTTATCCAAACTCTCCCCCATGGCGCAGGACGTCTATAAGATTGCTCAGGGCATCGATGATCCGGCCAAACTCGCCATTCTGGGCGGCGGCGTGCTCGCCGTAGCCTCCATCTTCAACGGTCTGGGGCGTCTGTTCTGGGCGGCCGTCTCCGACAAAATCGGACGCAAAGGAACCTATATGACCATGTTCATCACGCAGGCGATCCTTTACGTCCTGCTGCCCCAGGTCACCAGCGTGCTCATCTTCACGATCATCGCCTGCTATCTGCTGGCCTGCCTGGGCGGCGGTTTCGCCGTCATGCCGTCTTTTGCGGCCGACTCTTTCGGCCCCACCTACATCGGCAAGGTTTACGGTTTCCTGCTCACGGCGTGGGGCGTGGCCGGTGTCGTAGGCGGCTTCGTGTTCGCCGAATTCAACAAACAGCAGTCCCTTTACACGGCGGCGGCTCTGCTGGCGATCGGCTTTGTGATCGCTCTCCTGTTCAAACGGCCCAAACATGTCTCCGAATACAGATAGTGTAAAGGCGCATTAACCCTTTTATCTCAAAAGCCCTTCCGTTTTCGGCGGAAGGGCTTTTTTGTTTTGAATGATCGTCTTAATTTTTCTGGAAAGCGGCGTCTCGTCACCTGCGTTTCATGTTTCATCCGGATAATCCTGATTGGCGCTTTTTCCGTCCGTCCTGCCGACAAGGCTTGCCTTTTTTCCCATAGTACGCTATTTAACTTTTAACCCTGCTTTAGACAGTTGAAAAGGGTTGCTCTTTTAAAGACGCGAATCTGTCTATTCGGGTTTACAAGATGCAAACGGGTCCATAGGCTGTAAATGCTTATGGAGGAATTTTTGGCAGCCGGGCCGCTGTCTGACGACGATCAGACGGCGGCCTTTTTTTATTTTTCAGGAGGTCAACATGCAGATTCACTTTTCCACCGGGGAACTTGTNNCCGAAAGACGAAGGCAAGTCGAAAAAAAAATGAGCGGGAACGGGAAGCGATGACGTGAGATTTGCCGGGATGAATTTTAAGCCGCTTTTCAATCTCTCATTGACAAACCGGATGAGGTCTGCTTGATAGATTACGCCCTCACGGATTGTCCGTTTCGCGCAGGCGATGGAGTTCGCCGTTAACCGCCCTGGCCGCTGATGACTCCTGAATAAAAAGAGAAAGGAGTCGCCTCATGGAAAATATCTTTCTGGTTGCCGCTTTCTGGTTTCTTGCCGCCGTTTTGTCTACCGCATTAGCCAGCCGCTTAAAAATTTCGATAGCCCTCATGGAAATCGTTGTCGGGTGCGTCATCGGCCTTGCCGCTTTTCAACTCGGTTTCTTCGACAGGCTGTCTCTGCAGGCCGACTGGATGAAATTCTGTACCGGCCTCGGCGCCATGCTTTTGACTTTTCTGGCGGGCGCGGAACTGAATCCCGATGTCATGAAGACCAAGATGACGGAAGTCTCCGTGATCGGGCTCATCGGATTTGCCGCCCCCTTCATCGGCTGCACGGCGATCGCCTACTTTCTCATCGGATGGAATCTTCAGGCCAGCCTCCTGTGCGGCATCGCCCTTTCCACCACGTCCATGGCCGTGGTGTACGCCGTCATGATCGAATACGGCTTCAACAAAACCGAATTCGGCAAGGGCATCCTGGGCGCCTGCTTCGTCAACGACCTGGGCACCGTCATCGCGCTGGGACTCATCTTCGCGCCGTTCACTTACAAGACTCTCGTCTTCGTCGGCGCGACAATCGTTTTGATTTTTTCGCTGCGGCCGATGACGGATTATCTCATCCGGCGCTACGCCCACAAAACGGCCGCCATCCGGGCGAAATGGATTCTTTTCATCCTCCTGGGCATGGGCGTGCTGGCCCTCTGGTCGGGCAGTGAACCGGTTTTACCCGCCTATGTACTGGGAATGGTCCTGGCAAGAACCATGGAAAAAGACGGCCACTTCGTCAGACGCTTGAGAACGCTGACGGTTGGTTTTTTAACGCCGCTGTACTTTCTTCGGGCCGGGGCGCTC